>NZ_JBHJRX010000069.1:0-40507 GCF_042268605.1 Streptomyces sp. NPDC056296 | reverse complement strand
GTCCGTCGTCCCCATGGGGAATTACGTGACCGCGGGGGTGGGGAATTACGTGACGCAGAACCCGCCCTGCCTGAGGAATTTCATGATCGCTCACACGCAGGGTCATGGCGTTGCCCGATCCGCGATTCAGTACTCCCCGCGTGCTGGGCGTGTACGACTTTGCGATCCGTCGCGGCCAGACCTACTCCACCGTCTTGACCAGCGTCGAAGACCATCGCGTGGTCGACGTGCTCCCGACCCGTGAAGCCGGGCCGCTGGCAGCTTGGCTGGACTGTCATCCCGGCGTGGAGATCATCTGCCGGGACCGGGCGGGTGCCTACGCCGAGGGCGCGCGGCGCGGTGCACCCGGCGCTTTGCAGGTCGCCGACCGGTTCCATCTGTGGCAGGGCCTCGGCCGCGCCGTGGAGACCTGCGTCGCTGCCCACCGCGACTGTCTGCGCACGCCAGCGCCCAGCGGCACGCTGACAGAGGCCACCCGACCGACGTCAGGGGGATCGCAAGACGACGCGGAGCCCGTCGGCCGGCGGGCCTCGCGAAAGAAGGCCGCACACGCCCTGGTCCACGAGATGCTCGCCCAGGGGCACTCGCGCCGGGCGATCGCCCGGCATCTGGGCTGGGGCCTCAACACCGTCCTCCGTACGCGAACGCCTCACGCTGGCAGGACACCATCCGCGAGAACCGGCCCCGGCCCAGCAGACTCGATCCCTACAAGCCCTACCTCGAACGACGATTCACCGAGGGATGCACCAGCGTCACCCAACTCCACGGCGAACTGGTCGCCGAGCAGGCTCCCGTCACCTACGGCATGGTCCGAGCCCACATTGCCACCTTGCGCAGGGACCCGTCCGCCGCACCGCCACGGCCAGCGACCGTACGGCAGGTGACCGGCTGGCTCACCCGCCACCCCGCCACCCTGAGTGAGGAGGACCGCATCGGCCTCAAGGACCTTTTGACCCGTTGTCCGGAACTGGACACGGCTGCCGCACATGTCCGCGACTTCGGCGAGATGCTCACCGACCGCCTCGGCGCCACGCTCCCTGCCTGGATCGACGCAGTCGAAGCCAGCCGGCTGCCCGGGCTCACTGGCTTCGCGCTCCACCTGCGGCGAGACCTCGACGCTGTGATCGCCGGCCTCACCCTGGACTGGAGCTCGGGCAGCGTCGAGGGAGCCGTGAACCGCATCATTCTGTGGAATCAGAATTGTCAAGCTTGCTGTGCTTTGCCCTGGCGGACGTTGAGGATCGGCAGAAGGTTGGCGCCGGCCGGGACGTCGAGCTGCCGGGGTGTCGGCCCGGCCGGGGTGGGGGTGTCAGCGAGTCTGTCGAGGAGGCGGTCAAGTGCGCTCTGGCCGTCGGTGACGGCTGCTTGCTCATCTTCGGTGAGCGGGATCGAGACGGCCATCCTCTGCAAGTTGCCTTTGGCTTGCAGGAGTTGGGCTTTCGTGGAGTCCTTGGGGGTGTAGAAGTCGCAGCGTGCGCAGGCCATGCGGTGCTGGCACTGCTCGAAGAAGGTATAGGTGCAGTAGCCGTGCCCAAGGTCGTAGTGCTGCCAGGGTTCGCCGGTCGCGGCGGCGCCGGAGGCGACCGCGTCGCGGTCGACCAGGACCTCGATGGTGCGGACGTTCCGCTCGAAGTAGCCCGCTTCGGAGTACGCCTTGGACAGAGTGTTCGGTGTGATCTTCGCGTAGTACTGGGTGGATTGCGGAGACCGGTGTCCGAGCCAGGCTTGCAACTCGAACAGCGTCATCGGTTCCTTGGCGTTGTAGAGCTGGCTGGCGATGGTGGTCCGGGCTCGGTGGCTGGTGATGTTCCCGCGGACGTCGGCGTCCGGGACGCCGGCCTTGCGGCAGAGCATCGGGATGATCGTGTTGTTGATGTAGCTGGTGGAGACGCGGCGGGCGCGGACGGCGAACAGCAGCTCGACGTGCTCGCCGGTGCGGCGGTCGGTGAACTTCGGCTGGTCCGGGCGGACGGCCTGCCAGGCGTCGACGGCCTGGCCGAGGATCGGGTCGACCGGCTTGGCGAAGGCGGTGCCGGTCTTGTGGGTCGGAACGTCGAGCAGGCAGACCGCGTCGCGGGCCAGCACCTGTTGCGAGTCGCCCACGATCGAGTTCCCGTCGTGCTGCCACCGAATGCAGCCGAGTCTCAACCGGGCGATCGCGTTGCTGCGTTGGCCGGAGAACAACCAGGTCAGCGTGACCGCGCGGACCAGTTCGAAGGGGTAAAAGTGCCCGGACCGGGTCTGCGGAAGATCCGCAGGGTCGAGGTTGAGACCGGCCCACAACAACTTGGCCCAGATCTCGTCAGCGATCACCCGCGGGTCGGGGCCGAGGAGGGCGGTGATGCTGCGGGGGATCGCCAGAGCGCGTAGTGGGTCGAAGCGGCGGGGCAGCCACTCCCATTCCTGGCAGTCCCGGAAGAAGGTCCGGAGCGCGGCGATCTGTCCGGCCTTGGTGGGCGCCTCCAGCGGCTTGCCGAGCCGGTCCCTGAGGCCGACCGTGCGCTGGACGTAATCGCCGACTTTCATCCGGTCCAGTGCGGCGATCCAGGTCGCGCAGGTCTGCCGGGTCCAGTCGGTGGGATCGGCGGCATCGGGCTGTTCGGCGGCGATCCACCGGCCAACCCGCAGGAGGGTGGAGCGGACGCTGCCGCGGACGCGCGGAGTGAGGGTGGAGGTGTCGTGCCAGCGGTCGGCCCACTGTTCCCAGATCTTGGCGCCGCCGGTGGCCCGTGCCGAGTGGCGGCCGGTGCTCTGCAGTGGTGGATCACAGAAGCCGAGCTCGGCGACTGCCCGCTGCAGAGCGTGCAGGGTATTCAACTGTGAGCCCTCCAGCAGCCGGTCGCGGCGGACCCGGTCGAACAGCGCAGTGTCCATGTCTTCCAGGTGCGGGCTGTGGTTGAGCAGGAACAGCTGGCAAGCGACCGACGGCAGCAGCGTGTCGTCGTCCTGGCCCAGCTGATAGCCCCAGGTGCGAAGGACCGTGCGGATGCGGGTGATCTCGCTGGTGACGCGGTCGCGTCCGAAGATCCGCCAGGACAGTGTGAGGCGTTGAAAGGCGCCGAGCTGGTGGAACTCGTTGAAGGAGCCGAGGAGGTAGGCGTGCGTCGCGAGGTAGGGGCGGACTTCGTCTCCGGCCCAGGCGGGTGCGTGCTGGCGGAACTCGGCCTGGGTGCGGCCGAGTAGACGAGTCCATTCCTGCGTGGTCCAGCCCCAGTAGGTCCGTCCGGTCTCCGCGCTGTGCGTCAGCAGAAGGGCGATCACGTCGAGCATGGCCCGTCGGCGGTGTGGGGTGGGCGGCGAGTCGAGTGCGGCGTTGACCGCCTCGAGCGGACTCAGCAGCCGTGCGATCACGCGCCAGCCCAGTGCGGCCGGGTCTGATACTGCAGCCGGCGCAGATTACGGACACCGTGTTCGCGAACGGCCCGTGCCTCAGCAGGACGGACCGCGAAGGCCGTGTAGTAACGGTCCGGGACGATCGGCCAGGACCAGCGACCCGCGGCGTCCTCGGTGGCGATGACCAACGACGGTGCGGTCATCGCGACACCTCCGCCGTCGCGCGGGCCGGGGCGGTGAGCATCTGTATTCGCCAGGCATGAATGTGGTCCATGCCGCGGGCCAGCTTCTCGGCCAGGTCCCGGCCGGAGAGGTGGATGTATTGAAGGGTGGTGTCGGTGTGACGGTGTCCGGCAAAGGACGCGATCGCGTGCAACTCCCAGCCCATGCGGGCCAGATCTGTCAGACACAGGTGTCGGGTGGTGTGCGTGGGGAACCGCTCGACACCGGAGTCCAGCGCGAGCTTGCGGACCACCTTCGACCAGGTCCACAGGCTCAGTGGCTGGGCGTGATTGCGCCGCGACTCCGACAGGAACAGCGGCCCGCGGGCCCGGCTGATCCGGGCGCGGTGGGCGAGGTAGTCCGAGAGCAGCACCCCCGTCGGTGCCGAGTAGGGCACCACCCGCTCCAGCCGATTCTTCGTCGTTTCCGCCCGTATCCGCAGCGTGCGGTGGGCCGGATCGACGTCGTCGGTCCGCAGCGAGCACAGTTCCTCACGCCGCAGGGCGGCGTCGCAGGCCAGGGCGAGCATCACACGGTTGCGTACCGGCTCGTGTTTAGCGACCTCCAGGACGCTCAGCCAATGCTGTTCGCCGGGAATCCACGGCAGCTTCGTCAGCCGGGGCACCAGGCCGCGCTGCTGACCACCGTCCCGTCGGCCGGGGGTGTAGCGGCCCCGACCGACCGGGTTGGACTCCCGCAGTCCCTCTTCCATGAGGAAGTCGTAGAACAGACGGACCGGCACGAGCCGCTGCTGAATCGTCGCGTTCGCCAGCCCTGCCCCCGAGTCGATCGAGATCACGTTCGCACCCCGGCGGTGCGGCCGCGAGCTCAACTCCCGTACGTAGAGCGCGACATGGGAACGGTTCGCGGCGACCGGGTCGACATCCTCCCGCTCGCACATCAGCAGGTACTCGGCCAGCCCCCGGCCGTACGCGTCGATCGTGCGCGGTGCACGTCCGAGATCAGTCCAGACCGCCAGCCAGGACGCCGCCTGTTCGTGCCGACCGAGCACCGGCCACTTCTCCGTGAGCACCATCATGCCGTTCAAGCCATCTCCCAAGTCCGTGGTTGCACCGGGGAGACATGATCACCCCCAGCAGATTCCACGTAACTTTTAAGAGGATCAAGAGACAGCTCTACGGCCGAGCCGGCTTCCACCTGCTCCGGAAGATGATTCTGCTGCAGTAGTGCCTCGCAGTGGCTATTCGAGGTGCGACTCCCGATACCTTTCCTCAGGCTGTTCCTCCCAGTGAAAGCGGGCAGCCACGTCCGGCTTGCGCGACTTGCAGGACAGGGACAGGCGGCAGCGATGTCATGCTTTGGCATCGGGCATGCCGCTGGTGACGACGATCGCCGCCACGTCGCCGGTCTTCGTGCGGCCCAACCAGACTACGCCGCCCGACTCGGCCCCGAACGTGACCAGATCGGCTTGCTGCGACTCATCGCGTACCCGTTCGCACTCGTCGGCCAGCTGCTCAGAATCGCGCGGGGCAGGGACCCCGTCTATGAACGTGCGAAACGGTGCGGACAAGGTTGTCCACGCGCCTGCATCGGCGAAGCAGCCGACATTAGCATCGGAGAAGAAGCGGGGCTCCTCGCCCGGCTGAAGCCGGGCGAGGACGTCCTCGACACTCAGGCCCATCTCCCATCCGACGACAGGGTCGTCGCTGATGCACAGGCGCGTCGCGGCGCACTCAACACCGTCGACGTGCTCGCCCATGAACTCGTACGGGCCTGCCGTCCACGCGATCTCTACCCGGTAGACGCCCGGGGGAATGCGCACCGCCAGCTCCCGCGGGGGCGTGGTTGGCAGCCCCCTCTGGTACTCCCAGACCTGGTCGTCGTGCCACGGCGCATCGACGACGAGCCGGCCGCTCGGTACGCGGATCGTCGTCAGCTCCTCGATGCCCGTCACGATTACCGGAGTTGTCGGATCGTCGTACACCGTCCCCAGGTGAGCACCGGGCGTGAAAGCCGCCTCCAAGTACCAGGTGGCCTCAGGCCCGGCTGCCAGCCGCGCGTCCCTGACCCACTCCATGTCTCACTCCCTCCTCGCCACCCGGCCGGGCGGTCAACCGAAAGCTACGTGGGCCCGCTGACATCGGCACTTCTTGCATCGTCGCCTTGCTGGCGGGGTCCCTACTGGGAGGCACACCTGTCTGATTTCGCTGTTCGATCCGCTCGCTTCACTTCACCCGTCCTCTTTGCCCTCGGCGCACTGAACGCTTGGTCCGGTCAGGTGGCGGGCGACTACGGCGTGATTCCACCGGACTGTGCGTTTGCGTCTGTGCGGCGGCCTGTTCGGCAAGGACCTATTGCAACGAAGCTACTGTCGTGACCGTGCAGCCCTCGCGCACGTTGCGGCGCACCCGGGAGCTACAACGCGGCACGTGGCCCGGACGCAGGGGTCTCTGAGTGCCTGGCGACATGCAGCCTTGACTGCCTCACGGATGACGGTCTGCTGTAGCTCGTCGCAGGTGTCGCGACTCCGGCCCTGCGCTCATACCGACTGGCTTCCTGACTGCGGTCAGCCCGGCACGCTGCCGCTCCGCCGGATGCGGCGCGCAACATAGCCGATGATCGCCGGTTAGCCAAACCGGCGATCATCCGGAGTATTGATGTTGTTCGCACCGGCTGCTTGGCGGTGGACCTGGAGCGGACAGGTCCTTCCCGGTGCCCAGTTGTCGTCTATTGCAAACCTGCACCGGACTCGGCCGGCGGCGGGCAAGAAGTGGACCAAGACGGGCGCGGTTCACGACGATCGCGGGCTGAAGAACCGGGAGCCGGAAGAGGTGCGGCCCACGCCGCTGCCGCCGCAGCTTGTCGCCATCTGGCGTGAGGGCATCGACACTTTCGGTACTGCCGATGACGGCAGGCTCTTCTTCAACGAGCGTGGCGGCCTTGTGGGCTCATCCACCTATTCGCGGGTTTGGAGTGAAGCGCGGCAGTTTGGCCTACCTCCCGACCTTGTCAATAGTCCGCTCGCCGATCGCCCCTATGACCTACGCCACTCGGCCCTGTCGACGTGGCTGAACGCGGGGGTGGATCCGACCGAAGTGGCCGCGCGTGCTGGTAACACGGTGGAGGTGCTGCTGGCCCGATACGCCAAGTGCCTACACGGTCGCCACGTCGTGGCCAACAAGAGGATCGACGATCTCTTTCGTGAATACGTGTGATCATGATCACATTGAACGCCCCGAAGCTTTGGCTTCGGGGCGTTTGTTATGTCCCGGTTTTAGCGTTGCGTCACGCAGTGTCCGGTCCCGCGTATGTCCCGCAGCGACTGTCATAGGGCTGCTTTTGCTGGCACTTGGCTGCACATGACAGCAGACCCTCTGATCTGGCGTATGGCCTGATCAGAGGGTCTATTTGGCACCTGAACTGCGGTGCCCCCGGCAGGATTCGAACCTGCGCACACGGCTCCGGAGGCCGTTGCTCTATCCCCTGAGCTACGGGGGCGTGTCGGTCGCGTTCGGTGTTGCTCGCGGCGACGGGTAGAACACTACCAGCTCCCCCGGAGTGGTCTGGAACGGGTTTTCGCGGGTCGTGCCGCCTGCCGGGTGTCAGTCGAGGGGGCGTTGTCCCCCGCACGGGGTGGAAGTGGGGAAAACCCGGACGCGGTGGCCGGTCCGGACCTACTCTCGAGTTGTGCCTAGGGCGTCTGGCCGGGTTCTTGTTGTGGACGACAACAAGGTCATCCGGCAGCTGATCAGGGTCAATCTCGAGCTGGAGGGCTTCGAGGTCGTGACCGCGGCCGATGGTGTCGAGTGTCTTGATGTCGTCCATCAGGTGCGGCCCGACGTCGTCACGCTGGACGTGGTCATGCCCCGGCTGGACGGGCTCAGGACCGCCGCCCGGCTGCGTGCCGATCCGCGTACGCGGGACCTTCCGCTCGCCATCGTCAGTGCCTGTACGCAGTACGAGGTCGAGGCCGGGTTCGATGCCGGGGTCGACGCCTTCCTCTCCAAACCCTTCGAACCCGCCGAGCTCGTCGGGCTCGTACGGCAGTTGGTCGAGCGGAGGGGCGGCGGAGTCGGTGCGGGGAGCAGTGAGGGGGCGGGGTCGTCCTCGGCTTCCCGGCCCGGCGTCCTCGGCTTCGCCGGGGAAAGTGAATCGCCCGCTCAGGCCTAATCACCCCGGGGGGGGCCTACCAGACGCGCCCTCACGAACGGTCCGCTGGCCGCGCCCGCGCGGTTTCCGTCCACATCCCGGGACTGCCACAAACCAGTTCGCCTACCCACCCCCCTCCTCCCATACGCTTGACCCGTGACCCCCGTAGAGCTCTCCCGCACCGTGCTGCACGCGGTGCGTCGCGCTGTCGACGCGGGTGAGCTGAACGTGACCGTTCCGGCGCGGGCCGTGGTCGCTCCGCCGGGGCCCGGAGGGTGCGGGGACTACGCCACCGGCATCGCCCTCCAGCTCGCCCGGCCGGCCGGGCGGCCGCCCCGCCGGGTCGCCGAGGTGCTGCGGCCGTATCTCGTGGATGCCGACGGCATCACGGACGTCGTCCTCACCGGGCCGGGGTTCCTCAACTTCAGCCTCCACGGCACCGCGCCCGCCGACCTCGTCGCGGAGATCCTGCGGCACGGGCCCCGGTACGGGTACGCCGGCGGCCCCGGGGGAGGGAGTGGCCGTGTCGTGCAGCTGCACTGCCCCCATGACCTTCGTGCGGTCGTCGTCGCCGAGGCCGCCGCGCGCATCCTGCGCTCGCAGGGCGCCCTCGTCCGCACCAGCTGCGTCGCTCCGCCCGAGCCCGAGTGGGCCGCCACCCTCGGCGTACGCGTCGACGCGGCCGGTCCGGCACCCGCGGAGTTGCCGGTCAACGTCCGGCCCGTCCCGGCCCCCGCCGACCCGCTCCGCCTCGGTCGTGAAGCCGGTCGCTGGGCCCTGCTGCACCCCGCCGCCCACGACCGGCCCCGGATCGGCGACGAGCACCTCGTCCAGCGCGAGGGCAATCCGCTCTTCCGCGTGCGGTACGCCCACGCACGCACCCGCGCCCTCTCGCGCAACGCCGCCGATCTCGGCTTCGCCGCCGAACCCGGTCCCGTGTCGGGCACGGCGCAGGACGGCACAGCGCAGGACGGCACCGCGCAGGATCTTCTCGTCGCCCTCGCCGACCACCCCCGCGTCCTCGCCGCCGCGGCCGAGCACCGCGCCCCCGACCGGCTCGCCCGGCACCTCGTCACCGTCGCCGACGCCGTGCTGCCCTTCCTGCCCACGGTGCTGCCGCGTGGCGGGGAGAAACCCTCGGCCGCCCACCGCGCCCGGCTGGCCCTCGCCGAAGCCGTCGGGGCGGTGCTGGCCGGCGGCCTGTCCCTCCTCGGTATCGACGCACCCGACCACCTCTGAGAGAGCACAGAAGACGCCATGAGCCGTTCCGCACACCCCGCCGGGCCCCGTCACGCCGACGTCCTCCCCGAGGGGCACTACTCCGCTCCGCCCGCCGACCTCAACGCCCTCGACCCCAAGGTCTGGGCCCAGACCGTCGAGCGGGACGCCGACGGAGTCGTCACCGTCGGCGGGATGGCCGTCACGCGGCTCGCCGAGGAGTACGGCACCCCCGCGTACGTCCTCGACGAGGCCGACTTCCGGGCCCGGGCGCGGGCCTGGCGTACCGCTTTCGGAGCGGACGCCGACGTCTTTTACGCGGGCAAGGCCTTCCTGTCGCGCGCGGTCGTGCGGTGGCTGGACGAGGAGGGGCTGAATCTCGACGTGTGCTCGGGGGGTGAGCTGGCCACCGCGCTCTCCGCCGGGATGCCCGCCGACCGCATCGCTTTCCACGGCAACAACAAGTCGCCGGAGGAGATCGAGCGGGCCGTGCGCGCCGGGGTCGGGCGGATCGTGCTCGACTCCTTCCAGGAGATCGTGCGGGTCGCCCACATCGCCCAGTCCCTCGGGGTCCGGCAGCGGGTGCAGATCCGGATCACCGTGGGCGTCGAGGCGCACACGCACGAGTTCATCGCCACCGCCCACGAGGACCAGAAGTTCGGGATTCCGCTGGCCGGCGGGCAGGCGGCGGAAGCCGTGCGGCGGGCGCTCCAGCTGGACGGGCTCGAGGTCATCGGGATCCACTCGCACATCGGGTCGCAGATCTTCGACATGTCGGGGTTCGAGGTCGCCGCCCACCGGGTGGTCGGGCTGCTCAAGGACATCCGCGACGAGCACGGGGTCGAGCTGCCCGAGATCGACCTCGGTGGCGGGCTCGGGATCGCGTACACGAGTGACGACGACCCCCGTGAGCCGCACGAGATCGCCAAGGCGCTGACCGAGATCGTGACGCGGGAGTGCGACGGCGCGCGGCTGCGTACGCCGCGTATCTCCGTCGAGCCCGGGCGTGCCATCGTCGGTCCCACTGCCTTCACGCTCTACGAGGTCGGCACCGTCAAGCCGCTCGACGGTCTGCGTACGTACGTCTCCGTCGACGGCGGCATGTCGGACAACATCCGCACCGCGCTGTACGACGCCGAGTACAGCGTCGCCCTCGTCTCCCGTGCCTCCGACGCCGAGTCCATGCTCGTGCGTGTCGTCGGCAAGCACTGCGAGAGCGGGGACATCGTGGTCAAGGACGCCTTCCTGCCCGGCGACCTGGCGCCCGGTGACCTCATCGCCGTACCGGCGACCGGGGCGTACTGCCGTTCCATGGCCAGCAACTACAACCACGTGCTGCGTCCGCCCGTCGTCGCCGTACGGGACGGCGAGGCGCGGGTCATCGTGCGGCGGGAGACCGAGGAGGATCTGCTGCGTCTCGACGTCGGATGAGGATGAGGATGAGGATGAGGACGGGGGCGGGGTCGGGGTCCGGTGGCGGTCCATGACGGACCATGGCGGTCCGCCACGGGGACGCAAGATCTTTCGTCTTCCGCCCCTGCGAAAATGAAATAAACGTCTCACGATCCGGACGAAAGGCAGAAAATCCCGTCCGGTGCGTGAGACTGGTCCAACCGTAGACGGTATGAGGAAACGAGGTCGGATGATGCGTACGCGTCCGCTGAAGGTGGCGCTGCTGGGCTGTGGAGTGGTCGGCTCAGAGGTGGCGCGCATCATGACGACGCACGCCGACGACCTCGCCGCCCGGATCGGGGCCCCGGTGGAGCTCGCGGGCGTGGCCGTACGGCGGCCCGACAGGGTGCGGGAGGGGATCGACCCCGACCTCGTCACCACCGACGCCACCGCCCTGGTCAAACGCGGGGACATCGACGTCGTGGTCGAGGTCATCGGCGGGATCGAGCCCGCCCGGACCCTCATCACCACCGCCTTCGAGCACGGTGCTTCCGTCGTCTCCGCCAACAAGGCGCTCCTCGCCCAGGACGGCGCCGCGCTGCACGCGGCGGCGGACGAGAACGGCAAGGACCTGTACTACGAGGCCGCCGTCGCCGGCGCCATCCCGCTGATCCGGCCGCTGCGCGAGTCCCTCGCCGGCGACAAGGTCAACCGGGTGCTCGGCATCGTCAACGGGACGACCAACTTCATTCTCGATGCCATGGACACGACTGGTGCCGGGTATCAGGAGGCGCTCGACGAGGCCACCGCCCTCGGGTACGCGGAGGCCGACCCGACCGCCGACGTCGAAGGGTTCGACGCCGCCGCCAAGGCCGCCATCCTCGCCGGGATCGCCTTCCACACGCGCGTGCGCCTCGACGACGTCTACCGCGAGGGCATGACCGAGGTCACCGCCGCCGACTTCGCCTCCGCCAAGGAGATGGGCTGCACCATCAAGCTGCTCGCCATCTGCGAGCGGGCGGCGGACGGGGGATCGGTCACCGCGCGTGTGCATCCCGCGATGATTCCGCTCAGCCATCCGCTGGCGAACGTGCGCGAGGCGTACAACGCCGTCTTCGTGGAGTCCGAGGCCGCCGGGCAGCTCATGTTCTACGGGCCCGGCGCCGGCGGCTCGCCGACCGCGTCCGCCGTGCTCGGCGACCTCGTCGCCGTCTGCCGCAACCGGATCGGCGGCGCGACCGGACCCGGCGAGTCCGCGTACGCGGCGCTGCCCGTCTCGCCGATGGGCGACGTCGTCACGCGCTACCACATCAGCCTCGACGTGGCCGACAAACCGGGCGTGCTCGCCCAGGTCGCGACCGTGTTCGCGGAGCACGGTGTCTCCATCGACACCGTGCGGCAGTCCGGCAAGGACGGCGAGGCCTCCCTCGTCGTCGTCACCCACCGTGCGTCCGACGCCGCCCTCGGCGGTACGGTCGAGGCGCTGCGCAAGCTCGACACCGTGCGGGGTGTCGCCAGCATCATGCGGGTTGAAGGAGAGTAACCAGCAATGACCCACCAGTGGCGCGGAATCATCGAGGAGTACCGGGACAGGCTGCCCGTCTCCGACAGCACGCCCGTCGTGACGCTCCGCGAGGGCGGCACGCCGCTCGTGCCCGCGCAGGTGCTCTCCGAGCGCACGGGCTGCGAGGTCCACCTCAAGGTGGAGGGTGCGAACCCGACCGGGTCCTTCAAGGACCGCGGTATGACCATGGCCATCAGCAAGGCCAAGGAGGAGGGCGCGCAGGCCGTCATCTGCGCGTCCACCGGCAACACGTCCGCCTCCGCCGCCGCGTACGGGGTGCGGGCCGGGATGGTCTCCGCCGTCCTCGTGCCGCAGGGCAAGATCGCGCTCGGCAAGATGGGCCAGGCCCTCGTGCACGGCGCGAAGATCCTCCAGGTCGACGGCAACTTCGACGACTGCCTCACGCTCGCCCGCGCGCTGAGCGACAACTACCCCGTGGCGCTGGTCAATTCGGTCAACCCGGTGCGCATAGAGGGGCAGAAGACGGCCGCCTTCGAGATCGTGGACATGCTCGGCGACGCCCCCGACATCCACGTCCTCCCGGTGGGCAACGCGGGCAACATCACCGCGTACTGGAAGGGATACAAGGAGTACGCCGCCGACGGGGTGAGCACGAAGGCGCCGCGCATGTGGGGTTTCCAGGCGTCCGGCAGCGCCCCGATCGTGCGCGGCGAGGTCGTCAAGGACCCGTCGACCATCGCCACCGCCATCCGTATCGGCAACCCCGCCTCGTGGGACTTCGCGCTCGCCGCGCGGGACGAGTCCGGCGGCGCCATCGACGAGGTGACGGACCGTGAGATCCTGCGCGCCTACCGGCTGTTGGCCTCCCAGGAGGGCGTCTTCGTGGAGCCCGCGTCCGCCGCGTCGGTGGCCGGTCTGCTGAAGGCCGCCGAACAGGGCAAGGTCGACCCGGGGCAGCGGATCGTGTGCACCGTCACCGGCAACGGGCTCAAGGACCCCGACTGGGCCGTCGCCGGCGCCCCGCAGCCGGTCACCGTCCCGGTCGACGCGGCGACGGCGGCCGAGCGGCTCGGACTGATCTGAGTCCGCGCCACTCCCACCGGCGTACGAGGGCGTAAGCGACGTCCAGCCGGAAAAGTCACTTATGGGGGGTGCACAGGGGGCTTACGACACGCATCGTGCGCCTCCTGTGCGCCCTATGTCGCCACAGAACCTTCCTTCGATAGGCTGTACCCGAACCCGCCTGCCGCATATGCCGCTCAGCCGCGCCGGCAGCGGCGGCCACCGGGGTTCCGTACGTCATCGGATGTCAGTCATCGAATGTCATTCGACAACCCACGCAGCTCAAGGAGAGTCATCAAGCGATGGCCGGTCCAGCGTTCCGCGCCGCCGCCGTCCGGGTGCGCGTCCCCGCCACCAGCGCCAACCTCGGCCCGGGCTTCGACGCCCTCGGGCTCGCGCTGGGCTTGTACGACGACGTGGTCGTCCGGGTGGCCGACTCAGGGCTGCACATCGACATCGCGGGTGAGGGCAGCGAGACGTTGCCGCGCGACGAGAAGCACCTCCTCGTCCGCTCCCTGCGCACCGCCTTCGACCTCCTGGGCGGTCAGCCCCGCGGCCTGGAGATCGTCTGCGCCAACCGCATCCCGCACGGCCGCGGCCTCGGCTCCTCCTCCGCCGCCATCTGCGCCGGCATCGTCGCCGCACGCGCGGTGACCACAGGCGGCGAGGCCCGCCTCGACGACGCCGCGCTGCTCGACCTCGCCACCGAGATCGAGGGCCACCCCGACAACGTGGCGGCCTGTCTGCTCGGCGGTTTCACCCTGTCCTGGATGGAGTCCGGCGCCGCCCGGGCGATCAGGATGGAGCCCTCCGATTCCATCGTTCCGGTGGTTTTCGTGCCCGGAAAGCCGGTACTGACGGAGACCGCGCGCGGCCTGCTCCCGCGCAGCGTCCCGCACGTCGACGCCGCCGCCAACGCCGGCCGCGCCGCACTGCTCGTCGAGGCGCTCACCAGGCGCCCCGAGCTGCTGCTGCCGGCCACCGAGGACCGCCTGCACCAGGAGTACCGCGCCCCGGCGATGCCAGAGAGCGCGGCACTGGTGGAACGGCTGCGCGGCGACGGCATCCCCGCGGTGATCTCGGGAGCCGGGCCCACGGTGATGGCACTGGCCGACGCCGACACGGCCGACAAGGTCGAGGCGCTGGCCGGGACGGACTGGGCGGCCAACCGGCTCAGCCTGGACCAGCAGGGCGCGAGCGTCCTACCGCTGGCAACCACCAGCGACATTTAGACGCGGACGGTTGCCGGATTTCGAGAGGGGGAATGTTTGTTGGATCCGGTAGTGTTAACCTCAAGTCTGCACCCGACCCCACCATGGCGAGGTGCCTCGTGTCCCCGTCCGGGACAGACATTCTTCCGGGAGCCCCCCAAGCCGCATTGTGTGCTGGATGTCGTACGTGATCAGTAGATCAGTACGGCCGACACGGACACTGAGCGGCCCGCCGGGCACGTTTCGGAGCCGGTGCGACCACGCCGCATGACACAGACACTGGGTGCCACGGCTAGGGGAAGCGCCATCACCAGATATCTCTTCCGCCGTTCAGGCGGACCACCGCCCCGGCACGGTTCACACAGCAAGAACCGATGCCGGACAGCACAACCGGTCGCCGAGCCAGACAGGCCGACGTCCGCTCCAGGGAAGGACCCTTCGTGAGCGACACCACCGATCTGATGGGCGCACGTGTCGAGGAGACCGCTGCCGCGCCCTCCACGGACGCCTCCGCGCCTGCCACCGGTGCCGGCTCCCGGCGGCGCCGCGGTACCGGCCTCGAGGGCATGGTGCTGGCCGAGCTGCAGCAGGTCGCATCCGGCCTCGGCATCAGGGGCACCGCGCGGATGCGCAAGAGCCAGCTGATCGAGGTCATCAAGGAGGCGCAGGCCGGGGGCGGAGCCCCCACCAAGGCCGCGCCCGCCGCGGCGGACGCCGACGGCGAGACCAAGCCGAAGCGCCGCAGCACCTCCCGGTCCCGTACGGGCGACGAGGCCCCCGCCGAGAAGGCGGAGAAGGCCGGCAAGGCCGAGAAGAAGGCGGACAAGACGGCCGCCGACAAGGCCGCCGCCCAGCAGCAGATCGACATCCCCGGCCAGCCGTCGCCCAAGGTCGCGCCCTCGGCCGACCAGGCCGGCGCTCCCGCCGACGACGCCCCCTCCGAGCGCCGTCGTCGCCGGGCCACCGCCGACGCGGGCAGCCCGTCCGCCGCCACCGAGACGGTGGCCGTCGAGACGAAGAGCGAGCCGAAGGCCGATTCCTCCGCCCAGCAGCAGTCGCAGGGCCACCAGCAGGGTCAGGGCGACGCCCGCTCCGACGGTGAGGGCGGCGAGGGCCGCCGCCGTGACCGCCGGGACCGCGGCGACCGTGACCGCGACCGTGGTGGTGACCGTGACCGCGGTGACCGCGGACGCGACCGCGACCGCCGGGGCAAGGGCGACGACCAGCAGAACCAGGGCGGCGGTCAGCAGCGCCGGCAGCAGGGCGGCGGGCAGGACCGTCAGCAGCAGCGGGCCGACGAGGACGGGGACGACTTCGAGGGCGGCCGTCGGGGCCGTCGCGGCCGCTACCGGGACCGCCGTGCCCGCCGTGGGCGCGACGACATCCAGCAGGAGCCGCAGATCAACGAGGACGACGTCCTCATCCCGGTCGCCGGCATCCTCGACATCCTCGACAACTACGCGTTCATCCGGACCTCCGGCTACCTGCCCGGTCCGAACGACGTGTACGTCTCCCTCGCCCAGGTCCGCAAGAACGGCCTGCGCAAGGGCGACCACCTCACCGGTGCCGTGCGCCAGCCCAAGGAGGGCGAGCGCCGCGAGAAGTTCAACGCGCTGGTGCGCCTGGACTCCCAGAACGGCATGGCGCCCGAATCCGGGCGCGGACGGCCGGAGTTCAACAAGCTCACGCCGCTGTACCCGCAGGACCGCCTCCGCCTGGAGACGGACCCCGGCGTCCTCACCACCCGCATCATCGACCTCGTCGCGCCCATCGGTAAGGGTCAGCGCGGTCTGATCGTGGCCCCGCCGAAGACCGGCAAGACCATGATCATGCAGGCGATCGCCAACGCGATCACGCACAACAACCCCGAGTGCCACCTGATGGTCGTCCTGGTCGACGAGCGTCCGGAAGAGGTCACCGACATGCAGCGGTCGGTGAAGGGCGAGGTCATCTCCTCGACCTTCGACCGTCCGGCCGAGGACCACACCACGGTCGCCGAGCTCGCCATCGAGCGCGCCAAGCGCCTGGTGGAGCTGGGCCACGACGTGGTCGTCCTGCTCGACTCGATCACGCGTCTGGGCCGTGCGTACAACCTGGCGGCCCCGGCCTCCGGCCGCATCCTGTCCGGTGGTGTCGACTCGACCGCCCTGTACCCGCCGAAGCGCTTCTTCGGTGCGGCCCGCAACATCGAGGACGGCGGCTCGCTGACCATCCTCGCCACCGCGCTGGTGGACACCGGGTCCCGCATGGACGAGGTCATCTTCGAGGAGTTCAAGGGCACCGGCAACGCCGAGCTCAAGCTCGACCGGAAGCTCGCCGACAAGCGCATC
The DNA here is from genome assembly GCF_042268605.1 of Streptomyces sp. NPDC056296. Classification (NCBI taxonomy): domain Bacteria; kingdom Bacillati; phylum Actinomycetota; class Actinomycetes; order Kitasatosporales; family Streptomycetaceae; genus Streptomyces; species Streptomyces sp. NPDC056296. The sequence goes on along the minus strand of NZ_JBHJRX010000069.1, from coordinate 24,104 downwards.
TTCCCGGCGGTGGACGTCGACGCGTCCGGCACCCGTAAGGAAGAGATCCTGCTCGGCAGCGAGGAGCTCGCCATCACCTGGAAGCTGCGTCGCGTGCTGCACGCCCTCGACCAGCAGCAGGCGATCGAGCTGCTCCTCGACAAGATGAAGCAGACCAAGTCGAACGCCGAGTTCCTGATGCAGATCCAGAAGACGACTCCGACGCCCGGCAACGGCGACTGAGTCGCAGCCGCCCCACTCCGGCGCGGACCGAAGTCCCGCCCCGTCACACAGGTGACGGGGCGGGACTTCTGCCTTGTAGGATCAGCGCACTGCAGTGGGGGGAACGTATTTTCGGATACGGTGACCTCGCGGTGCTGACGCTGACCGAGGCGCTGCCGTACAAGACGCTCCGGCCGACGTCGAGCGGCGACACCGCCTCCTACGCCAACGGCACCCCGGCGACGGTCTACGGCTGGGGGCGCACCAGCTCCACCAGCCAGGACATCTCGCCGACGTTGAAGAAGGCGACCGTGCCGATGCGTTCGGACGCCGCCTGCTCCTCGTACTGGGGCTCCGACTTCGTGGCCGGTCAGATGGCCTGCGCCGGCGACCCGGCCTCCGGTCAGGACGCCGGTACGGTCTCCCCGTGCAACGGCGACTCCGGCGGCCCGCTCGTGGTCAACGGCCGGATCGCCGGTGTCGTGTCCTGGGGCGTCAAGGACTGCGTCGCGTCGGGTGCCTACGGCGTCTACGCCAAGACCCGCTCCTACGTCGGCGAGGTCAACGCGCGCGTCGACGACACCGACCTCGACTTCGACGGTCTCGCGGACCTCTTCGTCCGCACGCCCGGTGGCAAGGCCTACGAGTACTACTCGCTCGGCAACCGGCGGCCCTACCTGGGCGGCCGCGTCGAGCTGGGCGACTGGAGCGGGCTGAGCCTGGTGCGCCAGGCCGACCTGGACCGCGACTTCCGCCAGGACTACCTGTACCGCACCCCGGACGGCGTGCTGTACACCTTCGCGTTCAACGGCGACGACCGCTACGAGTCGATCCGTGTCGGCGGCGGCTGGAACGCGATGAAGGACATCCGCGTCCCGGGCGACCTGTCCGGTGACGCCCTGCCCGACCTGGTCGCCAAGGACAAGTACGGCGTCCTGTGGCTCTACCCCGGCAAGGGCAACGGAGTGTTCGGCACCCGGGTCCGGATCGGCGGCGGCTGGGCCAAGTACACGATCACCGGCAAGGGCGACTACAACCGCGACGGCAAGTCCGACCTGCTGGCGCGGGACGGCTCCGGCGTTCTGTGGCTGTACCCGGGCACCGGCAAGGCCTCCCCGGCGCTCGGCGCCCGGAGCAGGGTCGGCGGCGGCTGGTCCGTGTACAACGCCTTCGCCACCGCCGGTGACGTCACCGGCGACGGCAGGCCCGACCTGCTGGCCCGGGACAGGTCCGGGGTGCTGTGGATGTACAAGGGCACCGGCGGTACGGGTTCGGCGACGTTCAAGACCCGCAGCAGGGTCGGCGGCGGCTGGGGGGCGTTCAACCTCTTCGGCTGATCACGCCGGGACCGGCCGATTCCGTGCCAGGGGCCGCCTCCGTCCAGGGGGCGGCCCCCGCGCGTTGCGATCTTCACCACATGAGCCGGTGCCGCCACCGTCCGTGGGTACCCGGACGAGCGTCGGCGGATTCCCAGGTCAACGCCGCGAGTACGTACACGCCGAGTACGTTCCGTGACCATTTCCCCACCCGGCCGCCACAGACCGTTGTGCAACCCTGTCCCGAGTTCCGCCGTCTCAGCTACGGAGGGACGATGGTGAGGTACCGGCGGAAAACCGCCGGAGCCGACCGACCCGACCCTGAGCGCAGGGGGTAACCGACCGGACGAACACCCGAGGAGCACATGTCCGCCGAGAGCACGCCGGATCCCGCGATACCCGGCCCCGGGGAGTCCCGCACCGCCGACTCCCGCCGCCGGGGCAAGGGCCGCCGCCGCAGGCCCCGCGCCAAGCGGCGCAAGGCACTCCTCGTCGCGGCCTGGAGCGCCGCGGGCATCGTCGTCCTGGGCGGCACCGGAGCCGGGGTCCTGTTCTTCAAGCTCAACGGCAACCTCACGAGCCTCGACATCGACCAGGCGCTCGGCACCGACCGGCCCGAGAAGGCCGACAACGGCTCCCAGAACATCCTCGTCCTGGGCTCGGACACCCGCTCCGGCGGCAACAAGAAGCTCGGCGGCGGCGCCGACGACGGCACCGCCCGCTCCGACACGGCGATGGTCGTGCACGTCTACAAGGGCCACAAGAAGGCCAGCGTGGTCTCCATCCCGCGCGACACCCTCATCGACCGCCCCGAGTGCACCGACACCGACGGCGGTGAGCACCCCGCCGCCGACGACGTCATGTTCAACTCCGCCTACTCCACCGGTGGCGCCGCCTGCGCCGTGAAGACCGTCGAGTCGATCAGCGGCCTGCGCATGGACCACTACCTGGAGGTCGACTTCAGCGGCTTCCAGAAGCTCATCGACGACCTCGGCGGCGTCGACATCACCACCACCGAGGCGATCAAGGACCCCGACAGCCACCTCGACCTGCCGGCCGGCACCCACACGCTCGACGGCGAGCAGGCCCTCGGCCTGGTCCGCACCCGGCACGGCGTCGGCGACGGCTCCGACCTCGGCCGCATCCAGCTCCAGCAGGCCTTCGTCAAGGCCCTGGTCGACCAGGTCAAGGACATCGGCCTGCTCGGCAACCCCAAGAAGCTGTACGACGTCGCCGACACCGCCACCAAGACCGTCACCACCGACTCCGACCTGGGCTCGGTGAACTCCCTGATGTCCTTCGCGAGCGGCCTCAAGGGCATCGGCCCGGACAGCATGAACATGGTCACCATGCCGGTCGTGTACGACCCGGCGGACCCGAATCGGGTCCTGCTGGAGGAGACCAAGGCGGACCAGGTCTGGAAGGCCCTGAAGAACGACAGGCCGATCCCCGAGAGCGCCACCGAGGGAACGGCGACCGGTGGGGCGAAGGGCGTCGTGAACGCCGCGGAATAGATGACGGCAGCCCCCGGTTTTGGGAGTAGACCCCAGTCCTGGCAGACTGGTACGTCGGCTCCGGTTCACGCTCCCGCATCCCGCGGCGGCGACCCGGCGCCCTCCCGAACAGTAGGAGACACCTTGAAGCGCGACATCCACCCCGAGTACGTCGAGACGCAGGTCAGCTGCACCTGTGGCGCGTCGTTCACCACCCGCAGCACCATCGAGTCCGGCACCGTCCGGGCCGAGGTCTGCTCCGAGTGCCACCCGTTCTACACGGGCAAGCAGAAGATCCTCGACACCGGTGGCCGCGTGGCCCGCTTCGAGGCCCGCTTCGGCAAGGCTTCCGCCGGCTCCAAGAAGTAGCGAGCCCCCAATCGCCGGTCCACGGCCGCGCCCCCAGCCGGGGGAGCGCCGGGACCGGCGTTTTTGGTCGCCCGCCTTCCCCTTCCCAAGCAGTAGCAGGAGCCCAAGATGTTCGAGGCCGTCGAGGAACTCGTCGCCGAGCACGCCGACCTGGAGAAGAAGCTCGCCGACCCGTCGGTCCACTCCGACCAGGCCAACGCGCGCAAGCTGAACAAGCGTTACGCCGAGCTCACCCCGATCGTCGCCACGTACCGCTCCTGGAAGCAGACGGGCGACGACATGGAGACCGCGCGCGAGCTGGCCGCCGACGACCCGGACTTCGCCGCCGAGGTCAAGGAACTGGACAAGCAGCGCGACGAGCTCACCGAGAAGCTCCGCCTCCTGCTCGTCCCGCGCGACCCCAGCGACGACAAGGACGTCATCCTCGAGGTCAAGGCGGGCGCGGGCGGCGACGAGTCGGCGCTCTTCGCCGGGGACCTGCTGCGCATGTACCTGCGCTACGCCGAGCGGGTCGGCTGGAAGACCGAGATCATCGACTCCACCGAGTCCGAGCTGGGCGGCTACAAGGACGTCCAGGTCGCCGTGAAGACCAAGGGCGGCCAGGGCGCCACCGAGCCGGGACAGGGCGTCTGGGCGCGGCTGAAGTACGAGGGCGGGGTGCACCGCGTGCAGCGGGTGCCCGCGACCGAGTCCCAGGGCCGTATCCACACCTCCGCGGCCGGCGTGCTGGTCACGCCCGAGGCCGAGGAGATCGACGTCGAGATCAACCCCAACGACCTGCGCATCGACGTCTACCGGTCCTCCGGCCCCGGCGGCCAGTCCGTCAACACCACCGACTCCGCCGTGCGCATCACGCACATTCCCACCGGAGTCGTCGCCTCCTGCCAGAACGAGAAGAGCCAGCTGCAGAACAAGGAGCAGGCGATGCGTATCCTGCGCTCCAGGCTGCTCGCGGCGGCGCAGGAGGAGGCGGAGAAGGAGGCCGCGGACGCCCGGCGCAGCCAGGTCCGCACCGTCGACCGCTCCGAGAAGATCCGTACGTACAACTTCCCGGAGAACCGCATCTCCGACCACCGCGTCGGCTTCAAGGCGTACAACCTGGACCAGGTCCTGGACGGCGACCTCGACCCGGTCATCCAGGCCTGCGTCGACGCGGACTCGGCGGCCAAGCTCGCCGCCGCGTAGACGCCCCCGCACCACCCGCACCGGACAACAGCTCAGCCCCGGAGGACCAGCGTGCAGCAACATCACGGGGGGCGACCCCCGAACCCCCGCAGAGTGCTGCTCATGGAGGTGGCCCAGGCCACCCAGCGGCTGGCCGACGCCGGCGTGCCCTCGCCGCGCACCGACGCGGAGGAACTCGCCGCGTATCTGCACGGCGTCAAGCGGGGCGAGCTGCACACCGTGCCGGACGCGGACTTCGACGCCCGGTACTGGGAGGTCGTCGCCCGCCGTGAGGCGCGCGAGCCGCTCCAGCACATCACCGGCCGCGCCTACTTCCGCTACCTGGAGCTCCAGGTCGGCCCCGGCGTCTTCGTGCCCCGCCCCGAGACCGAGTCCGTCGTCGGCTGGGCCATAGACGCCGTACGCGCCATGGACGTCGTCGAGCCCTGCATCGTCGACCTGTGCACCGGTTCGGGCGCCATCGCGCTCGCGCTCGCGCAGGAGGTGCCGCGCTCGCGCGTGTACGCCGTGGAGCTGTCCGAGGACGCCCTCAAGTGGACGCGCAGGAACATGGAGGGGTCCAGGGTCGAGCTGCGCCAGGGCGATGCCCTGACGGCCTTCCCGGACCTCGACGGCCAGGTCGACCTGGTCGTCTCCAACCCGCCGTACATCCCGCTCACCGAGTGGGAGTACGTCGCTCCCGAGGCCCGCGACCACGATCCCCAGCTGGCCCTGTTCTCCGGCGAGGACGGCCTCGACCTGATCCGCGGCCTGGAACGCACCGCGCACCGTCTGCTGCGCCCCGGCGGCGTGGTCGTCGTCGAGCACGCCGACACCCAGGGCGGCCAGGTGCCGTGGATCTTCACCGAGGAGCGGGGCTGGGCCGACGCGGCCGACCACCCCGACCTCAACAACCGCCCCCGCTTCGCGACGGCCCGCAAGGCGCTGCCGTGAGCACCGCCCTGACTTCAACCCCGCAGTACGTGTACGAGGAGGCCCGCTAAATGGCACGGCGATACGACACCAACGACGCGACCGACCGTGTGACCGGTCTGCGCGAGGCCGCGTCCGCCGTCCGCCGTGGCGAGCTCGTGGTGCTGCCGACGGACACCGTGTACGGCATCGGCGCCGACGCGTTCACCGGGGAGGCCGTCGCCGACCTGCTGGACGCCAAGGGCCGGGGCCGCAACATGCCCACGCCCGTCCTCATCGGCTCGCCGAACACCCTGCACGGCCTGGTCACCGACTTCTCCGAGCTGGCCTGGGAGCTGGTCGACGCCTTCTGGCCGGGCGCGCTGACGCTGGTCGCCAAGCACCAGCCGTCCCTCCAGTGGGACCTCGGCGACACCCGCGGCACGGTCGCCGTCCGCATGCCGCTGCACCCCGTCGCCATCGAGCTGCTCACCGAGGTCGGCCCCATGGCCGTCTCCTCCGCCAACCTCACCGGCCACCCGGCGCCGGAGGACTGCGACGCCGCCCAGCAGATGCTCGGCGACTCCGTCTCCGTCTACCTCGACGGCGGCCCCACCCCCGGCAACGTCCCGTCGTCCATCGTCGACGTGACCCGCGAGGTGCCCCTGCTGCTGCGCGCGGGCGCGTTGTCGGCCGAGGATCTGCGCAAGGTGGTACCCGACCTCGAGGTGGCGAATTGACGGCCCCTGGGACGGGGCGTGGCATAGGCAACGGGGAACGCGCCGCGGAGATCACGACGACGTTCGTCGGTCTTCCGCGCGACAGCTTCCGCATCCTCCACGTCAGCACCGGCAACGTCTGCCGCTCGCCCATCACCGAGCGGCTGACCCGGCATTTCGTGACGGAGCGGCTCGGCGTGCTGGGCGGCGGCCTCATCGTGGAGAGCGCGGGCACCTGGGGTCACGAGGGCGCGCCCATGGAGGCGAACGCGGAGGCCGTCCTCGCGGACTTCGGCGCGGACGCGGCCGGCTTCACCGGGCGTGAGCTGCTGGACGAGCACGTGATCCGCGCCGACCTGGTGCTGACGGCGACGCGGGACCACCGCGCCCAGGTCATCTCCATGGGCCACTCGGCGGGACTGCGCACCTTCACCCTCAAGGAGTTCACCCGCCTGGTGAACGCCATCGACCCCGCCACGCTGCCCTCCCTGGACGAGGGCGTGGTCGCGCGTGCGCGTGCCCTGGTGCGCGCGGCGGCGGCTCTACGCGGGTGGCTGCTGGCACCGACGGCGGAGGCGGACGAGGTGTACGACCCGTACGGTGCGCCACTGCCGTTCTTCCGGTCGATCGGGGACGAGATACACCAGGCGCTCGATCCCGTGGTGACGGCGCTCACGGGGGTACCCACGAGGACGTGAAGGGCGCGACGGCCGAGCGCACCGCCGGTGCCGGGCCTACATTGGTCGTACGTCACCGTCGACGCACGCCCGGAGCGCATCATGTCGGTCACCCACGACATCCTTGAGGCCGATGACAGCACGCTCGGGGTCCTGCTGCGCCAGGACCCCCAGCTGGCCGAGATCCTGCTCGCCGAGAGCCGCCGGCAGTCGACCACCCTCCAGTTGATCGCCGCCGAGAACTTCACGTCCCCCGCCGTGCTGGTCGCCCTCGGCTCCCCGCTGGCCAACAAGTACGCCGAGGGCTACCCGGGCGCCCGGCACCACGGCGGCTGCGAGATCGTCGACGTCGCCGAGCGGCTCGCCGTCGAGCGCGCCCAGGACCTCTTCGGCGCCGAGCACGCCAACGTGCAGTCCCACTCCGGCTCCTCCGCCGTGCTGGCCGCCTACGCCGCGCTGCTGCGCCCCGGCGACACCGTCCTCGCGCTGGGCCTGCCCTACGGCGGCCACCTCACGCACGGCTCACCGGCGAACTTCTCCGGCCGCTGGTTCGACTTCGTCGGCTACGGGGTGGACGCGGAGACCGGCCTGATCGACTACGACCAGGTGCGCACCCTGGCCCGCACCCACCGCCCCAAGGCGATCGTGTGCGGCTCGATCGCCTACCCCCGCCACCCCGACTACGCGACCTTCCGCGACATCGCCGACGAGGTGGGCGCCTACCTCGTCGCGGACGCCGCCCACCCGATCGGTCTGGTCGCCGGGGGAGCGGCGCCCAGCCCGGTGCCGTACGCCGACGTCGTCTGCGCCACCACGCACAAGGTGCTGCGCGGGCCGCGCGGCGGCATGATCCTGTGCGGGAGCGAACTGGCCGAGCGGGTCGACCGGGCCGTCTTCCCGTTCACCCAGGGCGGCGCCCAGATGCACACCATCGCCGCCAAGGCGGTCGCGTTCGGCGAGGCGGCAACCCCGGCCTTCGCCACGTACGCCCATCAGGTGATCGCCAACGCCCGCACCCTCGCCGCCCACCTGGCCGCCGAGGGACTGGTCGTCACCACCGGCGGCACCGACACCCACCTGATCACCGCCGACCCCGCCCCGCTGGGCGTCGACGGGAGAACAGCGCGGGGCCGGCTCGCGGCGGCCGGGATCGTCCTGGACTGCTGCGCCCTGCCGCACGCCGACGCCCGCGGACTGCGCCTGGGCACGGCGGCCCTCACGACGCAGGGCATGGGGGAGCGGGAGATGCGGGCGGTGGCCACCCTGCTCGCGGAGGTGCTCCGGGGCGGCACGGACGCCGCCGCGGCACGGGACGACGTACGGGATCTGGTCACGGAATTCCCGCCCTATCCGGACTGAGCCGGGGTAGGCGCACGCACATGCACAGCCACACGTGCAACCATCGTCGCTACCCGGAAGTCCCCAACCATATGCGCGCATCGCTAGGGTGGTGGGCCGGGAATGGCCAGCGAGACCTGTGGGGAAGCCCGTGCGTGAATACCTGCTGACGCTCTGCGTCACGGCCGCGGTGACGTATCTGCTGACAGGGCCGGTACGCAAGTTCGCGATCGTGGCGGGGGCGATGCCGGAGATCCGGGCACGTGACGTGCACCGGGAGCCCACTCCGCGCCTCGGCGGGATCGCGATGTTCTTCGGACTGTGCGCGGGCCTGCTGGTCGCCGACCACCTCACCAACCTCAGTGAGGTCTTCGAGAACTCGAACGAGCCGCGGGCCCTGCTCTCCGGCGCGGCCGTGATCTGGCTGATCGGCGTCCTGGACGACAAGTTCGAGATCGACGCCCTGATCAAGCTCGGCGGGCAGATGATCGCCGCCGGCGTGATGGTGGTGCAGGGCCTGACCATTCTGTGGATTCCCCTCCCGGGCGTCGGCAACGTGGCGCTGACCCAGTGGCAGGGCACCCTGCTGACGGTGGCGCTGGTCGTCATCACCATCAACGCGGTCAACTTCGTGGACGGCCTCGACGGTCTCGCGGCCGGCATGGTGTGCATCGCGGCGGCGGCGTTCTTCATGTACGCCTACCGGATCTGGTACTCGTACGGCATCGAGGCGGCGGCGCCCGCCTCACTGTTCGCGGCCATCCTGATGGGCATGTGCCTGGGCTTCCTGCCGCACAACATGCACCCCGCCCGGATCTTCATGGGCGACTCGGGGTCGATGCTGATCGGCCTGGTGCTGGCGGCGGGCGCGATCTCGGTGACGGGGCAGGTGGACCCGGACGCGATGCGGCTGTTCTCCGGGTCCGAGCGCAACACCGTGCACCAGATGGTGCCCGTCTACATCCCGCTGCTGATGCCGCTGACCATCATCGCCATCCCGGCCGCCGACCTGATCCTGGCGATCGTCCGGCGCACCTGGCGCGGCCAGTCGCCGTTCGCCGCGGACCGGGGGCATCTGCACCACCGGCTGCTGGAGATCGGCCACTCGCACAGCCGCGCGGTGCTGATCATGTACTTCTTCTCGGCGCTGATCGCGTTCGGGGCGCTCGCCTACTCCGTGAACGCCGCGTCCATGTGGATCGTGCTGAGCGTCGTCTTCCTCAGCGCGATCGGCCTGGTCCTGCTCCTGCTGCCGCGCTTCACCCCGCGCGCCCCGCGCTGGGCGGAGCGCTTCGTGCCGCCCCGGTACCGCCGCCGCAGGGCGGTAGCGGTCGTCGAGGCCGAGCCCACCGTGGCCGAAGCAGAGACGGACGAGGCACACGAGCGTGTTCCCGTCGCCGCGGGCGTCAACGGGGCTACCGCCATCGGCCCCCGCTCGCGCGCAAGGTAAGAATCTGACTAGAGCATTGCCAAGTCGTGGGGGAGCGAAGTACCCCATTACCAGACAAGTGGGTGTCGTAATTGCTCAGACGCGCACTGTCACTCTCATGTGTGACAGTAAGCACACCCGCAGGTAAAGAGCTCATCAAATAGTTTGTGATACGGTTCACGAGAACCCCCGGGTAGAGCCTAAGGACCGTAGTGCGACGGTCTCTTGGGCGCGAAGACCCCGTTCGGCCCGGGACTACGCTCGTCCATGACGACACCTGCCCCCTGTGTGTGAAAGCGGAGTTGCCGCCATGCCGTCCAATGACGTCCGGATCCTGCTTCAGGCTGCCGTGCCCACGGCTGCCGTCGGCGCGGTAGCCGCCGTCGTCAGTGCCGTGGTCGCCGGCGGCAAGGGCGCGGTGGGTGCCGTCGTCGCGACAGCGGTGGCGATGCTCTTCATGGGGATCGGTCTCTACGTCCTGCAGCGCACCGCCAAATCGCTTCCGCACCTTTTCCAGGCGATGGGCCTGATGCTCTACGCGGCACAGATCCTGCTGCTGTTCGTCTTCCTCGCCGCGTTCAAGAACACGACGTTGTTCAACCCCCGGTCCTTCGCGATCACCCTGGTCGTCGTCACACTCGCGTGGATCGCCGCGCAGACGCGCGCCCACATGAAGGCCAAGATTCTCTACGTCGAACCCGACTCGTCGAGCGAAAAGCCCGAAAAGACGGGCCACTCGTCGTGAGGGGTAGGGCCGGGATAAAGAGGCATGTGAAGTCCTGCTATCGTCCGGTGCCAACTGCGGCATCGCGGGCGCGGGCATCCCAGCTGACGCCTGCACCATCGCGAGGCGAGATGCCCCACAGCCGCCCCCACACCCGTAACACCAGTCCCGTGCCGAACTGCGGCCCCGCGCCGCGCCGACACAACGAGGTTGCCGTACCCATGCGCCACGATGAAGGAGCCCGCGGTGAGTGCTGACCCGACGCAGGTGCTCGCCTTCGAGACCGACTGCCACATTTTCGACGGATGTGGCTTCCCGGCTCCCGGCCTGCACTCGTTCCTCTTCGAGCCGCTCTGGGGCAACGCAGACGGCAACGGCCTGTACTTCAACAAGCCGATGCTGCTGGCGCTGCTCGGGTCGATCGTCATCGTGGGCTTCTTCTGGGCGGCGTTCGGCAAGCCGAAGGTCGTCCCGGGCAAGCTCCAGATGGTCGCCGAGGCCGGTTACGACTTCATCCGCCGCGGTGTGGTCTACGAGACCATCGGCAAGAAGGAAGGAGAGAAGTACGTTCCGCTGATCGTCACTCTCTTCTTCTTCGTCTGGATGATGAACCTCTGGTCGATCATTCCGGTCGCCCAGTTCCCGGTGACCTCGATCATCGCCTACCCGATGGTCCTGGCTCTGATCGTCTACGTGTTGTGGGTCTCGCTCACCTTTAAGCGCCACGGATTCGTCGGCTTCTTCAAGAACGTCACCGGCTACGACAAGTCGCTCGGCGCGGTGCTGCCGCTGTCGATGACCATCGAGTTCTTCTCGAACCTGCTGGTCCGCCCCTTCACGCACGCCGTCCGGCTCTTCGCGAACATGTTCGCGGGCCACACGCTGCTGCTCCTCTTCACGATCGCCAGCTGGTACCTGCTGAACGGCATCGGCATCGCCTACGCGGGCGTCTCGTTCGTGATGACGATCATCATGACGGCCTTCGAGCTCTTCATCCAGGCCGTGCAGGCGTACGTGTTCGTGCTGCTGACCTGCACCTACATCCAGGGCGCGCTCGCCGAGCACCACTGAGCCCGTCCCGCCTCGTACCCCCCAGCCGTCCGGTGGCCAACCCCCACCGGTCCGTAAAGAAAAGGAAGAACTGGCATGTCCCAGACCCTTGCTGCCGTCGAAGGTTCGCTCAGCTCCGTCGGTTACGGCCTGGCCGCCATTGGCCCCGGCGTCGGCGTCGGCATCATCTTCGGTAACGGCACCCAGGCCCTCGCCCGTCAGCCCGAGGCGGCCGGCCTCATCCGCGCCAACCAGATCCTGGGCTTCGCCTTCTGTGAGGCGCTCGCCCTGATCGGTCTCGTCATGCCGTTCGTCTACTAAGACGAGCACTGACGACCGACCCTTTCGACGAAAGGCACTGATGTGAACTCCGCCCTGGTTTTCCTGGCGGCTGAGGGTGAGAAGGAGAATCCCCTCATTCCGCCGTGGCCGGAAGTTGTCATCGGCCTCATCGCTTTCGTCATCGTCTTCGGCTTCCTCGCCAAGAAGCTGCTCCCGAACATCAACAAGGTTCTGGAAGAGCGTCGCGAGGCCATCGAGGGCGGTATCGAGAAGGCCGAGGCCGCGCAGACCGAGGCCCAGAGCGTCCTTGAGCAGTACAAGGCCCAGCTCGCCGAGGCCCGGCACGAGGCCGCGCGCCTGCGCCAGGAGGCGCAGGAGCAGGGCGCCACGCTCATCGCCGAGATGCGCGCGGAAGGCCAGCGGCAGCGTGAGGAGATCATCGCCGCCGGTCACGCCCAGATCCAGGCCGACCGCAAGGCCGCCGCGTCCGCGCTGCGCCAGGACGTCGGACAGCTGGCCACTCAGCTGGCCGGCAAGCTCGTCGGCGAGTCCCTCGAGGACCACGCCCGGCAGAGCCGCGTCATCGACCGCTTCCTGGACGAGCTGGACGACAAGGCGACGACGGCAGAGGCGTCCCGATGAGTGGGATGCACGGAGCGAGCCGCGAGGCCCTTGCCGCCGCACGTGAGCGTCTCGACGCGCTGACGGACTCCACGTCCGTGGACGCCGGCTCGCTCGCCGACGAGCTGGCCGCCGTCACCGCGCTGCTCCACCGCGAGGTGTCGCTGCGTCGGGTCCTGACCGACCCGGCGCAGGCCGGCGAGGCCAAGGCCGAGCTCGCCCAGCGCCTCCTCGGCACCCAGGTCAGCGGTCCCGCCGCCGACCTGGTGGCCGGCATGGTGCGCTCCCGCTGGTCGCAGTCGCGCGACCTGGTGGACGCGCTGGAGGAGCTGGCGGACACCGCCGACCTCACCGCCGCGCAGAAGGCGGGCAGGCTCGACAACGTCGAGGACGAGCTCTTCCGGTTCGGCCGGATCGTCTCCTCGAACACCGAGCTGCGCGCCGCGCTGACCAACCGCTCGGCCACCACCTCGGCCAAGGGCGAGCTGCTGCGCAGCCTGCTCGGCGGCCGGGCGGACGTGACCACCGAGCGTCTGGTGACGCGCCTTGTCACCGTGCCGCGGGGACGTAGCCTGGAGTCGGGACTCGAATCCCTGTCCAGGCTCGCCGCCGACCGGCGGGACCGGATGGTCGCCGTCGTCACCTCGGCGGTGCCGCTGAGCGACACGCAGAAGCAGCGCCTCGGCGCGGCCCTCGCGAAGGTCTACGGCCGCCCGATGCACCTCAACCTCGACGTGGACCCCGAGGTCCTCGGCGGGATCCGGGTGCAGGTCGGCGACGAGGTCATCAACGGCTCCATCGCGGACCGCCTGGAGGACGCCGGCCGCCGACTGGCGAGCTGACGCCCCCGAGACAACAGCACAACAAGCAGTACGTACTTACGACGGCCCTGGTTGGGCCGTGCAGAGGATTCACCTCTTTTTGGGGGGAGTCCCCGACTCGTGGAATACCCCCCAAGTGAAACTTCGGGCCCAACAAGGAGAGCAGGGAACTCAGATGGCGGAGCTCACGATCCGGCCGGAGGAGATCCGGGACGCGCTGGAGAACTTCGTCCAGTCGTACAAGCCGGACGCGGCCTCGCGCGAGGAAGTCGGTACGGTCACCCTTGCCGGCGACGGCATCGCGAAGGTCGAGGGTCTCCCCTCGGCCATGGCCAACGAACTGCTGAAGTTCGAGGACGGCACCCTCGGCCTCGCCCTCAACCTCGAGGAGCGCGAGATCGGTTGCGTCGTCCTCGGTGAGTTCAGCGGTATCGAGGAGGGCCAGCCGGTCACCCGTACCGGCGAGGTCCTGTCGGTCGCCGTGGGCGAGGGCTACCTCGGCCGCGTCGTCGACCCCCTCGGCAACCCGATCGACGGCCTCGGCGAGATCGAGACGGAGGGCCGCCGCGCCCTCGAACTGCAGGCCCCCACGGTCATGCAGCGCAAGTCGGTGCACGAGCCGATGGAAACGGGCTACAAGGCCGTCGACGCCATGACCCCGATCGGCCGCGGTCAGCGTCAGCTGGTCATCGGCGACCGCCAGACCGGCAAGACCGCGCTGGCCGTCGACACGATCATCAACCAGCGTGACAACTGGCGCACCGGCGACCCGAGCAAGCAGGTCCGCTGCATCTACGTCGCCATCGGCCAGAAGGGCTCGACGATCGCGTCGGTCCGCGGCGCGCTGGAGGAGAACGGCGCGCTGGAGTACACGACCATCGTGGCCGCCCCGGCGTCCGACCCGGCCGGCTTCAAGTACCTGGCGCCGTACACCGGCTCGGCCATCGGCCAGCAGTGGATGTACGAGGGCAAGCACGTCCTGATCATCTTCGACGACCTGTCGAAGCAGGCCGACGCCTACCGCGCCGTGTCGCTGCTGCTGCGCCGTCCGCCGGGCCGCGAGGCCTACCCCGGTGACGTCTTCTACCTGCACTCCCGTCTGCTGGAGCGCTGCGCGAAGCTCTCCGACGCCGAGGGCGCCGGCTCGATGACGGGTCTGCCGATCGTCGAGACCAAGGCCAACGACGTGTCGGCGTTCATCCCGACCAACGTCATCTCCATCACCGACGGCCAGTGCTTCCTGGAGTCCGACCTGTTCAACGCCGGTCAGCGCCCGGCCCTGAACGTCGGTATCTCGGTCTCCCGCGTCGGTGGCTCCGCCCAGCACAAGGCCATGCGGCAGGTCTCCGGCCGACTGCGCGTGGACCTCGCCCAGTTCCGTGAGCTGGAGGCGTTCGCCGCCTTCGGTTCCGACCTGGACGCCGCGTCGAAGTCGCAGCTGGAGCGCGGTCAGCGCATGGTCGAGCTGCTGAAGCAGAACCAGTACCAGCCGATGGCCACCGAGGACCAGGTCGTCTCCGTCTGGGCCGGCACCACCGGCAAGATGGACGAGGTGCCGGTCGCCGACATCCGCCGCTTCGAGAAGGAGCTCCTCGAGTACCTGCACCGCCAGGAGCAGGGCCTGATGACCTCCATCCGCGAGGGCGCCAAGATGTCCGACGACACCTTGCAGGCCATCGCCGAGGCGATCACCGCGTTCAAGAAGCAGTTCGAGACCTCGGACGGCAAGCTGCTCGGCGAGGACGCCCCGTCCGTCGCCAAGTGACGTAAGGAAGGGACCTGACTCATGGGAGCCCAGCTCCGGGTCTACAAGCGTCGCATCCGATCCGTCACCGCGACCAAGAAGATCACCAAGGCGATGGAGATGATCGCCGCCTCGCGCGTCGTCAAGGCGCAGCGCAAGGTGGCGGCCTCCACGCCGTACGCGCAGGAACTGACCCGCGCGGTCACGGCGGTCGGTACCGGTTCGAACACCAAGCACCCGCTGACCACGGAGGCGGACAACCCGACCCGTGCCGCGGTCCTGCTCCTCACGAGCGACCGCGGTCTGGCCGGCGCCTTCAACTCCAACGCCATCAAGGCGGCGGAGCAGCTGACCGAGCGCCTCGAGCGTGAGGGCAGGCAGGTCGACACGTACATCGTCGGCCGGCGCGGTCTCGCCCACTACAACTTCCGCGAGCGCAAGGTCGCGGAGTCGTTCGCGGGCTTCACCGACGAGCCCTCGTACGCGGACGCCAAGAAGGTCGCGGCGCCGCTGATCGAGGCCATCGAGAAGGAGACGGCGGAAGGCGGCGTGGACGAGCTCCACATCGTCTACACCGAGTTCGTCTCGATGATGACGCAGACGGCGGTCGACTCCCGGCTGCTGCCGCTGAGTCTCGACGAGGTGGCTCAGGAGTCCGCGGCGAAGGACGAGATCCTTCCGCTGTACGACTTCGAGCCGTCGGCGGAGGACGTCCTCGACGCCCTGCTGCCGCGCTACGTCGAGAGCCGCGTCTACAACGCGCTGCTGCAGTCGGCCGCTTCCAAGCACGCCGCCACGCGGCGCGCGATGAAGTCGGCCACCGACAACGCGGGCGAGCTGATCAACACGCTCTCCCGTCTTGCCAACGCGGCCCGCCAGGCCGAAATCACCCAGGAAATCAGCGAGATCGTCGGTGGCGCCAGTGCCCTGGCCGACGCGAACGCGGGGAGTGACAACTAATGACCACCACTGTTGAGACCGCGACGGCCACGGGCCGCGTCGCCCGGGTCATCGGCCCGGTCGTCGACGTGGAGTTCCCCGTCGACGCGATGCCGGAGATCTACAACGCCCTCCACGTCGAGGTCGCCGACCCGGCGCAGGCGGGCGAGCTGAAGACGCTGACCCTGGAGGTCGCCCAGCACCTGGGTGACGGCCTGGTCCGCACCATCTCGATGCAGCCCACCGACGGTCTGGTCCGCCAGGCCGCGGTGACCGACACGGGTTCGGCCATCTCCGTCCCCGTCGGCGACTTCACCAAGGGCAAGGTGTTCAACACCCTCGGTGAGGTGCTGAACGTCGACGAGCAGTACACCGGTGAGCGCTGGCCGATCCACCGCAAGGCGCCCAACTTCGACGAGCTCGAGTCGAAGACCGAGATGTTCGAGACCGGCGTCAAGGTCATCGACCTGCTGACCCCGTACGTCAAGGGCGGCAAGATCGGTCTGTTCGGCGGTGCCGGCGTCGGCAAGACGGTGCTCATCCAGGAGATGATCTACCGCGTCGCCAACAACCACGACGGTGTCTCCGTGTTCGCCGGTGTCGGTGAGCGCACCCGTGAGGGCAACGACCTCATCGACGAGATGAGCGAGTCCGGCGTCATCGACAAGACCGCGCTGGTCTTCGGTCAGATGGACGAGCCGCCGGGCACCCGTCTGCGCGTCGCGCTGGCCGGCCTGACCATGGCCGAGTACTTCCGTGACGTCCAGAAGCAGGACGTGCTGTTCTTCATCGACAACATCTTCCGCTTCACCCAGGCGGGCTCCGAGGTGTCGACCCTGCTCGGCCGCATGCCCTCCGCGGTGGGCTACCAGCCGAACCTGGCCGACGAGATGGGTCTCCTCCAGGAGCGCATCACCTCGACCCGTGGTCACTCGATCACCTCGATGCAGGCGATCTACGTCCCCGCGGACGACCTGACCGACCCGGCCCCGGCCACCACCTTCGCCCACCTCGACGCGACGACGGTTCTGTCCCGTCCGATCTCCGAGAAGGGCATCTACCCGGCCGTGGACCCGCTGGACTCGACGTCCCGCATCCTCGACCCGCGGTACATCGCGGCGGACCACTACCAGGCCGCGATGCGCGTGAAGAACATCCTGCAGAAGTACAAGGACCTGCAGGACATCATCGCGATCCTCGGTATCGACGAGCTCGGCGAGGAGGACAAGCTCGTCGTCCACCGTGCCCGTCGCGTGGAGCGCTTCCTGTCCCAGAACACCCACGTCGCCAAGCAGTTCACCGGCGTCGACGGGTCGGACGTCCCGCTGGAGGAGTCGATCGCGGCCTTCAACGCGATCTGCGACGGCGAGTACGACCACTTCCCGGAGCAGGCGTTCTTCATGTGCGGTGGCATCGAGGACCTGAAGAACAACGCCAAGGAGCTCGGCGTCTCCTGAGTCTCGTGCTCATCGTGAGCCCCAGGGCTCACACCGGAGGGGGCGGGCGCGTCCCGCCCCCTCCGTCACGCCTATTAGACTTGTAACCAACACCCGGCTCTCCGGCCGGGTGGTGACCCGAGGAGCCACCTTGGCTGCTGATCTGCACGTCGCGCTGGTCGCGGCCGACCGAGAGGTCTGGTCCGGCGAGGCCACCCTGGTCGTCGCGCGCACCACGTCCGGCGACATCGGCGTCATGCCCGGTCACCAGCCGCTGCTCGGTGTGCTGGAGTCGGGCCCGGTGACCATTCGTACGAGTGACGGTGGGACGGTCGTCGCCGCGGTGCACGGCGGTTTCATCTCGTTCGCGGACAACAAACTGTCGCTGCTGGCCGAGATCGCCGAGCTGTCGGACGAGATCGATGTCCAGCGCGCGGAGCGGGAGCTCGAGCGCGCGAAGGCGGAGGGCGACGCCCACGCCGAGCGTCGCGCGGACGTCCGACTGCGCGCGGCGGCGGGACGCTGATCCACAGCACTGTGCGATAGCGTCGTGCTATGACGTCACTCAGCCGCGGCTGGGACCGGAGCCATCCGGACCCGGCCGCGGCTGAGGCAGATCCGGGTGTTTTTTCCGTTCCGTTACCTAGGAGACGAGGAGGTCGGTGTCGATGGCCCTCGCTCTGACTGTGTGCGGAATTGTCGTCGCCCTGGTGGTGATCGGGCTCTTCGTCTTCGGTCTGCGCCGCCGGCTGATCCAGCGATCGGGCGGCACCTTCGACTGCTCCCTGCGCTGGGACGCCCCCAAGGAGGGCGACGGAGGCGGCAAGGGCTGGTCCTACGGAGTGGCCCGCTACAACGGCGACCGGGTCGAGTGGTACCGCGTCTTCTCGTACTCCCCCCGCCCGCGCCGCGTCCTGGAACGCTCCGCGATCGAGGTGGCCGGCCGCCGCGTCCCGGACGGCGAGGAGGAACTGGCGCTGCTCTCGGACGCCGTCGTGCTCGCCTGTCTCCATCGGGGCACGCGGCTCGAACTGGCGATGAGCGAAGACGCGCTGACCGGATTTCTCGCGTGGCTTGAGGCAGCCCCGCCCGGTCAGCGCGTCAATGTCGCTTAGGCCCTTGGGCCCTTGAGCCTTGGGCCCGTAGGGATTACTTCAGACCGCTGTCGATGGCGCTCACCAGCTCGCCGTTCGCGGTGTCGCCGCTGAACTCCCAGAAGAAGGCGCCGCCCAGCTTCTGCTGCTCGGCCCAGTCCATCTTGGACTTGACGGTGGCCGGGGTGTCGTAGGACCACCAGTTGCTGCCGCAGTGCGCGTACGCGGTGCCGGCGACGGTGCCGGTGGCCGGGCAGCTGTTCTTGAGGACCTTGTAGTCCTCGATGCCCGCCTCGTACGTGCCGGTCGCCGGGCCGGTCGCCGTGCCGCCGGGCGCGGACTGTGTGACGCCGGTCCAGCCGCGGCCGTAGAAGCCGATGCCGAGGAGCAGCTTGTCGGCCGGGACACCCGCGGCCTTGAACTTCGCGATCGCCTCGGCGGAGTTGAAGCCCTGCTGCGGGATGCCGTCGTACGAGGTCAGCGGCGAGTGCGGAGCGGTCGGGCCGTTCTTCGCCCAGGCGCCGAAGAAGTCGTACGTCATCACATTGTACCAGTCGATGTACTGCGCGGCGGCGCCGTAGTCGGCCGCTTCGATCTTGCCGCCGTCGGAGGCGTCGGCGGTGACGGCGGCGGTGACCAGGTCGTCGCCGAACTCGGCGCGCATGGCCTTCATCATGGTGCTGAAGGCGTTCGGTGCGCTGGTCGTGTCACAGCTGAGACCGCAGGCGTTCGGGTACTCCCAGTCCAGGTCGATGCCGTCGAAGACGTCGGCCCAGCGCGGGTCCTCGACCAGGTCGTGGCAGGACTTCGCGAAGGCGGCCGGGTTCTTCACCGCGTCGGGGAATCCGCCGGACCAGGTCCAGCCGCCGAAGGAGAACAGCACCTTGATGTGCGGGTACTGGGCCTTCAGCTTGCGCAGCTGGTTGAAGTTGCCGCGCAGCGGCTGGTCCCAGGTGTCGGCGACGCCGTCGACGGACTGGTCGGCGGTGTACGCCTTGTCGTAGTCGGCGTAGGCGTCGCCGATGGTGCACTTGCCGCCCTGGACGTTGCCGAAGGCGTAGTTGATGTGCGTGATCTTCTCGGCGGAGCCGGAGGTGACCAGGTTCTTCACGTGGTAGTTGCGCCCGTAGACGCCCCAGTTGGTGAAGTAGCCGAGCTTGACCTCTTCGCCCGGCTGCGGGTCGGGGCCGCCGCCGTCGCCGGTGGTGGTGACCTTCACCGCGCCGCTGACCGGACCGGTCTGGTCGGCGGTGTCACGGGCCTGGACGGTGTAGGAGTAGTCGGTGCCGGCACTCAGGCCGGTGTTCGTGTAGGTGGTGCCGGTGACCGTGGCGACCTTGGCGCCGTCGCGCAGGACGTCGTAGTTCTTGATGCCCTTGTCGTCGGTCGCCGCCGACCAGGACAGTTTCACCGAGGTGTCGGTGATGCCCGAGGCGGTGGGTGTCCCGGGCGCGGAGGGTGCCTCGTCGCCGGGGACGGAGGAGCCGTCGCAGCTGCCGCCGTTGAGCTTGCAGTTGGACGGGGAGCCGGGGCCGCTGCCGTTGAAGCCGAAGGAGACCGACGCCCCGGGGGCGAGGGTGCCGTTCCAGCCGACGTTCTTGGCGGTCCAGTGGTCACCGGAGTTGGTGACCGTGGCGTCCCAGGCGGAGGTGACCTTGGTGCCGGAGGGGAAGTCCCACTCGACGTTCCAGGAGTTGATGGTCGTGGTGCCGGTGTTCTTCACGGTCCACTTGCCGCCGAAGCCGGTGCCCCAGTCCGAGGTCTTGGCGAAGGTGGCCGTCGCGCTGGTGGCCGCCTGGGCGGGACTCGCGAGGCCGACCAATCCGGCGAGGGGAAGCGCCAGGGCCGCGACGAGCGCCGCGGCTTTGTGTCTGAAGCGCATGCTGCGCCTCCTTATGTGGGGTTGTGTCGTGGGCATGACTGAGCCTCATGCCCGCAGTGCCGCGAGAATAGAAAGGTCTGGACCATAGGTCAATAGGTCTGGACCAGTGCTACGGCCTGTAGTTGAGTGGGGAACTAGATCCCCAACTCCTGCGCGAGCACCGCCGCTTGCACCCGGCTGCGCAGCGCCAGCTTCCCCAGCAGGCGGCTGACGTGCGTCTTCACCGTGGCTTCCGCCATGTCCAGCCGCTCGGCGATCGCCGCGTTGGACAGCCCCTCGCCGAGACAGGACAGCACCTCGCGCTCGCGCCGGGTGAGGTCCTCGAGCACCGACGGATCGGCGGTCGGCTCCCGGACCGGCTTCGCGGCGAACTCGGCGATCAACCGCCGGGTGACGGCCGGGGCGACGATCCCCTCGCCGCCCGCCACCGTGCGCACGGCCGCGAGGAGGTCCTTCGCCTCCGTGTTCTTCAGCAGGAACCCGGAGGCCCCCGCCCGCAGCGCCCCGAAGACGTACTCGTCCAGATCGAAGGTGGTCAGTACGAGCACGTCGGCGAGCTGCTCCGCGACCACCCGCCGGGTCGCCGACACCCCGTCCAGCCGGGGCATCTGAACGTCCATCAACACCACGTCCGGCCGCAGCTCCCGGGCCAGCGCCACCGCCTGCTCGCCGTCCGCCGCCTCCCCGACCACCTCGATGTCCGGGGCGCTGCCCAGGATCAGCACCAGTCCGGCGCGTACGGCGGACTGGTCCTCGGCGACGAGGACGCGGATCATGCGAGGTCTCCTTCGGTCAGGGGGAGGGTGGCGCGTACGGTCCAGATCTTGCCGCCCGTCGAGCCGGGGTCCGCCACCGGCCCGGCCTCGAACGTGCCGTGCAGCAGCGCGGCCCGCTCCCGCATGCCGACGAGACCGGCACCCGAGCCGGGCGCGCGCGGGGCCTCCCGGTCGCCGTACGAGCTGGTCACCCGGACGTACAGGACGTCGTCGTGCCGGGTGAGCACGACACGTACCGTCCCCTCCGAGGCGTGCTTGAGCGCGTTGGTGAGCGACTCCTGCACGATCCGGTACGCGGCCAGCTCGACCGGCGCGGGAAGTCCCTCGCCGGACACCGTCTCGAGGGTGACGTCGAGGCCGTTGGCGCGGGCGCCGTCCACCAGCGCGCCGAGGCCGTCGAGCGTGGGGGCGGCGGCCGGCTCGGTGTCCCCGCCGTCGTCCCGCAGGATGCCGATCAGGCGTCGCATCTCGGCCAGTCCCTCGACGCTGTTCTCACGGATGACGCCGAGCGCCTGCCGGGTGGTGGCCGGGTCGTCCAGGGAGAGCGCGGCCGTGGAGTGGATGGCGATCGCGGAGAGGTGGTTGGCGACCATGTCGTGCAGCTCGCGGGCCATCCGGGCGCGCTCGGCGGTCACCGCCTGCACGCGGTCCATCTCCGCGAGCAACGCGGTCTGTTCGGCGCGCAGCAGGGCGGCTTCGGCGGCTTCGCGGTGGTTGCGCACGATCAGTCCGGTGGAGGCGGGCCCGAAGGACACGACACCGACGACGACACCGATGAGCAACGCCTCGGGTACCTGCCACACGGCGAACGGCACGACGGTCGCGGCCACGGTGAGCAGCCCGGTGATCCACGGGATGCGGCGGGCGGAGGAGGGCGGTCCGTACAGGACGGCGGCGTACATCAGGTCGGAGTACATGATCAGCATGACCAGGCTGCCCTGCGTGACCGTGTCCCCGATCAGCGCTGCGGTACCGATCAGCAGCCCCGTGCGCGGCGCGGCCCGGCGCAGCAGCTCGCAGCCCGCCATGACGACGAGGGGGACCAGCAGCGGCCAGCGGCCGTCGAACAGCACGATCGGTTCGCCGGCGGGCCGCACACCCAGGCCGATGCCCCACAGGAGCAGCCCGCCGAGCAGACCGGCCGACGCGGCGTACACGTCGAAGCGGCGCGGGCGGGGGAGTCGTACGGCCATGCCACCATCCAACACGCCCCGCGCCCCGCCCGCCTGATCCCGGGGGACGGTCCGGCACTGCATCTTTCGATGTACCGGAGGTTCGTCACCGGCGACGACGAACGAGGCGGATTCCGACGGGAGCCTGGAAGGGTGAACGAAGGGAGCACGTCATGGTCGTCGCGTTGATCATCGCCTGTGAGGTCGGCTTCTGGGTGCTGCTGGCGCTCGGACTCGCCGCCCGCTACCTGTTGAAATGGCGCCGCACCAGCGTCTTCCTGCTGCTGTGCGAGCCCGTCCTGGAACTGGTGCTGTTCGCCGCGACGGCGATCGACCTCAAAAACGGTGCCGAGCCGGGCTGGGAGCACGGCCTGGCGGCGCTGTACATCGGCTACACGGTCGCGTACGGCCACTACACGATCCGCTGGCTCGACGGCCACGCCGCCCACCGCCTGGGCGGCGGCCCACCCCCGGTGAAGCCCCCGCGCTACGGCAGGGCGCGGGCCGCCCACGAGGGCCGGCTGTGGCTGCGCACCCTGCTGGGCGCCGCCGTGGCCTGCGCGCTGCTCCAGGGCGCGGTCTGGTACGTCGGTGACGGAGACGTGTCGTCGCTGCGGGCCTTCCAGTGGGTGGCGATCCGGGTCGCCGCCATCCACGGGCTGGTGGCGCTCGGGTACCTGATCTGGCCGAAGAAGGACCCGGTGACCGAGGTCGGCGAGAGCGCCCCCGAAGGGGCGCGGGGAACTGCGCGATCAGCCACGACGAAGCGGTAGACGACCGACGGCCGTCACCCCACACCCCGCGGAGCGCTCAGCGCTCCCCGCCCGGCACCCACAGCACGTCCCCCACCTCCTTGTTGGCCACCCGGGCCAGGATGAAGAGCAGGTCCGAGAGGCGGTTCAGGTAGGTCGCGGTGAGCGGGTTCATCGACTCGCCGTGGACCTCCAGCGCCGCCCACGTGGAGCGCTCGGCCCGCCGGACCACCGTGCACGCCTGGTGCAGCAGGGCCGCGCCGGGCGTGCCGCCGGGCAGGATGAAGGAGCGGAGCTTCTCCACCTCGGCCAGGAAGCGGTCGCAGTCCGCCTCCAGCTTGTCGACGTAGAACTGCTCGACCCTCAGGGGCGGGAACTCCGGGTTCTCCACCACCGGCGTCGACAGGTCCGCGCCCACGTCGAACAGGTCGTTCTGGACGCGGACGAGGACCTTGACGACCTCCTCGTGCAGGCCGCCGAGGGCGATCGCCGTGCCGATCACCGCGTTCGCCTCGTTGGCGTCGGCGTACGCGGAGATCCTGAGGTCGGTCTTGGGGACCCGGCTCATGTCACCGAGGGCGGTGGTGCCCTGGTCGCCGGTCCGGGTGTAGATGCGCGTCAGGTTGACCATGGGGCCAGCGTAGTTACGCTCCGGCGGTACGGACCACGCGTGTGCCCACCGTCACGGCCGGCGCGGTGCAGGCGAGGGCGACCAGGACGCCGTACGGCATGTGCCCCGTCGCGTAGTCGCCGATGACGCGCGCCCTGAGGGCGGGTCAGGTCAATCGGCCGTACGGATCTCCCGCGACGTCCTGCTGCTGGACGAAATGGAGGAGCTGTTGAGCGAGAAGGTGCTCAACTACGCCGTACGGGGAGCGGGCTGACATCCGAATGGCAGCCCTCGGTGTGATGTCCGTCATCTGAGACGTGACGCGCGTTACTAACCGGTCACACAGCCCCTCACGCCCGCTAATCTCCGGCCGAGAGAAGAGAAACAGCGCGTATCAGGGGAGTCGCACAGTGGCACGGAAGCTCGCCGTCATCGGAGCCGGTCTCATGGGGTCCGGAATCGCCCAGGTCTCCGCCCAGGCGGGCTGGGACGTCGTCCTGCGCGATGTCACCGACGAGGCGCTGCGGCGCGGCACCGACGGCATCAGGGCCTCGTACGACAAGTTCGTCGCCAAGGGGAAGCT
>NZ_JBHJRX010000068.1:0-41998 GCF_042268605.1 Streptomyces sp. NPDC056296 | reverse complement strand
CGCCAGCACTACGGCCGGGCCGGCTTCGACCTCCTGCGAAGACGCATCCTCCTGGCGCACTGACCAGCTCGCTTCACGGAAAGTGCCGAAGAGCCTCAGTTCCTCCCGGAGTCGGCCAGTGAGTCTACTGACCGCCGTCACGCTGCGTGTCTCGAGGATCGGTTTGTACTGGTCAGGGCGCTGGGAGGATCGCGTCTGCGATCTCCGGAGTTCCGCTCGGCGTGGTGATCGCACAGGCGTCCGCCTCACAGTCTGGCCCGGGACGTTCTGTGTCGCTGCTGGCGCTCCCTGTTCGCACCCACCAGCAGATGCGGGCAGCGCGCGCCCGGTCCTGCTGGCCCTGCCCTCCGCGAGGAAGCTTCCGGTGGGCCCGCACGACGGCTCCGTGGGGCACGCTGAACGGCCTGATCACGCCGTATCGTGCTCGGCCGGTTGCGGAGGGTACGCCGCAGCTTCAGCTGGTGCGGGCTGGGCGCACGGGTCTGCCGGCGCACGGCCCCAGCCCGCACCAACTGGCCAAGGCTCCCCAAATATCCGTACGCGGAAGGGGTCGCCCCACGCGGCCCACGGCCAGGGCGGAAGCGGGCCTGGTCGTCCTGGCCGTCCAGGAGGCTGGCGCTGCAGGGGGCCGGTGGCCGGACGAGATGTGAGCGCGGCTGCGGGCGGGGCCCGTCGGAGGCAAGACGGCCTATCCGGTCGATCTGGCAGGTATGGCGGTCATCATGGTCGTGCGGCTGCGTCGGCGGACCGCGCAGTCGCAACGACGAGAAGCTGACCGTGCTGATCGTCCTGGTCTTCGGCATCACCGAGTCCAGCCGCTGAAAGCAGAGCACCGCGGGATGCTTCCGGCCCCGCGTGTCTCCGTGCCCTTGTGGCGGCTCGAACGATGCCGTCGGGCGCTTGACCTCGGGTATAGCTCCGTCCAGGATGCGTGTTGGCATCGGGTGAAAGGGCAGCTCGGAGGAGTCACGGCGTGGCGCTGGCAATTGAACGTGAGCAGCGCACCACGCTTGGCCATCGCCAGAACTTCGTGGGCCGTTCGGCGTCGTACGGGACCGTTGCCTGGGACTACCGCGGCCGGACCTGGGTGGTTGAACGGCCCGAGGACGGCGAACCAGCCCGTCGATACTCCGTCAAGTGCCTGGTGTGTGCGAAAACGCTGTCCTATACCGTGCACAGCCCTGCGGCGACGCGGCGCAGGCGTGCCCACCGCTGGATCGCGGCCCTTGCCTGCCTGGTCGCCGCGTTCCCCCTTTACGGTCTGATCGCGTTGGACCCAGGCAGTGTCCTCGTGCTGTCGATCGGTTTTGGCGGTGGAGGCCTGGCCCTTGCCACTGGCGGGTGCCTCGCAGTCGTTGCTGGGGGCGAAGCCGGTCTCGTCGGTCGTGGGTCCGCCGTGCCCGGCTACCCGAAGCACAAGCTGTTCGTCTCGAAAGCCGAGGGTGGCCGCTGAATAAGACGATCAGTAAGGACCTTGTCGCGCCAACGGCGTCCTCGGCGCTTCATTGTGTTGGCCGTTGTCACAGGCCCCGCCCCGGCTCGGCCGCTGACAGACAGCGTCACGGGCCGGTGCGGCTCAGCGGGTCCGGTAGCGTGCGTAGATCAGTCCGCTGTCGAAGGCACGTTCCTCGACCAGCTCGAGATCGAGGCGGACGCCGTCGGGGAAGAACCGCTTGCCGCCGCCGACCACGCTCGTGGTGACGAACAGGTGGTACTCGTCCACCAGGCCGGCCGCGATCGCCTGGGCCGCGAGGTTCGGGCCGTCGACGGTGAGGTCGTGATCAGCCTCGGCCTTGAGCTTGCGCACCGCGTCCGGGTCGAAGGTCCGCTCGATCCTGGTCTTCGCGCTGGATACCGACTCAAGCGTCGTGGAGTACACGATCTTCTCCGCGGCCTGCCAGTCGCGGGCGTACTGCAGGATGTGCGGCGGCTGGTCGGGCTCGGTGTGCGCGGTCTCCCAGTAGACCATCGTCTCGTACATCCGTCGGCCGTAGAGGTAGGTGCCGACGGGGCGGAAGAGGTCGTTGATGAAGGTGTGCACCTCTTGGTCCTCGGCCCCGGTGCCAAGGTCGCCCTCCGCCGCCTCGGCGTATCCGTCGAGCGAGGTGATCATCGAGTAGATGAGCTTTGCCATGCGTCTCCTTCGAGTACGACCGCGTCAGTCTGCCGGCGGCCCTACAGATGTGACCTCCGCACGACCCAGAACTCATCGATCGGCCGGCCGGCCCGGTTCCGTCGACCGTCAGAGCCGGGACGAAGCGCACCGCGTCGGCAGACCCAGTTGCGCGCGGCACCTCATCGGCACGGTACCCCGCACGGTCTCAAGGACCGGCCGGCTCAATGCCGGAACGCCGGTCCGCACCCGCGATGGACGGGGGCACGTGGAGGGGACCAGGCATGCGCTGGAGAGTGAGTAGTCACCGGATGCCGCTTCCCCGCCCGGAATCCTCACGGGTGGTCCTGATCGGTGTCGCGGACTACGATCACCTGCCGCCCCGACCGTCCGGAACAACGTCGTGGCACTCGCCGAGTTCTCCACTTCAGCACCGGGCTGAGGCCTGCCGTCGGAGCACCGTACGGTCGTCACCGATCCCAGACAGCCATCGAGTTCATCGACTCCGTCCGACGGGCAGCCGCCGAAGCCACCGCGACAATCCTCGTCTATTACGGCGGACACGGCCATCTCGACGACGACCTGCCTGCCGTTAGAACGGCAGGAGAACAAGCCGGCCCCGTCCGGCGAGTGGGACGCGCGGCCAGAAGGGCCACCGGCGTCGCCGTTGCCCGGTTCGCCCACAGACCGAGCGGACGAACCACGCCGCGACGAGCAGCGCCGAGGCCGTACGACCCCAGCCGACGCACTGGCTGCCGGGGGTGTACGGAAGCAGGGCGAGCGGCACGAAGACCCACGGGTGGACTCGGCCTGGTGCTACCGACGGGATCCCGACACCACTCGTCCCGAGGGCCTACGGTCGAAGCCGCGGACGAGGAGCTTCTGACCAGGACCATCGCCCGCCAGGAACGCGCCGATCTCCTCCGACACCGAGTCCCGCCGGTCCCGCGGCGGCGTGGTCCCTGGTGACGTGGGTGCAGCAGGCGTTCGCGATCAGGTGGTCAGCGCCGCAAGCTCCGCGTTGGCACGCTCGGTGACCAGGGCGAGGACACGGCCGGCGGCGGCCAGGTCCTCGGCGGGTATCCCGTACCAGATGCGGGCGGAGATGGGGGCGACCTCCGCGCCGACGGCGGCGAGCAGCTCGCGCCCCGCGTCCGTGGGGCGAAGGTACGCGGCGTCCGTAACGAGCAACTGCCGGGCCAGCAGCTCGTCGAGAGTGGCGCGGATATCGACCGGATCGGCCTTGAGGGAGCTCCGGACCTGGGTGACGACGTCATCCGGTGTCTGCGGCGCGTCGGTGGTGACGACGGCGCGCAGGACGATCTGCTGCCGGAACGTGACACCGTGCCGGGCCAGGACGTGCTCCAGGACGCCGCGGGCGGCGTAGTGGGCCAGGCCGAGGACGCGGGAGTCGGCGGCGGGGGCCGTGGGGGTGGCCGCAGTGGTGGTCATGGTGTTCTCCCCTGAGTGGTGTCGTCGTTCGGTACGGACGGAGCGAGGGGTACGTAGAGCAGGGTCGTCAGCTCGTCGGTGAACGCACGCGTCCGCGGGGCGTCGAGGCCGCCGAGCGGCTCCAGCAACTGCTGAAGTAGTTCCTGGACCACCACGACGGCCTGCCGCGTGACGGCCTGGCCCTGCTCGGTGAGAGCGAGCTGTACGGCTCGCGGGTCACTCGGGTCGCGGGTGCGCTCGATCAGACCGGCCGACTCCAGGGCGCGCGCCAGCTTCGAGACGTACAGCGCCTCCAGGCCAGTATGGTCGGCGAGCCGGCGCTGGCTGGGCCGCTCGCCGGCCCGCTGCATGCCGTGCAGCGACGCGACCAGTGAGTACTGCGCGTGGGTGAGGCCCAGTGGAGCCACCGCGCGATCGACCGCGACGCGCCATTTGTTGGCGAGCCGCCATACCAAGAAACCAGGCGTAGGACCCGGTGCACCCTTACCCATGACGATAGATTACATGGCGACTATGTCCATGGCTATTATCCTGTGGATCTCGTGGCGCCCCCACTCGGCGGCGCGACGTCCCAGTGGAACACCTCCGACGCGGGACCGCTGAACCGCCGCCCCTCGTGCTGGGTCCGGAGTTTCAACCCACAGGTCCACCGGCCTGCTTCAGTCGGTGGTCCTGCGAGTGCGGTGGGAACACGAGGACGCCGTGCAAGCGAAGAGCTTCGGATTGGGACCGGCCCGGGCCGGACGGTCAGACGGGGGCGCTCTCCCCGGTGATCGCCTTGCCGACGACCAGAGTGTTCATCTCCCTGGTGCCCTCGAAGGAGTAGATGGCCTCCGCGTCCGCGAAGAAGCGTGCGACCTCGTGGTCCAAGACAGTAGGCGCCGATCATGACATAGAGGGCCTGCCAGGCCACTCCGCTGCGCGTGGCGCGCAGAATCTCCGCGACGTCGCGGAGCGAGGAAACGTACCGCTCCTGCGGAACGGCCGTAAAGCGCTGCTGACTCGTGCGCTCGCGGCTGGTGTACCGGCGTACCGCACCGCGGAGCTGACCGGCGAGGAGCTGGCCAACGTCAAGGCGATCGCCCACTGCCGGCAGCCGGACTGCCGAGGGGTGACCTTCGCCCGGCCACGGCTGGGCCGGCACGCTGAGCCGTTGGGAGCAACTCGCCGCCGAACCCGGAAACCGGGCACTTCCCGGTGCCGATCACCGACCCCACCCGATGTGAAGCGCAGGCCGGGTCGATGGGCGGGCGTCGTTCGTCGATCTGTTCCTGGCCCGGATCTCCCGCAGCCGCGCCCTGCGTCACTTCGTGACAGCTACGCCATCTGGAATTTCGGCAGGGCCACCGGGGTGGCCCGCCTGTCGCACGACCATCCGAAACACGTTATTTAATCCAAAGATGCTAGAAAAGGTGTATGCAGGGGCGTTCCGCTCGATCGAACCGTGCCGGTCAGCTCTCGGTCGACCTGACCGGTGAGGGAAGGAGCCCGGGCCGTTGGTGGGAGCTGCGTGGGCGCAGCGTCGCCGGGCAGGTGCTGTTTCTCCAGATCGTGGTCGCGGTGTTCCTGATCGCGGCGGCCGTCGCGGGGCTCACCCTGCAAGCACGCAACGACACCGAACAGGATGCGCAGGAGAGGTCACGGGCAGTCGCGGAGAGCTTCGCGCACTCGCCGGGGCTCGTCGCAGCACTGGAGTCGGACGATCCGACAGCGGCGTTGCAACCGTACGTGGCCGCGGCGCACGGGGGCACAGGGGTGGACTTCATCGTCGTCATGGCGAAGGACGGCACCCGCTACGCCGACACCGACCCGGATCTGATCGGCAAGCGGGCGGAGGGCGTCGAGCGGGCGGCGGGCGGCGAGCCGTTCACCGAGATCTACGAGGGCGATCCGACGGATGCGGCACGAGCGGTGGTCCCGGTCACCAACGGTGACGGCGCGGTCGTGGGGCTCGTCGGGGCAGGGGTGAGCCTCCGAACCGTCGGGCAGTCACTGCAGGACCAGATCCCGGTGATCATGGCCTCGGCCGGTGTCGCGCTGCTTCTCGCCGTCGGCAGCGCCGCGCTGGTCAGCCGACGCCTGCGACGTCAGACACGGGGCATCGGGCCCAGTGAGATGACTCGG
Source organism: Streptomyces sp. NPDC056296 (assembly GCF_042268605.1). Taxonomy (NCBI): domain Bacteria; kingdom Bacillati; phylum Actinomycetota; class Actinomycetes; order Kitasatosporales; family Streptomycetaceae; genus Streptomyces; species Streptomyces sp. NPDC056296. Next base: position 36,309 of record NZ_JBHJRX010000068.1, on the reverse strand, counting down.
ATGTACGAACACCACGACGCGGTGCTGCACGCCGTCCGCGAGGGGGTACTCATCACGAGCCGCGACGGTCGTCTGGTTCTGGCCAACGACGAGGCGCGGCGGCTGCTGCAGTTGCCGAAGGAGTCCGACGGGCAGCACATCACGGAGCTGGGCCTCGATTCCGCCACGGTCGAACTGCTCTGCTCCGATAGCCCCGTCACGGACCAGGTACACCTGGCCGGGGGCCGGCTGGTGGCCGTCAACACCAGGCGCACCGCCCCGTCCGGCCGACCCTCCGGCCACGTGGCGACCCTCCGGGACAGCACGGAGCTGCGAGCACTGGCCGGCACGGCGGAGGTGGCCCGTGAGCGGCTGAACATCCTTCATGAGGCGGGGGTACGGGTCGGTACGACCCTGGAGGTTGTCCAGACGGCCGAAGAGCTGGCGGGTGTGGCGGTTCCGCGGTTCGCCGACTTCGTCACAGTGGACCTGCTGGACGCCGTGGCGCGGGGCGAGGAGCCGTCCGGCACGCCCACGCAGATGCGGCGCACCGCCCTGCGCGGCATTCGGGAAGACCACCCGTTCCGGCCCGTCGGAGGCGTCGTTCCGCTCGACGTCACGGGCACGCCCGCTGCCTCGGCGCTGACCAGTGGACGGGCGGTGCTGGAAGCCGACCTGACAGCCCTCCACACGTGGCCGGCTCAGGACCCGGAAGGGGCCGACGCCGTCCGCGCGTACGGCATCCACTCGCTCGTCACGGTGCCGTTGCAGGCGCGCGGCATCCCTCTGGGCGTGGCCCACTTCTGGCGTACGGAGGGCTCGGCGCCCTTCGACCAGGAGGACCTGACGTTCGCCGAGGAGCTGACCGCCCGAGCCGCCGTCGCGATCGACAACGCTCGCCGTTTCACCCGCGAGCACACGATGGCGGAAACCCTTCAGCGGAGCCTCCTGCCGCACGTCCTGCCCAATCAGAGCGCCGTTGACATCGCCTACCGCTACCTGCCCGCCCAGGCTCGGGTCGGTGGCGACTGGTTCGACGTGATCCCCCTGCCCGGTGCCCGTGTCGCGCTCGTCGTCGGTGACGTCGTGGGGCACGGGTTGCACGCGGCGGCCACCATGGGACGGCTGCGTACCGCCGTACAGAACTTCTCGACGCTGGACCTGCCCCCGGACGAACTCCTGACCCATCTCGACGAACTGGTCAGCCGCCTCGACCAGGAGGACCCCGAAGGTTCGAGCGGGGAAGCGGTCACTGGCGCCACCTGCCTCTACGCGGTGCACGACCCGGTTTCCGGACGGTGCAGCATCTCGCGCGCAGGGCACCTCGCCCCCATGCTGGTCCATCCCGACGGCACCGTGGGGATGGCCGAAGTGCCCATCGCGCCGCCACTGGGCCTGGGAGGCCTCCCGTTCGAGACCGCCGAGCTGCAACTGTCCGAGGGCAGCACGCTCGTCCTCTACACGGACGGGCTGGTCGAGCGGCGCGACCGCGACATCGACGAGGGCCTGGAAGCGCTGCGCGGCACACTCACCGGGGCACACGAGCGCACTCCGGAGGAGATCTGCGAGGCGGTGTTCGACGGCATGCTGCCCGAGCACCGTCACGACGACGTAGCACTCCTCGTCGCCCGCACCAGACTGCTGGACCGTTCCCACGTCGCCGACTGGGACGTCCCCCGCGACCCCGCCGCCGTCGGCACCGTCCGCAACGCGTGCAGCCGTCAACTGACCGAATGGGGCCTGGACGACATGGCGTTCACCACAGAGCTCATGCTCAGCGAACTGCTCACGAACGCCATCCGTCACGGCTCCGAACCGATCCACGTACGGTTGCTCTACGACCGGGCGCTGATCTGCGAGGTGTCCGACGGCAGCAGCACCTCCCCCCATCTGCGCAGGGCGGCCACGACCGACGAGGGCGGACGCGGGCTGTTCCTCGTGGCACAGCTCGCCGAGCGATGGGGAACCCGATACACCTCGACCGGCAAGGTCGTATGGACGGAACAGTCCCTGACGCAATTGCCCTCGGCCGAGGCGCCGCTTCCCGATCCGCGTCTCTTCCCGGGGCTCGACGACCTGTCCGAGTTGGAGCCGTGACCGACGGTGGCGTAGCGGCCGCGCTGGTCGGGGTGGACAAGGGCCAGGGTGCCCGGTAGCGCGGCGAGGGGGTCGCTCGCGGGTGCCGATGGCCGTGGTGACCCACTCGACCAAGGTGCCGCCGGAGATTGAGTACGGCGGGCGTTCCGGCCCCGCCGCGCCCGGGGGAGAGGGAGTGTCTGCGGTGGCTGGGGTCCCTGGGGGTCACTGTACCGATCCTCTCCTGTCCTCGCGGTCAGCCGGTCATCTCCACCGTGCCGCCTCACGGCCGGGAATAGTGCATGGCCGGAACACTGCCTCTGCGCCAGTAAAGCGCGGGTCCAGCCGCTGGGTTTGGCTGTGACCGTCCTGTTCGCGGCAAACGTGGGGGCATGAGCGGTCAGGTGTCAGGGTCGCCTTCGGGGTGCGTGAACCGCACGGGCCTGAGGAGCGCAAAGCCGGCGGGTCCATACATCTGCCGCTTCAGCATCTTGATCCGGTTGACGTGGTCGTCGTCTCCGTCGCCCCCGAACTCGGCGAGGCGCTGCCCGGCGACTTCTCCAGCCCTCAGCTGCGCCAGTACACGGACGAGGCCGCGCCTGACCGCACACATCTACAGGCCGGCAGCGCCCCGCCCAATTCGGTGACACTCTCTGTTCAGTTCCGTCGTTTGCCCAGCTCAGAATTCGAACGGGGCCTTCGAAGTGTGGTGAGGACCGTGTAGAAGCAAGATAGGTATCTCTGTCGCGGGCACGACGTCGACCGTGTTCAGGATCAGAGGTGCTGACCGAGATCCGCGAAGAGCGTTGTGGACAGGGGAGGGCTGGCATCGGTCCTGTCCGGTGCGCTACGTTGTGCGGCGATGACTACCGGGACGGCATTGCGCCACACACGGATTGGTGACCCGGCGCTCCTCTGAGCGCCGTACGGGCCGGAGTCGGCCCGTTGTCGGGCCGACGACCCGGTGCTGCTGCGCGGGCTCCGCCTCCTGTCGTGTTGATCACAGCTCGACACGTCAACCACGACAGGAGAACTCATGCCCACCAAGATGCTGCAGATTCCCACCGCGGACGGCCAGGCCGACGCGTTCGCCGCCTTCCCCGACAACGGCGAGCGGCACCCAGGCGTGCTGATGTACCCGGACGGCTTCGGCATTCGGCCCGTGCTGCGGAAGATGGCCCGCGAACTGGCCGAGCACGGGTACTACGTGCTCGTCCCCAACCTCTTCTACCGGCACGGCCCGGCACCGGTGATCGAACTTCCCGAGCACATCGGAGAAGAGGTCCGGCCCGAGGTCTTCGCCCAGCTGATGCCTTTGATCGAGGCGCACACCGCCGAACGTGTCCGGAGTGACGCCGACGCCTACCTCAGCTTCCTCGCCACCGAGCCCGAGGTCGGCGCCGGACCGGTCGCGGTGACCGGCTACTGCATAGGCGGTCTCCTGGCGATGCGTACCGCCGCGGCCCACCCCGGCCAAGTGGCCGCCCTCGCCGCATTCCACGGCCCCGTGGGCGTCGACGGGCCTGACCTCTTCTCCAAGCTCACCGCCCAGGTCCACCTCGGCCACGCCGAAGGCGACATGACGCCTGAGGCCCTCGGTGAGCTCAACCAGGTCCTGGACGCCGCGGGGGTCGGCTACACCTCCGAGATCTACCCCGGCACCGTCCACGGCTTCACCATGTCCGACACCGACGCCTTCAACCCTGCCGCGCTGCGGCGCCACTGGGACCGCCTGCTCCCTCTCCTCGACCGCACCCTGGCCAACAGCTGAGGCTCCGGCTCGGAAGCCAAACCCAGTACATGGGTACGGAGTCCTAGCGATCTTTCGAAGCCTGTGTGAGGGCAGGCGCGGCCCGCCCTCACCGGTGTCGGCGTACTCGCAAGCAGGTGTACGCCGACAACCGGGGAGCCATTGCTTGATGGGCGATGTGGATGTGCGCGCCTCGCTGGTTCGGACTGACGAGTTCGTGACGGCGGTGGGAGGATCGGTACGGCTCCGCGCCTTCAGGGTCTCCCCGTGATGGTGGTGACCGCCAAGCCAAGACGATCAGTCCCGTTGTGCTTCACGGGAGGTCGGCTGTCGGCTTCTGCGGGAACTGCGGCGGGTGATTCGCAGGTCATAAGGTGATCGCGGCCGAGGTGATCAGAGATTCGTGGCAGACCGTGCTGCATCAGGTTGAGAGGCTGGGCGCTGAGGCGGACGTTGTCCACTCCCCGGAGCTGATCGGGGTGCTCAGGCACCTGTACTGGCAGCAGCCAGGAATTCACGGGCGCCCCCTGGCAGAGGCCGTCGGCCGGGGCGGACGGAGGGGACCCATTCGGCGGGCTCGGCGATCAGTGCCGTACCGACCGTGCGGAAGCCGAGTCGCGCGTAGATCTGCGCGACGTCGTTGTCACCTGCAGACAGAAAGACGGTGGCCGCGCCCCGCGATCGGGCGTCGGCCACCAGTGCCGCGGTGACCGTGAGTGCGAGACCGCGACGGCGAGCCGCGGGGAGCGTCCCGGCGTCCGGCGCCTGGAGCTCCGGCCACAACCCCGGCTCGCCCGGCACCGCACCCATTGAGCCTGCCCCGCCGGAGGCGCCCCCCTGGAGCATCCGGTGCCCAGGGCTGGAAGCGCGGCTTCCTGGACGAAGAGGTCTTCCACTGGATGCGCGACGTGGACCTGGTCGCCTGGGAGGAGGCGGCACAGCCGTTCGCGCTGGGCCTGGACGTGAACACCGCGTTCCTGCCGCCGCCTCCCGCCTGCCGGTGGGCCTGTGTGCCCCCGTGCACGAGAGGCGACCGGCCTTCGACAAGAAGGTTCCCGGATCGTGGCTGGCCGACCTCTCACACATCGAGCTGGACGCACGGCTGCCGAACCCGTCCACCATCGCCAGGGGTGGCATCGGCGAGTCCCCGCCCTGCGCCTGCTCTGGGCGGTGGGAAGGTGCGTGTGCGTGCATGACTCCAGGCTGCCCCCGCCAGGGGGTTTGTTCTTCGCTGTGGCCGTCAGTTGGCGTCGCTGCGCTCTCGTGCGGTTGAGAAGGTACGGGCGCTGGGGACGAGGGCGGCGGTGGCGGGCGCCACGAAGCAGATGAGCGCGCAGCCCGCGAGGACCGCTGTGGCGCCGAAGGCGTCGATGGCGGGGGCGATGACGGCGAGTCCGATCGGGGCGAGGCCGTACGAGAGCAGGAAGTCCAGTGAGGAGACGCGGGCCAGTTTGTCCGGGGCGACCTCGCGCTGGGCGGCGGTGAACCACGGCACGTTGAACAGTTCGATGCCGATGCCCGCGACGGTGTAGGCGGCCATCACGAAGACCGGGTGCACGGGGAAGACCAGGCTGAGCGGGGCGAAGCCGTAGAAGGCCAGGCCGGCGAGGGCGGCCCAGCCGGGGGAGCGCGGGCGCCAGCGGGCCATGAGCAGTGCACCGCCCAGCGCTCCGGCGGTGTAGGCGGTCATCGCACCCGCGAGGACGACCTCGGTCCCGTACTCGTCCCTGCTGACCATGGGCAGGGCGACGCCGGTCGCGGAGTAGCCGGTGGCTATGACGGCAGTCAGTGCGCCCAGACCGGCGAGGAACCAGGGGTGCCCGCGCGCCTCGCGGACCCCCTCCGTGAACTCGGTCAGGAAGGACGCCCTGCCCGCCCCGGCCGACGGCTCCGCCGTATTTTCCGCAGCCCCAGGCCGTGCGCCGCGTCCGGGAACACAGGCCGCGACGAGCCAGAGCAGCCCGATGCCCAACAGCAGTGCCCGGGTGTCCAGGGAGACGGCGAGCAGCGCGGCCAGGGAGGGGCCCACGAGGGTGGTGACCCGTACCGCCAGGGTCATGGCGGCGTTGGCCTGCTGCCTGCGACCGGCGTCGACCACCTCGGCGGTGAGGGCTTGGTAGGCGGGTCGGCAGGCGCCCTGGCCGGCTCCCGCCACCGCGGCGGCCGCCGCCATCAGCAGCACCGAGCGGCCCAGCCCTGCGGCGATCACCGGTGCTGCGGCTCCGGCGGCGAGCCCCGCCCACAACACGACACCCCGGCGGGAGTGCCGGTCGGCGAGCACCCCGGCCACGGGCACCGCGGCGAGGAACCCGACGGTGCGCGCGGCGAGGAGCAGGCCGAGGTCCGTGGCGGCCAGGGTCCGGTCGAAGACGGCGAGGCCGAGGACGAAGGGCAGGGCCCAGGTGGCCAGGCCCGATGCGGTGGCGCCCGTCCAGAGCCGGAGGAAGGCCAGGTCGAGCAGAATCGAGCGCTGCTTCACCGGAGGGGACTCGGCGGCGGTGGGAGGGGCGGCGGGGGTGGGCACGAGAGAGTACTCCTGTCCTGTTGGCGGTGATGGATCGGACGCGAACCGGCTACAACAGCCCTGTACAGCAGTGAGGTTGTGCGACGGGACCAGCCGTGGCACACGGCGGGCAGCGCGGCGCAGGCGCCACACTATCGCAGTGATAATCATTTCCATTAGAGTGCTGTCGGCCGCCCCCTTGTGATGGATGCCGCGGCCCTGTGCCGTCAGTTGGTCTGGGCTGTCCGTCGGGCCGGAGGGCGTGCTAGGTTCCTGCACATGAACATGATTTTCATTAGCGAGGGAAAGTGAAGGTACCGCACAAGCCGCCCCCCTCGGTCTTTGTGGCCTCGGCTGACGCGGACGCGGTCGACCCGGCCGAGGCGTTGGCGCCCCGACCCGCTGGGGCTGTGCGAACTCGACTCGCGTCCCGGAAAGTACTGTTCCTCAGCTGTGTGGGGTTGGCTGCCATCCTGCTCGTGTCCGTCGTCGTCGCCATCGGGCTCGGGCCGGCGGTCGTCACCCCGGGCGAGACCGCCCGCCATCTGTGGGCGGCTCTCAGTGGAGGGCGCATCGGCCCCGACAAGGTGACGACGTATCAGATCATCTGGCAGATCCGTACGCCGCGCGTGTTGTTGGCGGCGCTGGTGGGGGCCGGGTTGAGCGCGGTCGGAGTGGCGATTCAAGCCATGGTGCGCAACGCGCTGGCCGACCCCTTCGTCCTCGGGGTCTCCTCAGGCGCCTCCGTAGGCGCCGTCGGGATCACGGTCACCGGAGCGTTCGCGGCACTGGGCATCTACGCCGTCTCCGTCGGTGCCTTCATCGGTGCGCTCGTCGCCTCGATCCTGGTGTACGCCGCCTCCTCCAGTCGGGGTGCGCTGTCACCACTGCGCCTCGTCCTGACGGGCGTGGCCATGTCGCTGGGTTTCCAGGCTGTCATGAGCCTGATCATCTACTTCGCCCCGGACAGCGAGGCGACGAGCATGGTCCTGTACTGGACCATGGGCAGTTTCGGGGCCGCGACCTGGGGCGCGCTGCCCGTGGTCTCCCTGGTGGTGCTGGCCGGACTCGCGGTCCTGTACCGGTACGGGCGGGCGCTGGACGTCCTCTCCCTCGGCGACGAGACCGCCGCGAGCCTCGGCTTCGATCCAGACCGGCATCGCAAGGTGCTGCTGGTCCTGGTCTCGCTGGTGACGGGCGTCATGGTCGCCGTCAGCGGCGCCATCGCCTTCGTCGGACTCGTCATGCCGCACGTGGTGCGAATGGTCGTCGGCGCCACTCACGCCCGCGTGCTCGCCGTGGCCCCACTGGTCGGAGCGATCTTCATGGTGTGGGTCGACCTGGCGGCACGGACTCTGGTGGCCCCGCGTGAGCTGCCGCTCGGGGTTATCACCGCGCTCGTGGGGGTGCCCGTATTCATCGCGCTGATGCGGCGCAGGGGCTACACCTTCGGAGGTCGCTGACATGGACCTGAAACTCGACGAACTCTCCGTGGTGACGGACGGCAAGAGTCTCGTGCGCGGGCTGTCCCTGGAGGTGCCGGACGGACAGGTCGTGGGGCTCGTGGGACCCAACGGAAGCGGCAAGTCCACCGCGCTGCGGTGTGTGTACCGGGCGCTGCGGCCCAGCTCCGGAACCGTCCGGGTAGGTGAGCAGGACCTGACCCGGCTCCCGCTGCGCCACAGCGCACGCACCATCGCGGCCATGACCCAGGACGGTGGCGTCGACTTCGACTTCACGGTCGAGGAGGTCGTCGCGCTCGGACGCGCGCCCCATCTGCGCGGCAACCAGGCGCTCAGCGGCCGAGAACGCGGCTTGTGCGAGCGGGCGATGGACCAGCTCGACATCGGACACCTCGCGCACCGGGGCGTCATGACGCTGTCGGGCGGGGAGCGCCAGCGCGTGCTGCTCGCCCGCGCGCTCGTGCAGGAACCGGAGATCCTCGTCCTGGACGAGCCGACCAATCACCTGGACGTCCGCCATCAGGTCGACCTGCTCTCGCTCCTGCGCGGGTCCGGTCTCACCGTCCTCGTCGTCCTGCACGACCTCAACCTCGCCGCAGCGGCCTGCGACCGGCTCGGCGTGCTCTCCCGGGGCCGCCTGGTCGCTTCCGGCGCGCCCGCGGACGTGCTCACGACACAGCTCGTCGGTGACGTCTTCGGCGTCAGGGCCAGCGTCGTCCCGCACCCGCTGACAGGGGATCCCCAGCTCCTGTATTCGCTCAACTCCACCCGCTGAAAGGCCACTCACGCATGCGTACAACCCGAAACCTCGCCATGGTCCGCCGGCCTGCCGCTCTAGGCTCCGCCCTGGCGGCGGCCCTGGTACTCAGCGGATGTGGTGCCGAGGTCGAATCGGACGCCAAGGAATCCAGCAAGGTCACCGTCAAGCGTTGCGGCGAACCGGTGAAGTACACGGTGCCCGAGCGGGCCGTCGCCTACGAAGGCGGCAGCGCTGACAAGCTGTTCGCCCTCGGTCTGACCGAGCACGTGCACGGCTACGTGATGCCTCCCGCGAACCCGCCGGTGAGCGAGTCACCTTGGGCGTCCGAGTACGCGAAGGTGAAGATGCTCAGCGACGACCTTCTGAACAAGGAGGTCGTGGTCGAGGCCAAGTCCGACTTCGTCGTGGCCGGCTGGAACTCCGGCTTCAAGGACGAGCGGGGCATCACGCCCGAGATCCTGGACAAACTCGGCATCCAGAGCTTCATGCACACCGAGAGCTGCTTCAACTACCCCGGCCACCCCGAGAAGATGAGCCCCTTCGAAGCTCTCTACACCGACCTCGAACGGCTGGGCAAGATCTTCCGGGTCGAGAAGAAGGCCACGGAAGTCGTCGGCGGCTTGAAGAAGCGCGTGGAGGAGGTCGAGGCCAAGGCCCCGGACGGCGATCCGGTGCCCGTCTTCCTCTACGACTCCGGTACCGACCAGCCGTTCACCGCGGGCAACCAGGTGCCTCCCAACGACATCATCAGGACGGCAGGCGGCAAGAACGTCTTCGACGGCCTCGACGAGCGCTGGACCCAGGTCAACTGGGAATCCGTGGCCGAGTCCGAGCCCGAAGTCATCGTCATCCTCGACTACGGCGACCTGCCCGCCGCGAAGAAGATCGACTTCCTGAAGGAGTCCCCCCACACCAGGGAACTCCCGGCCGTGAAGAAGAACAACTTCTTCGTCCTCGACTACAACGAGGGCATCAGCGGCCCCCGCAACATCGACGGCCTGGAGAAGTTCGCCACCTACCTGCGCGAACTCAAGGGCTGAGCCTCCGCACACCACGGCCCGCCCGGCAGGAGTGAACGCCCGCCGGGCAGGCCGCACTTCGGCGTGACCAAGCGCCACCCCGTCGTGCGACAAGGAAAGGACCCCATGGACATGGACCGTGACTCGATCGGCCACGCTCTCCTGGAGCAGTTGCCCCCACCCCTGCCCGCCGAACGGATCATCGCCCTCAACCAGCCCAAGGCGGATCTGCACACCACTCGTTCCTACGAGTGGAACGGCTGGACGTTCGACGTTCCGCCCGGCGTCTTCATACCCGGTTGGACCAGCCGCCTGATCCACGAGCGGGTGCTCGACGGCCGCATCGAGACCCGCGGCCTCCGGTACGCCGCCATGGGCGTCGGCCTGGGTGTCGAGGCCGTCGCGGCGGCCGTCCGGGGCGCTCGGGAGATCCACGCGCTCGACGTCCACCCGGAGAGCGTGGCCGCCGCCACCAGTCACTACCGGCGCCTGGTCGGCGAGCGCCCGGACACCGCGTTCCTCCCTGCGGTGAGTGACGTCTTCGACGCTCTCCCCGAGGACGCCCAACTGGACGTCATCACCTTCAACCCGCCCGCCGTCAGTCAGACCGTCAGTGACGACCCCGACGTCGTACGCAACGTCTGCGTGGGCGCGCCGCTGCTGGCGAAGTTCTTCGCCCAGATCGCGGAGAAGGACCTGCTGGCCCCCGGCGGCGAGATCTACGTCATCGCCTCCAACACCGCGGACCTGCGGGCCCTGGTCCAACACGCTCTGGACCACGGGCTCAGCCCCCACATCGACCATCTCCACGACTGGCAGGACGGCGTGCTGACCTTCCTCTTCCGTATCACCCACGACACGCCTCGCACCGGAGGACGGCGATGAAGAACACCGAGGAACTCCTGGCCGCCGTCCTGGCGGGCGAGCACGGCCCCCGCCCCGCCGACCTCATCGCCACCAGCGTGTTCTGGGTGCACCACGGCACCCGGCTGGCCGGCGGGAACACCACGTACCTCAACCAGTACGTCCTCGTCCGCCTGGGCGACTCCTTCGGCGGCTGCGCCTTCGAAGCGGGTGAGGTCGACCCGTCCATATGCCGCGACGCCTCCGGTACCCCCGTCGACACGCTGCTGCGCGAGGCGCCGGGTCCGCTGCGGATCGCCGCGCTCGACGCCTACCTCAGCTCGGTCCGCCCGCACCGGGAGGCGACCGAGGCGGAACCGGTCACCCTGCCCGCCGGGACACCCGAGACCCGGGCGCTGGCGCGGGACGCGGCCATCGCCGGGCTCTTGGACATCGACGCCGGGGCCAGGGTCGGTCTGATCGGGGTGGTCAACCCGCTCGTCGCGGCCATCCGCGAGCGCGGCGGTGATCCCCTGCTCTGCGACTTCAACCTGCGCACCACCCAATGGGGCGACCCGGTCACCGACGACATGCACGAGGTGCTGGACACCGCCGACGCTGTCGTGGCCACCGGCATGACGCTCAGCAACGGGAGCTTCGACACCGTCCTGGCCCGCTGTCGCGAACGAGGCGTGCCTCTGGTGGTCTACGCCCAGACCGGCAGCGCCGTGGCGCGCGCCTTCCTCGGACGGGGCGTGACCGCCCTGTCCGCGGAGCCCTTCCCGTTCTCCCAGTTCAGTGCCGAACCCACCACCCTGTACCGCTACCGGGTGGCGGCCGACGCATGACGGCCGCCACCCGCCCGCCGGAGGCCCCGGCCCGTGGCACGGAGGGCACCGGATGCGCCGCCTGCCATCACGGCGAGATCCTGCAAGGCGTCTTCCTCGACGAGCGGCGGCGCACCGTCCACGCCCTGGTCACGCTGCCGATGCACGGGCCGGGCAGCACCGCCCGGTTCGCGCACCGGCCCGGCAGCTCGGCGGACGACGTGACGGTGACGCCCGGCGGCCGCACCAAGGCTCGTACGGCGGCCGTCCTCGCGGTACGGGAGTGCGCCGCACACCGCAACGCCGAGCCCTGCGGCGGGGAGTTGGCCCTCACCGGGGAGCTCCCCGTCGGGCTCGGCATGGGCTCCTCCACCAGCGACGTCATCGCCACCGTGCGGGCGGTCGCCGACTCCTGGGGCGTACTGTTGCCGCCGAGGTCGATCGCCCGGATCGCGGTGCGCGCCGAAGGCGCCAGCGACCCCCTGATGTACGGTTCACGCCCCCTGCTCTTCGCACAGCGCGAAGGCCGGGTCCTCGAAGTGCTGGGCGCCGCGCTGCCGCCCGCCGTGGTGGTCGGGTGCGCGCTCGCAGGAGGAGCACCGGTCGACACCCTCTCCCTCCCCGCCCTCCACCACGACGACGACCTCGCCGCCTACGGACACCTGCGCCGTATGCTCCGCCGGGCGGTGACCGACGCCGACACCGCCCTGCTCGGCCGGGTCAGCACCGCCAGCGCCCGCCTGCGCCAACGCGTCCTGCGCCACCAGGAGTTCCCGGCCCTCACCGGCATCGCCGACAGCACGGGCGCCGTGGGCGTGCAGATCGCCCACAGCGGGAACGTCGCCGGCATCCTCTTCGACCCCCGCACTCCCGGCCTGCACCGCAGACTGCGCCGCTGCACTCGTGCCCTGGGCCGTGAGGGCATCACACCGACCCGGACCTTCACCACCTTCGCGTCCCCCATCAGTGAGGAGTTCCCGTGGACGAACACATCTCGGAAGCCGTCGGCCGGCCGGACCTGATACGCCTCGACGACGGACTCCTCTGCCTGCGCTTCGAGACCATGAAAGTCGTCTCCGCCCTGGCCGCCGTACGCCACCTGCTCGACACCGGAGCCGTACGACGCGGCGACACCCTCATCGACAGCTCCAGCGGCATCTACGCCTACGCACTCGCCCTGGCCTGCCACCGCTACGGCATGCGCTGCCACATCGTCGGCTCCACCACCGTGGACCACACCCTGCGTACCCAGCTCGACATACTCGGCGCCCACCTGGAGCAGATGCCGCCCAGCAGCAGCCTCAAGCTCGACCAGAACCGCCGCGTCGTCCGCGTCCGGGAGATCCTGCGGGAACATCCGGATTACCACTGGATGCGTCAGTACCACGACGACGTCCACTACCTCGGCTACGAAGCCGTCGCCGAACAGATACACGACCGGTCCGGTGGCGACTCCCTCACCTTCGTCGGTGGCGTGGGCTCCGGCGCCTCCACCGGCGCCCTCACCCACTACCTGAGGAAACGCTCCGTCGACGTACGACTCGTGGGCATCCAGCCGTACGGGAGTGTCACCTTCGGTAGCGAACACGTCGCCGACCCGGAGATCATCATCGCCGGGATCGGCAGCTCCATCCCCTTCGGCAACGTCCGCCACGACCTCTATGACGTCCTGCACTGGCTCGCCTTCGACGCCGCCCTCGCCGGCAGCGTCGACCTGCTGCGCCGGCACGCAGTGTTCGCGGGCCTGTCCACCGGAGCCGCCTACCTCGCCGCCCGGTGGGAACGCCGCGAAGAGCCCCGCCGTACCGCCCTGTTCATCGCCGCCGACACCGGCCACCGCTACGTCGACACCGTGTTCGCCCGGCATCGGGAGGCCGCCCGGATCGAGGACCTGGCACCTCAGGCGGTGAGCGGCACGGACGAACTGTCCCTCCCCTGGTCCCGGATGAGCTGGGACGGGTCACCCGCGCCCGAGGGAGCGCTCCTCGGGTAGGCCGCCGCCGGGACGGGGTCGGGTGACGGCAGGGGAGCGTCGGAGTCTCAGTGTTGCTCGTAGGGGTCCGACGGCTCGGCGATCTCACGGACCGTCGTGGCGTCCAGCACCGGGGGCCAGGCCGCCGCCGAGCCCAGCTCGGCTCAATTCCCTGCTGCGGACCTGAGAGCCCGGCAGGGGCAGCTGTTGGAGGCGGACGGCGCCTGCGCCCCCCTGTGCCGCACCTGTTTTCGCGGGAGGCCACTGCCCCTGCACGAAGGACCCGGCACAGCCTGTCAGCGCCTGCGTTTGAAACGGGAGAGGAAGAACCCCTTCGGCTTCTCGGGGGCGGGCTGGTGGAGGGCCTTGTCGTCGTGGTGGTCCTCCGCGACCAGCCGCGCGAGTTCCTCGGCGACAGCGGCCGCTTCCGCATGCCGGTTCAGCGTGGGAAGCAGGTCACCGAGCAGACGGAGCGCCCGGATCAGATGCTGTCGCCACCCGTCCGGATTCGCCGTGGAGCGCCTACGGACGATGCCGATCGCCTCGGTGGCGGCGGTGTGCGCCTCGTCCAGCCGGCCGACGGCCACCAAGGCCTCGGCCATGGTGGGAAGTGCATGGGCCAAGTACGGCTCGACACCTGCGGGGTTGGTATCGCCGAGCCGCCGGAAGATCGCCACCGCCTCCTCGGAGTTGGCCACGGCACGCTCGTGACACTTCAGATGCATCAGGATTCCGCACTGACTGGCCAGCGTCGCGGCCAACTGCAGCGCCGACTCGGCGAGATCCTCTCGGCGCAGGAGAGCAATGGCCGCGTCGAAGTCGTCCCTCGCCTCAGCGACCAAGCCGCGAGCGTTCCCCAGGCTGTTCAACGCCCGGGCCAAGGGGACCTCGTACTGCGGCCTTCCCTGCCCCACCAGACGCCGATACGTCGCGACCGACTCGGTCAAGACCACGATCGCCTCCTGTTGGGAGCCGCACTCCTTCAGGGCGCTGCCGAGGTTTTTCAGCGCTCCCGCAAGGTCGGCGGTGAACTCGTGGCTCTTGTCGCTGTAGATCCGCGTGATCTTGATCGAATGCTCGAGCACGGGAATGGCCTCGGCCGGTCGGCCCCAGTCGACGAGCATGCCACCCAGGTTGCTCAGGGCCAGCGCCAGATGGTTGATCTTTGCGGGTTCCGCCACGGCCAGTTGGCGGCATACGGCGATTCCCTGCCGCATGACGGTCACAGCTTCCTCGCGCAGACCTTGGCTCCACAATGCCAAGCCACGGTTGACCAGCGAGACCCCTTCAGCCTCCAGCATGTCCGATGTGTGCACGGAAACCGCCTCCTCAATCGCAGATTCGACTCAGGCTCGTCTGTTCACGCAGGGCCCGGACAGTTGGCAAGCAACTGGTTGCACGTCGCGGTATCGGCCGTCCGGCAGATCTCGGGCGTGGCTTCAGCGCTGGAGGACGCTGTTCTCTTCGCTGTGGAGCAGGATGGGGACGGGACGATTGTCCGCGACGCTCCTCCTCGTTCCGCTCGATCGCTCGATCGGAGGACTGGTCGAGCAACCATTCAGACCGAGCGCCGGCACCGTCAGTGCGCAGAACGCTGCCGCGAACGACTTACGCATGGATCCTCTCCCGCTGTTGGTGGCCTGCTCCCACGAGTACAACCCCGTCGGATTTGTTCAGCAGCCCGGCTCCAACCGTGTGAACAATTCCCACAGCCCGGGGGAGAGCTCGGTCCGGGGCGGCCGCGCAGCCGGCGTGCGGGGTGCCGCACCGGCCGGACGGGTCGCCCGTCGACGGGCGTGACTCCACCACCGCGGTCCGGGAGGTCCGCTTCCACCGGGGGGAGCGGGAGCCCGGCTTGACGCCCGTCTACCCCAGAGTGGGGTGACTCCGAACCGCTCGGACTCCGGCGAGCTCCCGGACGGTGGCCATGTCGCTGAAGGGCAGCAGCGCGTCACCGACGATCTGGTAGGGCTCACTGCCCTTTCCCGCGATCAGGACGATGTCGTCCGGGCCGGCTGCCGAAAGCGCGAAGCCGATGGCGCTGCGGCGGTCGGCGATGCGTTGGTACGGGGTGCCCGTCTCCTCGATGCCCGGGGTGACCTGGTCCAGGATCGCCTCGATGTCCTCGTTGCGCGGGTTGTCCGAGGTGAGGACACAGAGGTCGGAGTGCGTCCCGGCGATCGTTCCCATCTCGGCCCGCTTGGTGGTGTCCCTGTCACCGCCGCAGCCGAAGACGGTGATGACCTTGGACCGGGCGAAGCCGCGGATGGTGCCGAGCACCTTGTTCAAAGAGTCGGGGGAGTGCGCGTAGTCCACGATCACCGAGGTACCACCAGATGTCGTGAGACGCTCGAACCGGCCCGGGATCTGCGGCATCCGTTCGAGCGCGGAGACCAGCCCGGGGAGGTCGTGCCCCAGGGTGTGGCAGGCCGCCACCGTGGCCAGCGCGTTGGCTACAGAGAACCTGCCGGGTGCGGGGATCGCGGCCGGGTACTTGCGACCGTCGTGGTGGATGTTGAAGCGGGTTCCCGAGGCGTCCACGACCAGATCCGTGGCCCGGTAGTCGGCCTCGGCGTCGAGGGCGTACGTGGTCACCGCGCCCGGCATCATCGTGCCGATACGCGCGCCCACCGGATCGTCCGCGTTGACCACGGCGTGCCGGCACAGTCCTTGGAAGAGCCTGAGTTTGGCGTCGCGGTAGTTGTCCATCGTGCCGTGGTCGTCCAGGTGGTCCTGGCTCAGGTTGGTGAAGACGCCCACGTCGACGAAGGTGCGGTCGACCCGGTGGGTCAGCAGGCCCATGGACGTGGCCTCCAGCACCACGGTGCCGACTCCGCGATCACGCATGCACCCCAGGAGGTATTGGAGGTCGGGCGATTCCGGGGTCGTCAGCACCGACCGGGGCATCGGGATCAGCTCGTCACCGATTCGGCTTCCGGCCGTGCCGATGACCCCGGCCCTCACCCCCTCGGCGATTCGCAGCACGGACTCGACCATGTACGAGACCGAGGTCTTCCCGTTGGTGCCCGTGACGGCCACCATGTCCATGCTGCGGCCAGGTTCGCCGAAGTAGCGGGAGGCGACGACGGAGGCTGTGATGCGGACGTCCGGCACCCGCACGACACAGGCATCTCCCGCTGTCGTCGGCAGCACGCAGTCGTCCTCCACGATGACCGCCGCCGCGCCCCGCGCGAGGGCAGGAGCGACCGCGTCCGGCCCGCCCTCCGGATGTCCGGGCACCGCGATGAAGAGCGATCCCGGCGCCACCCGGTCCGCGTCGAAGGCCGTTCCGGCGGTGATGCGCGTTTCCTCGGCGTCACCCTGAAGGATGTGGTGGATTTGTCCGGCCAGCAGCTCGCTCAGCTTCAAGATGGTCCCTTCGAGGGTGGCTCGGCCGTGATACGGCCATCGCCGGAACGCGGCAACGGCGATGCGCCGAAGCCGCATGGGGAAGTAGAGCGCGTGTGATGTGCGAGGTCGAAGCGGTGCGCGCCGTGCTCACGAGGGGCGCCGAAGCACGGCGCGGAAACGGTGTGGGATCGCCCCGACGGCAACCGCGGAAGGTCGCTAGACGTGCCCGTGCAGGGCGGTGCGGCAGCTCGCCACCACACCAAGGGCTGCCTGGTGCAGGCACTTCCCGCTCACGCCGGTGCGACTCATATGGCCGAGTGTACGTCCGGAAGGATGGTTCGGATTTCGTTTCAGGGTCATACGGCTGCTCTCCACCTCCTCGACGCACCGAGCACCAAGCACCGAGGTCGCAAAAGGCGCCGATCTCGACGGGATACCGCGCTCATCGCGGACGGCACCCTGGTCCCCGCCCGCTGTCCAGCAGATGCCCCATGCGTTTGACGGTTCGGGCACCGATGACCCGGTCGGTGACCTCTCGGATCTCCGGACCTGTAGGGGTGTCGGGGCCAGGCTGGCTTCCCGTACTGCCGCGGGGACGAACCGTCGGTCAGTCCCCTGACACCAGTCGTGCCGCCACGGACCGCGCAGTCTCCAGCGCGCCGGCGCGGTCCGCGCCGTGCTGGCCGAGCACGACCCTGGTGCTCAATCCGTCGAGCAGGGCCAGCAGCGCGGAGGCCAGGGCCGCGGTGTCGAGTCCGGCGGCGAAACGGCCCCGCCTCACGCCCTCTGCGAGGAGTGATCCGAGGTCCTCGTGCCAGCCGACGTCGATCTCGGCCTGAGCCGCGCGCAACTGCTCGTTCGCCCCCGTGCGTGCCCACAACTCGATCCAGAGGGTCCAGCGCGGGTCGCGCGGGCCGACGGGAAGGTAGAGCTCGAGGAAGAGGTCGAGTTTGCGCTCGGCGGCGACTCGGCGCGCCAGCAGGGCTCGACGCTCCGCGGTCAGCGCGTCCTCGCTCCAGCGCAGCGCCTCCAGCAGCAGTCGGTCCTTGTTGCCGAAGTAGTAGAGGATGTGTCCGCCACTGGTGCCGAGACGCTTGGCCAGGGCTGACATGGTGAGCGTCGCCAGCCCGTCCTCGGCGATGGCCGCCATCGCCTCCTTCAGCATCCGTTCACGGGCGTCGTGCCCGTCGCGTCGTCGCGCAGTCGTTGCCACGTGGCCCCTCCTCCTTGCTACGGCGGGAGACGACCTTAGCCTCCGTTTTCTGCAGAGGTCTTGACGGCGGGACCTCCGCAGCGCATCTTGAATGCCGTTCTAACTCCTAGAACGGCATTCAAACTATCGGGGCCGTTCGGTGACGCGCAGGGATGAGAGGTGGGCCGTATGGCTCAGCAGGACGCGAGTGCGGTCCCAGCAGACGGAAACGCCTCCACCGACCAGGTCTTCCAGGTGGAGAAGCACGGCATCGACCCCATCCCCGTGGAGGAACGCCACGGCAGCGCGAGGGATCTGTTCTGGCTCTGGTTCGGTTCCAACCTCACGTTCACGTACGTCATCAACGGCGCGCTGGCGGTGGCCTTCGGCCTGTCCTTCTGGCAGGCGACCGCTGTCGTCGTCGCCGGTGGCCTGTTGTTCTTCGCGATCAGCGCGGCGGGCCTGAGCGGTGTCCGCACCGGAACGGCCACCCTGGTCGTCTCTCGTGCGGCGTTCGGCGTACGCGGCAACTGGCCGGCCGGGATGCTCAACTGGGTGGTCAGCATCGGCTACACCATCGTGAACACGGTCGTCGGCGTGCTCGCTCTGGAAGCCTTCTTCGCGGACCTCGGATGGGCGTCGAATGACGCCGGACGGGCTCTGGCGCTCCTGATTACGCTGGCGCTGACGTTCGCCGTCGCACTCTGGGGGCACGCCACGGTCCAGTTCGCCGAGCGCTGGATCGCGTACGTCCTCGCCGCGGGCTTCGCCGTGTTCCTCGTCTTTCTGCTGCCCGGCACCGAGACCGGTGCCACCACGGCCGCCGCGCCCGGTGCCTCCGGATGGAGTCTGGCCTTCGTCGTGATGCTCGCCGGGCCGTTCAGCTACGTTCCCATGCCGGCCGACTACACCCGCTATCTGCCGAGTAGGACCTCGCTGCGGTCGCTGACCTGGTACGGGGCCCTGGGAGGCTTCCTCTCGTCCGTCGCCCTGGGCGTGGCCGGGGTGGCCGCGGCCACCCAGACGGACATGACCGACGCCGTGGCGGGCACGGAGAATCTGCTGCCGGGCTGGTTCCAGCCGCTCTTCCTCGCCCTCGTCCTCGGTGGCTCCGTGACCAACTCGATCATCACGCTCTACTCGTCGAGTCTGAACCTCCAAGTCCTCGGCGTCCCATGGAGCCGCTCCCAGGCCATCCTCATCAGCGCGGGCGTCACCGCCGCGGGATCGCTGTACGCGCTCTTCCTCACCGACTTCACCAGCTCGCTGCTGTCCTTCCTCTCCCTGCTGATCATCGTGTTCGCCCCCTGGGGCGGCGTGTTCCTCGCGGACATGCTGATGCGCCGCTGCCGTTACGACGCACCGGCTCTGCACGCGGGACGGGACGGCGGCTACTGGTACCGCTCCGGGCACCACCCCGCCGGTATGGCAGCGCTCCTCGCGGGCATGGTCTTCGCCGCGCTCACCTGCGACTCGGAACTGTGGACCGGGCCGTTGGTGGCCCCGCTGGGCGGGGCCGACCTGACCCTCCTCGGCTCCCTCGTCTCCGGCGGCGTGTACTGGGTCCTCGCCCGGCGCACGGTCGTCCCGCACACGTCCCCCGGGTGAAGCCGCGGCCGCGGCGCCCGCTCGGCTCCGCTCCGCGCGGAAGTCCTCACGAACCGAACCACCGCACCACCATTGGAGTTCCCTCACATGACCCTGGCCGCACACCCAGCTGACCTTGTCGTGCGCAACGCCCGAATCCACACCGTCGATCCCGTACTCCCCGAGGTACAGGCCATGGCGGTGTCCGGCGGCCGGATCGCCTGGCTCGGCTCCGACGACGACGCCGCGGCCTGGACCGGACCGCACACGCGGGTGATCAACGCCGCAGGGAAGCTGGTCCTTCCCGGGTTCATCGACGCGCACAACCATGTCCGTCTCGGCTCCGACGACGCCTGCGTACAGCTCGCAGGCGCCGCCACGCTCGACGAGGTTCACGCCCGCATCCGCGCCTGGCACACGGCCCACCCCGACGCGCCGTGGATCGAGGCGGAAGCCTTCGACTACTCGGCGATCCCCGACGGTCGTATGCCCACCACCGCCGACCTCGATCCGGTCACGGGCGACGTGCCCGCCTTCGTCCTGAGCTACGACGTCCACACCGCGTGGGTGAACACTGCCGCCCTGCACCGGCTCGGCATCGACCGGGACCACACCCACCTGCCCTTCGGCGTGGCGGTCACCGACCCGGCCACGGGCGAACCGACCGGCTTCATCAAAGACTTCGCCGTCAAGGGCCTCTCCCGGGACGGGCACCGCGCCCTGCGGGAACTAGGCCTGCCCTGGGCCTCGGCCGACCGGCAGTACGGACGGCTCACCGCCTCCCTGGACGACGCCATCGCCTTCGGCATCACCACCGTCGTCGAACCGCAGAACTCTCTCGACGACCTCGCGCTGTTCGACCGCGCTCGCGCCGAGGGCCGGCTCAGGTCCCGGATCGTCGCCGCACTGTTCCATCCGCGCGGCACCACGGACGCCGACCTCGACGACTTTGCCGCCGCCGCCGCACGCACGCACGCCGACGACCGGCTGCGCGTCGGCCCTCTCAAGCTCTACATCGACGACGTCGTCGAACCGCGTACGGCGGCCCTTCTCGAACCCTACGCGGGCTGCCGCCACCACCGCGGCGATACCTTCTACCCACCCCAGGAGTTCGCGGCACTGCTGGCCAAGCTGGACGCACGCGGCTTTCAGTGCTTCGTGCACGCGACCGGCGACCGCGGCATCAGGACCGTCCTCGACGCCGTGGAGCACGCCCGTACGGTCAACGGGCCGCGGGACGCGCGGCACCAGGTGGTCCACGTCGAGTGCCTCGACCCCGAGGACACGTCGCGCTTCGCCGAATTCGGTGTGGTCGCGTGCATGCAGCCCCGCCACGCCGCCCCCGAGGTCGCGGGTCCGGGAAAGGACTGGGCCGAGAACGTCGGTGCCGAACGCTGGCACAAGGCGTGGCCGCTGCGCAGCCTGCACACCGCAGGCGCCGTACTCGCCCTCTCCAGCGACTGGAACGTGGCTGAAATGGACCCGATGGTCGGCATCTACACCGCCGTCACCCGGCGTCCTCTGGGCGGGGGAGAACCCTGGATGCCCGAGGAGACGATCAGCGTGGAGACCGCGGTTCACGGCTACACGATGGGCTCCGCGTATGCCAACTTCCTGGAACACGACCGGGGGTCACTGACGGTCGGGAAGGCGGCCGATTTCGTGGTCCTGTCCCGGGACATCCTGCGCTCGGCGCCGGAGGACATCCCGGACACCGTGGCGGAAACCGTGGTGGTCGGCGGCCGCGTCGAGCATGGGGGTGAGGGACACCCGCCCGGTGCCCCCGTGCCGGGCGACCGGACGAGCCCGACACGTCCGCGCCCGTGATCGGTGCTTCGTGCCTACTCCTCGCGCTCCAAGTCGGCTTCAGCCCGCTCCTCGTCGGGGTCGGACTCGGCCGGACCGAGCCAGCCCCGGGGAACGCCGCGCGGAGACACCCGCCGAGCCGCCCACGCCGCTGGAGTCGGAGAACGCCGCCCTGCGCAGAGAATGAGTTGAGCTGCTGACTTGTGCTCGACGATCTTGGTCGGCAGGGTGTCCGGGATGCGTGCTGATCTTGTTCCTTACGCCCTGTTGGAGCGGGCGGCCCCGCTGCTGCCGCCGCCATCGGTTGCGTGTTCCTGACCGAACAGCACTCGCAGGCGTGCTGTTCGTGCTGTGAACCGGTGTCGCCTGGCGGGACGTCCCAGCGTTCCGTGTGAAGACGAGGCCCCGCCGGGAGTCCGGCGAGGCCTCGGCACACGGAGCAGGGACGCTGTGCTCTTGAGGATCCGAGCGCCCTTGCGGCGTCCTGCACGCTGCACGTTCCGTCCCAGGTTCACTTGCCCAGGAAAGTTACCCGTTTTCCTGCGCAAGTGAAGGAGTTGATTTCGATGACAGCCTCAAGCGGTCCGACCGCCTCGATCGGCAAGGGTTCTCCTTCTTGGGAGAGCAGACCGGCCGCGGCCTACGACCGTCTCCTCGCCCGCGTTCTGCCACAGGCGCGCGGGCAGCAGCGGTGGACCCCGTCGGACGGCCCTGTGCCGAGTCTTTTCGTCAGCCACGGGGCCCCCTTCACCCTCGACGACGAACAGTGGCTCAGCGACCTCTTCGCCTGGGGCTGGTCGATGCCCAAACCCCGAGCCATCGTGGTCGTCTCGGCCCACTGGGAACAGGCGCCGATGGCGATTTCGGCATCCGCGGCCGGCACCCCGCTCTTCTACGACTTCAGCGGCTTCCACCCGCGCTACAAGACCCTCCCCTACGCGAGTCCAGATGCAACCGCCCTGG
Source organism: Streptomyces sp. NPDC056296 (assembly GCF_042268605.1). Lineage (NCBI taxonomy): Bacteria > Bacillati > Actinomycetota > Actinomycetes > Kitasatosporales > Streptomycetaceae > Streptomyces > Streptomyces sp. NPDC056296. The sequence continues at coordinate 14,218 of NZ_JBHJRX010000068.1, read as the reverse complement.
CCGGGCGGCTCAAGAGCCTGCTGGGAAGCACGCCGGTGCATGAGTTCGGCGACCGCGGTCTCGACCACGGTGCCTTCATCCCGCTGATGGCCATGTATCCCGCAGCCGACATTCCGGTCGTGCAGCTGTCGATGCCCAGTCTCGATCCCAGCTCTCTGCTGGCCTTCGGTGCGCGTCTGCGCCCCCTGCGCGACGAGGGCGTCCTCGTTCTCGGCTCGGGGTTCATGACGCACAGTTTCGCCGTCTTTCGCCGACCGGAGCTCGCTGCCACCACTGCGGCCTTCGACGCATGGGTGGTCGACGCCCTTGCCGGGGGCGACGTCGACGCCCTCGTCGACTACCGCAACAAGGCGCCGGGCGTCGCCGTCGCCCATCCGACGGCCGACCACTACGTCCCGCTGCTGGTGGCCGTGGGCGCCGCCGATGACCCTGGCAGCGCCGTGAGCGCCATCGATCGCATGGTGATGGGCAACTCGATCCGGTCGGTGCATCTGACCTGAGCACGGCGACGTGCTGCTCCCCCCCCGCCTGATCGCCTCATCCCTCGGCGACGGCATCACACATCCTGGAGGAAATGCCCTGAAGGCCATACATTTTCACGAGTTCGGCAGTAGCAAGGTCCTGTGCTACGAGGACGTCGAGCGTCCGGTCCCCGGCGCCGGACAGGTGCTCGTCTGCCACGGCAACTACCGGCGCGTGGTCGGCATCGTCGGCGTCTCTCGTACCGGTCGCCGCGTGATCGAACTGCTGCGTCCGTTCGACTTCACCGTCCTGGTCCACGATCCGTATCTGGACGAGGCCGGTGCCACCCTTCTCGGATCGCGGTCCGTCGGCCTCGACGAACTGACCCGGCGCAGTCATGTCGTCTCCATCCACGCTCCGCAACTACCCGAGACACACCACATGTTCGACGCCAGGCGGCTGCGCCTGCTGCCCGACGGCGCCACACTGATCAACACCGCACGCGGCTCCCTGGTCGACACGGCAGCACTCATCACCCACCTGATGTCCGGCCGCATCCACGCGGTTCTCGACGTCACCGACCCCGAGGTGCTGCCGGCCGAGTCACCGCTGTACCAGCTGCCCAACGTGCTCCTGACCCCGCACACCGCGGGATCCCTGGGCAGCGAGCTCGGCCGCATGGCCGACTACGCCGCCGCCGAGATCTCCCGGTACGCCCGGGGCATGCCCTTCGCCCACAGTGTGGGGCCCCAGGACCTGGCCCGGACGGCGTGAGAGCGCTGTTCCGACCACCGGCAGCCCGGGGCAGCGGGACAATCGCGCGGCGAGCAGCACCGTGGTCCGCGACGACCGTAAACCTTTGCACTTTCGCTCCTGTGCAAACATGTTGCATCGCAGGGACGCACGCAGGGCCGCCCCGCACGCTGTGCGGCCTTGAAGCGAGAAGGCGCAAAGGAGAACCACGTGACGAGTCCGGCAGACGCCCACTCCGGCGGCGGGGCGGCCGCGCAGCAGAATAAATTGAAGCTGCTCGCAGTGACCGCCTGCCCCACCGGCATCGCGCATACCTACATGGCGGCGGAGAAGCTGCAGCAGGCGGCGGACGCCCTCGGCATCGAGATGAAGGTGGAGACGCAAGGCTCCATCGGGGCCGAGAACGTCCTCACTGACAACGATGTCAGAGGTGCCGACGGCGTCATCATCGCTGCGGACAAGGACGTCGACCGCAGCCGGTTCGAAGGCAAGCGGGTCCTGTCGGTCGGGGTGTCCGAGGGCATCAGTCACCCCGAGCAGCTCATCGAGCAGGTGCGAAGCGCGCCCGTGCATGGCGGCGGCGACGGTGGCGCCACTCCCTCCGCAGCCTCGTCCGGCAGCGGCAAGGAGCGCAGCGCGGCATACAAGGCGCTGATGAACGGCGTGAGCTTCATGATCCCGTTCGTCGTGGTCGGCGGGCTGCTCATCGCGGTGGCGCTGGCGATCGGCGGGCATACCACGCCGGACGGTATCGAGATCCCGGAGGATTCCTTCTGGTACGACATCAACGCCCTGGGCGGCCTGGGCTTCAAGCTGATGCTGCCGATCTTCTCCGGTTACATCGCCTTCGCCCTGGGCGACCGGCCCGCGCTCGTCCCGGGCATGATCGGCGGCTTCCTCGCCTACGACGGCGTCGGCATCTACGGCGCTGACGCCAACGCCGGCTTCCTGGGCGCGATCGCCACCGGTTTCCTAGCGGGCTATGTCGTGCTGTGGATACGCAAGATCAGTGTGCCGAAGTTCGTACAGCCGATCATGCCGATCATCGTGGTTCCCATCCTGTCCACCTTGATCGTCGGCTTGTTCTTCATCTACGTGATCGGCACACCGATCTCCTGGGTGTTCACGCACCTCACCAGCTGGCTGAACGGGATGACCGGGTCGAGCGCGATCGTGCTCGGCGCCGTCATCGGCCTGATGATCGCTTTCGACATGGGCGGCCCGGTCAACAAGACGGCGTTCCTGGTGGGCACCGGTCTGATCGGCACCAACAACGCGGTCATGGGCATGGCCGCGGCGGCGATCCCGGTGATGCCCCTGGGACAGGGTCTGGCGACGTTGCTGCGACGAAAGCTCTACACGCAGCAGGAACGAGACACCGGTATCGCGGCGCTGTTCATGGGCTTCTTCGGAATCTCGGAGGGCGCCATCCCCTTCGCGGCGGCGCGACCGGCGCAGGTCATCCCGGCCAACATGCTGGGTGGAGCGGTCGCCGGCGCCATCGCGGGCCTCGCAGGGGTCGAGGACTCGGTACCGCACGGCGGGCCGATCGTCGCCGTGTTCACCGCGATCGACGGTGTGGCCATGTTCTTCGTGGCGATCGTCGCGGGTGTACTCGTCACGGCCCTGGCCACGAACGCGCTCCTGGAGCTGAAGGCGAGCCGTCAGTCCGCCAAGCAGGAGAAGCAGGCTGGACCGGCCTCCGTGCCGCACCCCGCCACGGCACCCGAGCCAGGCGCCGCCACCGTCGAAGCGAGTGCGGCGGCACAGGGCTCCGCATCCGCCACTCAGGTCACCGCGTCCGCCCCCGCGCCGACCGCCGAAACGGCCGAACCCGAAGTACTCTCCGGGTACCTCACCGAGCAGACGGTGAAGCGGCAGCTGGGCGCGCACGACAAGGAGGCCGCCATCCGTGAGATGGCGAGCCTGCTCGCCGCCACCGGCAAGGTCGCCGACGTCGAAGAGCTCGTGCAGACCGCGCTGCGGCGCGAGGAGCAGGGCACGACCGGGCTCGGCGAGGAGATCGCCATTCCGCATGCCAAGACGGACGCCGTCACCGCACCGGTCGTCGGTTTCGCACGGTCCGCGGAGGGGATCGAGTGGGGCTCGCTCGACGGGACGGAAGCAAAGCTCGTCTTCATGATCTCTGTGCCGGAGGCTGCCGCCGGTGACGAACATCTTCGGATTCTCGCGCTGCTGTCGCGGAAGTTGATGGACCCCGACTTCAGAGCACGGCTGCAGACCGCTGAGGACGAGGCCGCGATTCTGCGCGTACTGGCCGAGGTTCAGTAGCGCTTCGACAGCGTCATGCGCTGGACGTAGCCCTGTACGAGAGGGCGGGCCCGGCACCGCCGGGCCCGCCGGGAAACGGCGCCGAAGGCGATGCCGGCCAGCACCGCGCCGCCGTAGACGGCGGGCAGCCCGGCGCCGTGCAGACCGCTCAGGGGCAGTGCCGCGGCGGGCAGGACGGACAGGCAACCACCGATCGCCGTGGCGCGGGGCGGCCTGTGCCGCAGCGCCCATACGGCGAGCGCGGCGGTGGCGCTGAGGGTGAAAGAGACCATGCTGCGGGCTGGCTTGCGGGGCGTCGGGGGCGACCAGGTGCACGAGGTCCGGGCCGAGGGAGGAGTGGAAGCCGCCCAGCGCCCAGACGGCGGTGACAGCGGCGCCCGCGGCCAGCAGGGTGCGGCAGGCCGGGGGCGGGACGCTGACCCGCGGGCGCAGCGACCGCAGCGTTCCCGCGTGGCGGTGGGCCGTCTCCGTGGTGAAGGCGGCCGCGATCGCCTGAGCGAGAAACAACGGCGCCAGCAGTACGTAGACGGTGACGGTGGGGGGCGAAACGGACGAGCAGGGTGGAGACGAGCACGCCGGTGTACCGGGAACGGCTCGGCGACGAACCGCGTGACCGTCACCGGGTGGAACTGGACGCCTCCCACGCCGCCCATGTACTCCCCGCCAAGTGCCCGCCCGGGGTGTACGGGCTCGAGTGGGAATGGGACTGAACCGGGACGCGCCTTCATCAGCCGCGGCTGGTCGGAGTGAATGCCCTGCTCCACACAGGTGCGGGTGATGTGCTCGAGTACAGCACCGCCAGGCTGGGTCGGAGCCGAGGTACCGGGGCCGCCCATGCTCGCCAACGTCGCCCGGTGCTCGTCGAAGACGTTCTGTGAACCGCTGTAAAGGAAGACGGAGTCGGGGTGCCCGACGAGCGGCGGCGGCACCATGATCGCGCCGTCCATATAGGCGGCGCCTCGCTCGGTTGCCCAGCTGACCGCTGCGTGTGCCTCATTCGGGGTACCGGAGTTGACGTTTACCAATGCGCGGCCCTTCAAGGCGTCACCAGCGGAGTCGAGGACCGCGTACATGGTCTCGTAGTCCTTCAGGCACGTGATCGTGACAGGTCTCGCGGACACCGCCTCGGCGACGGTCCCCGCGCGGTGGACGCTCTTGGTGACGAGGCTGTCGGCTTTCTCCGGGGTGCGGTTCCAGACGGTCGTGGGTGGCCGTGTTCCAGAAGCGTCTCGGCGAGGGCGAGGCCCATACGGCCGAGGCCGAGGCCGAGGCCGATGACGGTAACGGGTACGTGCTGCGGGCTTGCTGATCGCTGGTTCGTCATGCGCCATAGACTGCTGTCTCACATCGATGTGAGAGTCAACTGAACATGGTGGTCGTCACATGCGCACGCCTGTTCTGGCATCATGCGCTGGCCCATGAAGGGCGACCGGGCATGAGCGTCGTCCGCCAGCGGATGACCGAACCCCCACCGGACAACCCAGCCCGCATGCGCGCCCACCCGGGGCGCCCGCGTCGTCGCCGTCGACCTACGCCCTGACACCACGACTCTCCCGGACGAGTCCCGGCGTACTCGCGATGCGCGGCGACATCGCGCGAGAAGAGACCGCCACCCGCGCGGTGCAATCGGGGTCTCCGGTGCAGCACGACGGTAAAACCCGACTCGGTGCAGGGGGCCCCTGTTGTCGCAGTCTCGCGTCCTGGTCCCGGTCCAACTCGCGCAGACTGGTAGTCGCGACCGTGCCTACTTGCGCACGTGGAAGCGCAGCATAGTGACCCCGCCTGACTGGACATTGCTGAACGGTTCCAGGTCGATCCGGTCGAGGCCCGGCGGCGTGAGGCGGACGCCGTCGCCGAGCAGTACCGGCAGCACGTACACCAGGATCTCGTCGACGAGGCCGCGCTGCAGGCACTGGGCGGCCGCGTCGGCGCCGAGGATCTCCAGGTTCTTGTCGCCGGCGGCGCGGCGCGCCGTGGCCACGGCTTCCTCGATGTCGCAGGTGAGGAAGGTGACGTTGGGGTCCGGCTCGTCGGGCGGGCGGTGGGTGAGAACGAACCGCGTCCCGCCGTCGTAGTCGGTGTTCTCGCCGGACATGCGCTTGCCGACCTCGTACGTGCCCCGGCCGATGAGCATGGCGCCCGTGGCGGCCATGACCTCCGGGAACGTCGCCGACGTGATGTGCTCGAAGATCCAGTCCATCGTGTGGCCGGGACCGGCGATGAACCCATCGAGGGACATCACTCTGTTCACGACCACTTTGCCGGTGCTGGCATCCGTCATGCGTCTTCTCCAAGCAGGTGGAGGGCCGGGATCGCATCATAGGTCGGTGAGCAACATCTTCTCCGGCGGTAGCCACGACCTGGACCTGTCCAATGGCGCCACCGCGGTGTTCATCGACGTGCTGATGCTGGCCGTGTCCGATCTCGCCTCCGAGGACTGGGACTTCCGCTTCGCGGCACTGCTGACCCTGCAGGATCAGAACGTCATGGGGCGCGGTGCCGTCGGGTTCGACCTGGCGGAGTTCGACTGGGGTACGACGGAGCGGGAACGCGCCCGCGCAAAGGACTTCGTGCTGCGTGCCACAGCACTCGCGGCGAGCGGACATCGCTGGAGCGAGCTGGGCTACCACCCGTCCCGCGTGCACAACTACCTGCACCGCTTCGCGACCATGGCGGAGTCCTGCATCCCACCCGCCGAGAGCAGTGCCGCACGCGGTTTCCCCGGCCTGAACGAGGCCGCGATGGCCTCGTGCGTGCGCCATCGCGTCCTCAGCGCGCTCCCGCTCTGGGACGGCTGCTTCCTCTGCAATCGGCCGCACCGTTAGCCTGGCTGGCCACCACATAAGGGCACGCTTCCGGCGGACTTCCCCGCGTGGGACCGGGTCTACACATTCTTCCGCAGGTGGCGCACGAAGGGGGACGGAGAGTCGACGTTGGTCGGCTCCGTGCCTGACGCCGGTGCCCGCAGGCCCCACGTCTGCAGGACATAGGGGCGTCCCTTCTCGTCCCCTTCGATCAGTGGCACGTCGAGCAGGCTGAAGCCCGCCTTGGTGGCCACGGCGACGCTGGCGGTGTTCTCGGCCTCCAGCTCCAGGATCACTTCTTCCACACCCAGTTGCTCGAAGGCATATGCGGCCATCACCCGCACCGCCCGCGCGGCCAGCCCCTGGCCGCGGTACGCCGGGCCGACCGCGTAGCCGATCTCTGTGCCTTCGGGAGCGCGCCGCAGCATCACCTCGCCAAGGGGCGCGCGACCGTCGGTGGTGATGGCGAGCAGGATGGTCGTGCCCTCCGCCCGTATCTTCCGCTCCCGGTCCAGCCGTGCGCGAGCGGCCGCCTCGTCGAAGGGCGAGACGATCGGCGTCCAGTACGCGATGTCGGGATGGTCGAACAGGTCCGGCATCACGGCCAGGTCTGCTTCCGTCCAGTCACGCAGGACGAGCCCCTCCCCTGTGAGCTCGATCCGATCGGGAAACGGCAACGTACTGCTGCTCATGGTGCGGAACCTCCCTGACCTGTAGGACGAGGCAGCATAACGGTGCAGTTGTCGGGCCCACCAGATGTTCTGGGGGCTCTCAGACCGGAACGCCCACCATGCCATGACGCTCCCGGGGGTCGTCTCGTCCGTCCTGGCCGCCCTCGGCCGTCGCGTCACCGGCGAGGAACGTGCAGAGCTGGCAGCCCGCCTGCCCCGCGAAGCCGCGCGGATCTTCGCCGCCCAGGTACCCGCCACCGACTCGATGACCGGCTGGGCCTTCGTCAGGGACCTCGCACCCCGTACCGGCGGCACCCTGGCGCCCACCCGCTGGGACGTCGGATCCGTCCTGCGGGTCGTCACGCGCATCGCCGGTTCCGACTTGCTCGACCGTATCCTCGCCCAGCTCCCCTCCGGCTACGCGATCCTCTTCGGCCGCACAGACCTCACTCAGGCAGCCTGACCTCCGGCGGAACAAACAGTGGGCATCGCCGTGCGGGGGTCTGCCTTCCGGGCCGCCTCCAGGAGGCACCGATCAGAACCTGCGGCGTGAGCGACGCCAGAGGGGAAAGACGATTGGGAACGGTGATGCCTGGCCTTGGGTGGCAGGGCCGTGAGTGCCCGCCCTGACCGAGTAGCGTTACTGTCCGGGCCGCTGGATGTATAGAGTTCCGTCTTATGTCGAAGTCTGACGGGCTGATCGTTGACATCGTCGCCCTCGTGGAGTCCGGGCAAAGCAGTCGGATGTCCCTGACCGTGGTAACCGGTGGCGCTGTCCTCACCGGTCGCCTTGCTCCCGAAGCCGTGTGGAGGCAGAGGGTGTCGGAGGTACTGGCGGGCTCCGCCGACCTGGGCGAGTTCTCTGCCGTCTTCGATACCCCTGTGGAGAGAGACGGGCCGCCCACGCATCTGCACTTCCATGTTGCGAGGATTCTGCAGGGCGCCATGGGGATCCCGGAAACAGGCGGGATGTACCGTGTGGCGATCGAGGACGTAAGCGCCTGGACTGTGGGCGACTTCAGCTATTCCGATCACTGAGCACCACCTGCCTCCCGCCCTGGGGCCGCCGCCGGCCGGGAACGCCGTGGCACGCGGTCAGGGCCCCCATCCGCGTACGCCGGTGAGGACCCTGACCGCTGTTGGTTCGTGACTGTACCGCCGGGTCAGATGGACAAGGGGGCGCCGAGCATCGCGGAAGCCCGCTGGAGCGGGACGACGATCCTCGCGGTCACGGTCGCAGCCTCGGGGGCGGTGCGGCAGGTGAAGCCGAGCCGGGCCATGACGCGGAGAACCTCGCCGCCGCTGAAGTCACGGCGGTCCTGGCGGGTGATGACCTGACCGACCTGCTTGGCGAGCTCGAACGGGAAGCGGGCGATGACACAGCGCATGATGCCTCACGGTGCGAAGAGGGGCAGGGACCGACCATGGTGAGGCTGGTCAGCGGGGGTGGGCGAGAACGCCCAGGGCGTTGCCGTGTTCGTCGACCACGGGCAGGGCCCCGGACCGGTGGTGACGCATTGCGTGCTCGGCCTCGGCCACTGTGGTCAGCGGGGAGACGAGGGGTCCGTCGCCCGCGGTGATGTCCCGCAGACGTGGGGTTACCCGTTCGCCCTCATGCTCATGGCCGGCTTCGGCGTCGGGCTGTGGGGCGTCTTCAAATGGCGCCGTTGGCTCTGACCGACGGCCGCCTCCGACTGCATGCCCGGAGGCGCGAGCAACTCATGGCACCCGGGTCCGGAAGAACATGCCCCAGCGCGTGCAGCCGTGCCGCAAGCGGCGACGGGCGCCACCCCCGTGGGTGGCGCCCGACTCTGTGTGTGCCGCTGGTCAGTCGGCCGGCACCAGTGCGACCTCGGCGCTGCCCGAGAGGGCCGGCAGGCCGTCGGGGGGAGTGTCCGTGTAACTGGCGTTGAAGACCGCCCTCAAGTTGTCCGCACCGGCGTGACCGCCGTCCACGAACGTCTTGAACGATCCGGAGCAACCGGTGCTCGTGGACAGCGGATGTCCGTGCGAGTCGTGGCCGAGGATGAACGAGACACTGACCTTCGAACAGTCCACCTGCTGGTCGTCGGTGACGGTGACCTCCCAGGTGACCGTGTCACCCCAGTGGAACTCCGTGCCGCCGTGCGCGGCCGGGTCGGTCGTGAGCGAGACGACCGGCGCCTTGTTGCCGACGACGACCGGAACCGAGGCGGAGGCCGAGCGGCCGGTGCTGTCGGTGACCTTCAGCGTGGCGTCGAAGAGAGCGTTCTCGGTGAATGTGTGCTTCGGGTTCGCCTCCGTGGAGTCCACCTTGCCGTCGGCGTCGAAGTCCCAGGCGTAGCTGAGGGCGTCACCGTCGGCGTCCTTCGTTCCGGCGCTGGAGAACTGGACCGTCAGCGGGCTGGTGCCGTTGACCACGTCCGCGGCGGCCTTGGGCTCCGGGGTGCGGTTGCCTCGCGTGTAGTCGATGCGGGACAGCTGGGCCTCGGGCAGCTCGGCGAAGTACCCGGTGCCGTACTCCAGGACGTACAGCGCGCCGTCCGGGCCGAACTCTGCGTCGATCGGGCCGTCGGTCTTGATCGAGGGGATCGCGTCCTCGATCTTCTCGACCTTGTTCCTCTTGCCGAGGGTGATGGCCTTCATCTGGTCGCGGGTCCACTCGTAGAAGAGCGGCTTGCCGTCGAAGTACTCGGGCCAGCGGTTCTGGGCCTTGTTGCGCTTGTCGTAGTCGTACACGGGGCCGCCCATCGGGCCGATGCCGCCCGTGCCGAGCTCCGGGAACTCCTCGGATGCCCCGTAGCCGTAGACGATCTCCGCGTCCGTGACCGGCGGCAGTTTGCTCAGGCCGGTGTTGTGGCGCGAGTCGTTGACCGGCTTGGCGCAGTTGAAGGCGCCGTTCGACTTCTTGGTGGCGAAGTCGTAGTCCTGGTACGGCATGTCCCGGGTGACGCAGAACGGCCAGCCGTAGTTGGCGGGTCGGTCGATGACCATCCAGCGGCCGTGGCCGGCGGGGCCGCGGTCGGGGTTCGCCTCGTTGGCGTCGGGCGAGTAGTCGCCGACGTAGACGTCACCGGTCTTGTCGTCCACCCCGAAGCGGAAGGGGTTGCGCAGCCCCATGGCGTAGATCTCGGGGCGGGTTTTCGGGGTGCCCGGCCTGAAGAGGTTGCCGCGGGGCACCACATAGCTGCCGTCCCGCTTTACCTTGATGCGCAGGACCTTGCCGCGCAGGTCGTTGGTGTTGCCCGAGGTGCGCCGGGAATCGAATGCCGGGTTGCGGTCGGCGCGGTCGTCGAGCGGGGCGTAGCCGTCCGAGGCGAACGGGTTGGAGTCGTCACCGGTCGACAGGAACAGGTTGCCCTTGCCGTCGAAGTCGATCTTGCCGCCGACGTGGCAGCATATGCCGCGGTCGGCCGGCACGTCGAGGATCTTCTGCTCGCTGTCGAAGGCGAGCTTGTTGCCCTCCAGCTTGAACCGCGACAGCCGGGTGAAGCCCTCGTACTCGGCGAAGTCCGCGGCCGTGCCCTGCTCCGGCGCGTCGCCTTCGTTGACGCCCGGGGTGGCCGGGTCGTCCATGGGGGTGTCGAGGCGGGGCGAGTAGTAGAGGTAGACCCAGTGGTTCTTGCGGAAGTCGGGGTCGACGGCGATGCCCTGCACGCCCTCCTCGTCGTGCTGGTAGAGCCCGGCGGGGCTCTGTTTCATGTCGGCGGCGAGGAAGTTCACGCCGCTCTTCGGGTCGTGGATCCGAACCTCTCCCGTGCGTGCCGTGTGCAGCACCCGCGAGTCGGGCAGGACGGCGAGGGCCATGGGCTCGCCCGGACGGTCGTTGAGGGTGACCTTCTGGAAGGCCGCCGGAGCCGGCGGTGCGGGGTCTGACTTCGCGGCTTGCGCGGGGGACAGAGGCAGGAGCCCGAAGGCCCCTGCCAGCGTTGCCGCCCCCACGAGGGTGACGAACCGTCTGATGCGCACTGAGAACTCCTTCGGTCTGGGCTGAACCAGGTGAAAGTCCGTGCGAAGCAAGTCAATTGGACGCTAAGGTGTTCACTTTCGACTCGTCAAGGACAAAGTTTGAACTTCTTTGGTGAAAGTTTTCGGTGTACGGACGCTGCTGCTTACGGGCAAGCCGCATGGCCCGCCCGGGGCCGGGGCACCGGCGGTCTTGCGAGCGAAACGCAGTCAGGAGCGGACCATGCGCGTGAACTTCCGTCAGTGACGGGCACTCGCTCGACGGCTGCGCCGAGGCGGCGGAGGGCGACCTCGGCGCCGGGGCCGAGGACCGGGAGGTGCACACCTTCATCCCGCGACTGGCAGGCCGCGGAGAAGATCGTGTACTCCACGACGCTTGAGTCGGTGTCCAGCGCGAAAACCAGGATCGAGCCGGCCTTCGACCCGGACGCGGTGCGCAAGCTCAAGGCCGAGGCTGATCACGACCTCACCGTCGACGGCCCGAACCTCGCGGCCCAGGCGATCGCGGCCGGCCTCGTGGACGAGTACCACCTGTTCGTCACCACGAGCGTGGTCGGCGGCGGCAAGCGGTTCTTCCCCGACGGCGTGCGCCTTGATCTCGAGCTGGTCGAGGAGCGTGCCTTCGACAGCGGACTGATCTACGCACGCTACCGGACCCGCTGAGCCGCACCGGCCCGTGACGCTGTCGGCGGTCGAGCCGGGGAGGCGAGACCGAGCCGCAGGCGAGGAGCGGGGGGCCGGCGTGTCAGGGCTTGTCCTGTAGGTCGGTGCGTAGCCGCAACACGCACTCGACGACGTTGCGCTCCGCGTAGATCTCGGCGTCGAAGCGTGGCGGGGCCGGAGACTCACACCGCCTTTTCGAAGACCCCTCAGCACTGTTGCCTTGTCGAAGTGCCCCGCCGCGTCATGTTCTCTGATCGTCCAGTCGACGTCACCGCCCCACAGGATCACCGTCGGCACCGTCGTTCCGGACACGCAGTGTCATGTGGCCGCCGTGATGCAGCGGTGTGCTCAGCCGCGGACGGGCCGCCTCCTCGCCGGTCTCCGCGTCGACGATGTGCACCTCGCCATGGCCGCCCCGGGTGACGGCGATCCAGTCGGAGCCCGGTGAGGCGGCCACCGCACGGCGTTGGACACCCTCCCAAGGGGTGCCGCCGCGACGCGGAGCGCCGTCCATGGCAGGCAGGGGACAGCGGCGGACGACGTCGTCAGCGCCGAGAAGGATCAGCTCGTCGCCGTCCGGGTGGACGCGGGTGAAGGCGGTGTGGCGCCGGGCGAGGGCCAGCCGGAAGACGAGTCCGGGACCGAGGTCCGTGAGCCGCGTGCGGCCCGTCCCCAGATCATGCTGCCAAGCCTGGTTGGTCCACTCCGGCCAGCGCAGCGGGTCCGGGTCACCGCCGCGCAGCGTCGTCCACAGCGCCTGCCGCCGGGTGTCGAGCCGGAGGTACCAGCCCCGGGTGGGCGATGCCCACGGAATGACCGCCTCGGCGGTGAGCGCGTCGCCTGTCCTCCGGGCCCGGTGCACTCCCTCACTCGTGGCCGCGAACACGTGCTCCGAGCCGGGTGCCTGTGCGTCCCCGTGTCCGTCGTCCGGCAGCGACAGGACCGCGTGAGGGGTGACCGGGGGACAGCCGGGCGGAGCCGCGAGGAGGTCCGCGAACCGGTGGGCGGCCAGCGCGCCGGGTTCCCGGTGCCGCAGTACGACCAGCGGGTCGGTCTCGCCCAGCACGGTTACGCCCGGTTCGCCGATGCGCGTGCGTACCCGTGCGGCCTCGCTTCTAAAGGGTGCCGTCGAACTGGACGAACGAGGGGCTGCTTGTCTGAAGGCCCCAACATCAGACTGTGAGGAGCACCTGCGTGCGGTCAGAGCGTTCGGACCTTTCCTGCACCGTGCCCGGGATGAGCATGCAGGACAATCAGCAGACCGAGTCCAGCGGTGGCAGGCTCAGCACGCGCGGCGCCACCACGGAGACCGCCGTCGACCAGGCCGTCGACCAGGCCGCCGATCAGGCCCGCGACCAGCCCTGACCCGCGCCCACCGGACGAGCAGGACGCCGGCGACCAGAACGAGTACGAGGAAGCCGTCACGCGTTCCGGTGCCGGCTGCCCGCATGCGCCGGACGCCGCGGAACCTCTGGGCACCGGACCGGCGGGCAGCCCGCCCTCTCGGGTGGGGGATCCTGTCGGCATCAGTAGACAGCTCCTGGGCGATGCGCTGCCACACGCGCTCGGGCGGAGCCGCCGGCAGGTCCGACGCCTCGGTGCCGCGCGCGGCAGCCACCACGCGGGTCATCAGTTTCAGTTCCTCGCGGCAGCGCGGGCACGACGCGACGTGCCAGAGGGCGCTGACGTCCTCGTCGCTGTTCGAGTGGCCGAGTGCCAGCTCCACCAGGTGCGACGGCTCCACGTGGCCCACTGCGCCCTCCTGTGTCTCGGGCTTCGTTGTCTCTGCGTGTACAAGCCGGGCCCAGGGGGGCGGAGTGTTGTCACTCTCGGAACTCTCGGACCGGCTCGGCCGTGACGACGAGGTTCGCGCGGTACCCTCCCGCCTCGGGGTCGAACGGGGGCGCACAAGTGATCAGCGTGAGGACCGGGTCGCCGGTGCGCCGGAACACGGAGGGTGGCAGCTCGTCCTTGGGCACGGTGGCGCGGGAGACGACGTGGTAGGCCACGGGCGCTGCCTCCGCTCGCCGTACCTCGACGCGGTCGCCGCGCCGTATCTCGTAGAGCGCGGCGAACTCGCCGAGAGCACCCGTCTCGCTGTCCACGTGTCCGACGAGGACGGCCGATCCCTGGGGGCTCCCTGGGACCGGGCCGTAGCGGTACCAGCCGGCTACGGCGGGGTCGTCGGGAATGGTCATGTCCCCCCGTTCGGTCACGCCGACCGGCCGCACGCGGGCGTCCAGGCCCACATCGCGGACTTGCACATGTTCGGGTGGCGTATCCGGAGACGGGTGGGACCGTGACTCCGATGTGCCGGTCAACGGCGCTGTGGCCGCCCGTCGTTCCGACGGCGGGGCTCCGAAGTCGGGCGGCGCCGAGGCGGGTTCGGACGGCTGCCCCGCAATGCCGAGGACGGCTGCCAGAGCGGCAGCCGCCATCGCCAGTCCGGTCAGTCGTCGCGCCGTGTCAGCCACGCCGGCCGGCGACTCGGCGGGCCACCAGGACGCCGGTCAGCGTGATGGCCCCGGCTGCGGCGGCCCAGGCCAGCCACTGGTCGGGGGAGTTCTGGTTGGCGGCGGCGCCGCTGCCGCCCGCGTGCACTCCGCTGGGCATCGATTCCATGCCGCT
>NZ_JBHJRX010000067.1:0-43798 GCF_042268605.1 Streptomyces sp. NPDC056296 | reverse complement strand
CGAAGCCGTCACGCCTCAACCCGCTGTTGCCGCAGCGGCATGACCTGGTCACAAGGCGTCACCACCCCGGCTTGACACCATGATTGGGAATCTCTCTTGTCTCACGACGGCATCAGGCGCCAATGACTTCAGCACCCGGTGGTGTCAGTCACCACTGATGTGAAAGTATCAGTACATGCTGACGTCAGTCGACACTGAGCTGATCCGGGTTCTGGCGGACCCGCTCAGGCTGCGAATCGTGACCCTGCTCGCCGAAGAGACGCTGTGCACCACCCACCTCGTGGAGGAGACCGGTGCCCGGCAGACCAACCTCTCCAACCACCTGAGAGTGCTGCGCGAGGCCGGTGTCGTGGAGACGGAGCCGTGCGGCCGCTACACGTACTACAGGCTGCGTCCGGACGTCATCGCCTCGCTCGCGGGCCAGTTCGCCGACTTGGCCGAGTCCGCCCGTACCGCCGCCGAGAACAAGAGGGCCTGTCCGTGACCCGCACCGAAGCACCCGCGACGACCGCCGAGGAGTCCTCCGTCGTCGCGAAGCTGTCGACGCTCGACCGCTTCCTCGCCGTCTGGATCCTCATCGCCATGGCCGTCGGGCTCGGCCTGGGACGCCTGATCCCCGGCATGAACGACGCCCTCGCGCACCTGGAGGTCGGCGGCATCTCCCTGCCGATCGCCCTGGGCCTGCTGGTCATGATGTACCCGGTGCTGGCCAAGGTCCGCTACGACAAGCTCGACGCCGTCACCGGCGACAAGAAGCTGATGGTCTCCTCGCTGGTCATCAACTGGCTGGTCGGCCCGGCCGTCATGTTCGCGCTGGCCTGGATCTTCCTTCCCGACCTGCCCGAGTACCGCACCGGCCTGATCATCGTCGGCCTGGCCCGCTGCATCGCCATGGTCATCATCTGGAACGACCTGGCTTGCGGCGACCGCGAGGCGGCGGCCGTGCTGGTCGCCCTCAACTCCGTCTTCCAGGTCATCGCGTTCGGCCTGCTCGGCTGGTTCTACCTCGACCTGCTGCCCCAGTGGCTCGGCCTCGGCGACGGACAGGGCCTCGACGTGT
The DNA here is from genome assembly GCF_042268605.1 of Streptomyces sp. NPDC056296. Classification (NCBI taxonomy): domain Bacteria; kingdom Bacillati; phylum Actinomycetota; class Actinomycetes; order Kitasatosporales; family Streptomycetaceae; genus Streptomyces; species Streptomyces sp. NPDC056296. The sequence goes on along the minus strand of NZ_JBHJRX010000067.1, from coordinate 42,738 downwards.
CCGTGTGGAAGATCGCGCTCAACGTCGTGGTGTTCCTCGGCGTCCCGCTCCTCGCCGGATTCCTCACCCGCCGCATCGGCGAGAGGAGGATGGGCCGCGAGAGCTACGAGCAGAAGTTCCTGCCCAGGATCGGCCCCTGGGCGCTCTACGGCCTGCTCTTCACGATCGTCATCCTCTTCGCCCTGCAAGGGAAGACCATCACCTCCCAGCCCCTCGACGTCGTCCGCATCGCGCTGCCGCTGCTGGTGTACTTCGCCGTCATGTGGGCCGGGACCTTCCTGCTGGGCAAGGCCATCGGCCTCGCCTACGACCGCACGACCACCCTCGCCTTCACCGCCGCCGGCAACAACTTCGAGCTGGCCATCGCCGTCGCCATCGCCACCTTCGGCGTGACGTCCGGCCAGGCCCTCTCCGGCGTCGTGGGACCGCTGATCGAGGTCCCCGTCCTGATCGGTCTGGTCTACGTGTCCCTGGCCTGGCGCAAGAAGTTCGCCCCGTCCGCCGTCACGACCGCCGGGAGGGACCACTGATGCACGGCCGCGACCGCGGAGCCGCTGTCTGCCACGAGCACCCGCTCGCGGCGCACCGGGCCGTGCGCCGGGGGCCGCTCCTCGGGCAGTCCGACGAGGCGACGGCCCGCCCCGTGCGGTGCACCACGTGCACCACGTGCACCAGGTGCACCACGTGCACCACGCGCGCGGCGGCGCAGGCGCAGGCGGCATGAGACAGCACGCCGACGTGGTGGTGATCGGCGGCGGCCAGGCAGGGCTCGCCGCCGGTTACCACCTGCGCCGCCAGGGCCTGGACTTCGTCGTCCTCGACGCCGGGGCCACCCCCGGCGGGGCCTGGCAGCACGCCTGGGACACCCTGCACCTGTTCTCCCCGGCCGCCTTCTCCTCCCTCCCGGGCCGCCTCATGCCCACGCAGCCGGGCGAGGAGTACCCGGACGCCGGACACGTGGTGACGTACCTGAGCGACTACGAGAAGCGGTACGACCTTCCCGTGCAGCGGCCGGTCCAGGTCATCGGCGTGCACGACGACGGACGGCTGCTGAGAGTCGAGACCGACTCCGGCACCTGGCACGCCCGCGCGGTGATCAGCGCGACCGGCACCTGGTGGCGTCCCTTCCTCCCCGCCGTCCCGGGCCGCGGGGACTTCGCGGGCCGGCAACTGCACACCGTCTCCTACCGGAGCCCGCGGGACTTCGCGGGGCAGCGAGTGATCGTCGTCGGGGGTGGCAACTCCGGCGCCCAGATCGCCGCCGACCTCGCCCACCACACGGAGCTGACCTGGGTGACCCAGCGCCCGCCCCGCTACCTCGCCGACGACATCGACGGCCGCGCCCTGTTCGACGCGGCCACCGCCCGGCGCCGCGCCCTCGACGCCGGCCGCACCGACACGGGAGGCGTCGCCTCGCTCGGCGACATCGTCGCCGTACCGCCGGTGCGCGAGGCCCGGGACGCCGGGCGGCTCAAGGCGTCGCCCATGTTCGTACGCCTCGACCGCGACGGCGCCGTCCGGGCCGACGGCACGCGGACGCCCGCCGACGCGGTGATCTGGTGCACCGGCTTCCGCCCGGCCCTCTCGCACCTGGCACCCCTGGGCCTGCGCGGCCCACGCGGCCACATCGCCATCCGGGGCACCCGGTCCGTGCGGGAGCCTCGGCTGCACCTCCTCGGCTACGGCGACTGGACGGGCCCCGCCTCCGCCACTCTCATCGGCGTCGGACGACCGGCTCGCGACGCCGCTCGTGAGATCGCCGAGCTTCTCGCCGACAGGTGATCCACCCGGGGGCGCGGAGGGCGGGGCGGTTGCGGCCGAGGGACTACCGGACTACCGGGACTACCGGACGGCCAGCAACTGCCCCATGGCCGCCAGCACCGACGGTTCGACGCGGTAGTAGACCCAGGTTCCGCGCCGCTCGGAAGTGAGCAGCCCGGCCTCCTTGAGCTTCTTCAGGTGGTGGGAGACGGTCGGCTGGGAGACGCCGACGTCGGAGATGTCGCAGACGCACGCCTCACCGCCCTCGTGCGAGGCGACGGCCGAGAACAGCCGCAGCCGTACCGGGTCCCCGAGCGCCTTGAACATCCGCGCGGTCCGCTCGGCCTCCTCGGCGGTGAAGGGGCGCTCGCTCAGCGGCGGGCAGCACGGCACCGCGGCGTCGGGGGCCTGGGGTTCCAGAAGCGGCAGCGCCTTGACATTCGACATACGTCTATGTTGACACACGTCGAATCCGAACTCGGGTTTCGATGAATGTCTATCTTGACGTTCATCGAATCAGATGCCATGCTGGCAGCGCAGATCATCGATGAATATCAAAGCAGCGAGGTCGAAAGACGGCCGCCGCCCTTTCCCACTCCGCCCGCCCGCAAGGAATCGAAGGAACCGCCCGCCATGCAGAAGCAGAACCTGCCCGTCGTGGTCATCGGAGCCGGCCCGATCGGCCTGGCCGCCGCCGCACACCTCGTCGAACGCGGCCTGGAACCCCTGGTCCTGGAGGCCGGCCCGTCCGCCGGAAGTGCCGTCCGTGACTGGTCGCACGTCCGCCTGTTCTCGACGTGGGCCGAGGTCACCGACCCGGCGGCCGAGAAGCTGCTGGCCCCGACCGGCTGGGTCCGCCCCGAAGGCACGACCTACCCGACCGGCGGTGACTGGGCCGAGCGCTACCTCCAGCCGCTCGCCGACACCCTCGGCGACAAGGTCCGCTACGAAGCGAGGGTCACCGGAGTGGCCCGCGCCGGCCGTGACCGGATCGTCGACGCCGGCCGGGAGGAGCGGCCCTTCACCGTGCACATCCGGACGTCGGACGGCGGCGAGGAGCGGATCACCGCCCGAGCCGTCATCGACGCCTCCGGCACCTGGTCCGTGCCCAGCCCGCTGGGTGCCGACGGCCTCCCTGCCCTCGGCGAGCGGACGGCGGCCGACCGCATCGCCCACCGCGTCCCGGACCTGAAGGACCCGGCCGTACGAGCCCGGTACGCGGGCAAGCGCACGGCGGTCGTCGGCTCCGGCGCCTCCGCCTTCACCGCCCTCGCCCTTCTGGCCGACCTGGCCGGGGAAGAGGTGGACACGCACGCGGTGTGGATCCTGCGCCGGGGCATCGGCGACGCCACGTACGGCGGTGGCGAGGCCGATCAGCTCCCGGCCCGCGGCGCCCTCGGCCTGCGCGCCAAGGCGGCGGTGGAGGCGGGGCACGCGAGTGCCGTCACCGGATTCCGCACGGAGGCCGTCGAGCGGGACGGCGACCGGCTGGTCCTCGTCGCCGAGGACGGCCGCCGCCTGGACGCGGTCGACGAGGTCATCGTCCTGACCGGGTTCCGCCCCGACCTCTCCTTCCTCTCCGAGCTCCGCCTCGGTCTGGACGAGCGGCTCCAGGCCCCGACCGCGCTCGCCCCGCTGATCGACCCGAACGCCCACTCCTGCGGCACGGTCTACCCGCACGGGGTGAAGGAGTTGTCCCACCCGGAACAGGGCGTGTACCTGGTCGGCATGAAGTCCTACGGCCGCGCCCCCACGTTCCTCGCCATGACCGGCTACGAGCAGGTCCGCTCCATCACCGCCGCCCTGGCCGGCGACCACGAGGCGGCCGAGCGCGTCGAGCTGACCCTGCCGGAGACCGGCGTCTGCGGCGGCGCCGGCCTGTTCGACGAGCCCGACGCCGCGCAGAGCGACGCGGGCGGCGGCTGCTGCGCGGCCCCGACCACGCCGCAGATCGGCGTCGGCGCCCCGGCCGCCTCCGGCGGCTGCTGACCCTCTCCCACACAAGGAGGTCCGCCATGTCCCGCGTACAACTCGCCCTCCGCGTCCCCGATCTCGCCGAATCCGTAGCCTTCTACACGAAACTCTTCGGCACCGGGCCCGCCAAACTCCGTGACGGCTACGCCAACTTCGCCATCACCGAACCCCCGCTCAAGCTCGTCCTCATCGAAGGCGAGCCGAGCGGGGCGACCCGCCTGGACCACCTCGGCGTCGAGGTCGACAGCGCGGAGGCCGTCCACGCCGCCACCACCCGCCTCAGCGAGGCGGACCTGGCCACGGTCGAGGAGAACGACACGGCCTGCTGCTACGCCCTCCAGGACAAGGTCTGGGTCCACGGCCCTGGCCGGGAACCCTGGGAGGTGTACGTCGTCAAGGCCGACGCCGACACCCTCGCCAAACAGCGGGGCAGCGCCTGCTCATCCGCCTCGGACGGAGCCGAGGAGGAGGAGCCCGCCGTCGCGGACGGATGCTGCTGATCCGCCGATGACCGACCTCCACACCAGCGAGGGCGTGACCGGCACGGGGGACCGGTCACGGCCTCGCACCGGGCTGCCGATGACAGCCACCACCGGTGCTTTCGACGGCGGCCCAGACGCTCAGATGTCCCGGCAGAGACCAGCGGACGCAGTGACCTGCCGCATGACGGTCGTCATCGCTGAGCTGCACGAATGGCTGCTCGACTGTTTCACGCTCATACCCGTTGATGCGGCCGGAAGTCCCGGAAAGGTCCCAGAGGGCTATCACTGTCTTAGAGGCCTGCGAGAGCCCTGCCGTCCTTGATCGGGCGACAGGGCTCACGCTTGACGTGCGACCGTCAGGCCTCTCTGATGAATCCCGCCCACGCCTCGCGTGACACACGGATGACGGGTCCGGTTATCGCCTTGGAGTCCCGGACGTGCACGGTTCTCATGTCGGCCGCGACCTCGATGCAGTCGCCGCCCTCCGCTCCGCTGTAGCTGCTCTTGAACCAGGCGAGGCTGGAAGCGACGGCCGAGGACTCAGCGGTGTTCATAGCTCTCCCAGCAACCTCTCGACGAACTCAAGGGACTCTCGCGGAGTGAGAGCCTGTGATCGGTGATCCCATAACGGGCGGCGGCGAGCGCTGCCTGCTGTGGGTCGGTCTGAAGAGTGCTGGACCCCTGTGCCTCGGTGTACGCGAACTTCTTGCCGTCGTCACGCGTGACGACCGTGAACGCTCCGTCCACGCCCGCACATTCCTCACAGTCGAGCGGCGTGACCTGCATTTCGACGTTTCGCTTCTGGCCAACGAGTAGTAGATGCTCCAACTGCCCTCGCCTCACGCCCTTTCCACCAAGCCGTCGCCGCAATACCGACTCGTCCATCACGAAGCTGAGAAGTGGTGCGGGCTGCCGGTCGAAGATGTCCTGCCGGGCCAACCGGGCGGCCACGCGCTGCTCGATGGTCTCCTGGCCCAGAGGGGGCCGCCGCATAGCCAGTACAGCCCTCATGTACTCCTCGGTCTGGAGCAGGCCCTTGACCACCAGCGTGTCGTACGAGAGCAACTCGATGGCCTCCTTCTCCAAGGCGGCCATCCCCTGGAAGAACACCGGATACTGAGCCCGCTCCACCTGCTCCTTCCACGCCGTCAGCAACCCGCCCGCGTCCAGAACCTCGTCGGCACGCTCGATGGTCCTGGGCGAGGGGATCCGCCGCCCCTGCTCGTACGACGCGACCGTGGACGCCGAGTACCCGATCCGCCGGCCGAACTCCTCCCGTTCCATCCCCGCCCGTACCCGCAGTGTCTTCATCGTCTGCCCGAACGCGACGACCACGGCCTGGCCGGACGTGTCCGCCGTCGCCTGTCCCGCGTCGTCCGCCACGACGGTGTCGGCCCCTTCGCGTGCAACCTCGGTCATCGGTACCGCCTCCCTGGCCCAACGCCACCCCGGCGGCCTCGTCACGCCGCGCGTCTCGTACCCGTACCGCCCCAACGCGTACAACGGGCCGCGTCGGTGCGTCACCGCTGGTCACGCTACGCGACCGAAGACACCGTTGTCGGCATGACGAGCCAACTCCCCAGCCCCATCAGCGCCTCCGAACCCGACTGTCTCAGCGGCGACTTGAACCGCACATTCGAGATGCGCTTCACCTCCACCCCACGGGGCGCCCGACTTGCCCGCCGGCTGGCCGCACACCGATTGGACGCCTGGGGAATCCCGTACGGCACCGACCCGCACGAGGAGATCGTGCTGGTCGTCGGTGAGCTGACCGCCAACGCGGTACGGCACGGTCACGTCCCCAGCCGAGACTTTCATCTGCTCCTGCACGCGAGCGAACACGCCCGCACGGTCAGGATCGAGGTCACCGACACCCGTACCGAACGCACACCACCCGGACCGGACGCGCTGCCCGCCCCCGGCGCAGAGGACACCAGCGGCCGGGGGCTGCTGCTGGTCGCGGGTCTCGCCACCCGCTGGGGCTGGAACCTCCGGCCGGGAGGTCCGGGCAAGACGGTCTGGGCGGAGTGCGTGTGCGCAACTCCCATGTGAGCTCGGGACCGCGGTGGAAGGGTCGGGCGAGATGACCTCCTGTGGAACCCGGCCCTCGCCGTCGCTCTCGCCGAGTGCGGTGTCCGGGTCGAGGAGGAAACGGTGCTGAACGACCTGCTCACGGTCCTAGGTGTACTGCCCAGGGACGTTGGTCAACCTGGTGACGGGTGGTTTGCCGCCGGTTGCGGTGTGGGGGCGGTGGTGATTGTAGTGATGGAGCCAGGCCGGCAGGGCTTTGCGGCGGGCTGATTCGCTGGAGTAGAAGCGTCCAAGGGCCCAGCCGTCGGCGAGGGTGCGGTGGAAGCGTTCGACCTTGCCGTTCGTCTGTGGCCGGTAGGGCCGGGTCTTCTTCGGGGTGATCGCGAGCTCGGCGCAGGCTTGGGTCCAGTGTCGGGAGCGGTAGGCCGAGCCGTTGTCGGTCAGGACCCGCTCGACGCTCACCCCGCGGGCGGCGAACCAGCCGACCGCCCGGCCCAGGACACCGACTGCGGTGGCGGCGGTCTCGTCGTCGCGGATCTCGGCGTAGGCGACGCGGGAGTGGTCGTCGACGACGGTGTGGACGAAGGCGGTTCCCAGCAGCGGGCCGCGGTACTTGTTGCGGGGCCTGTCGGGTGTGGCGGCACGGTTTCTGCGGCCCTGGACGCGTCCGACGTAGCGCCATCCGCCGCCGTCGGGGACGTTGCCGAGTTTCTTGACGTCGATGTGGAGCATGGCGCCGGGGTGGGGGTGTTCGTAGCGGCGGACCGGCTCCCCGGTGGCGCGGTCGATGTGGGACAGGCGGTTGATCCGGCAGCGGGTCAGGACGGCGTGGACGGTCGAGGCGGGCATGCCCAGCCGTCCGGCGATCTGGACCGGTCCCAGCCGCTGCTTCCAGCGCAGGTGCACGATCTTGCGGACCTGTGGCTGAGTGGTCCGGGCCGGGCTCCTGTGAGGCCGTGAGGACCGGTCGGCCATCGCGGCCGGCCCGGATTGGGCGTACCGGTCGGCCCATCGCCTGGCGGTGGGCCAGGACACGTCGTAGCGCTCGGCTGCACGGGCGATGGGCCATCCCTCATCCACAATCAGACGCGCCAGGCGAAGACGTGCACGGGGCGTCAGAGCGGCGTTAGCGTGAGACATGAAGGCCTCCTGGTTGGCGGAGCGGTTCCTCGACAGCTCCACTCCACAACCGGAGGCCTTCGTCGTCCTACAGATTCAGACCGTGTCGTCGCACAAACTCGACCAACCTGGCTGGGCAGTACACCTAGGCACGCGGTCCCGTCGAGGCGCGTCCCCCCGGCCGCGGCGGGCGCGGAGTTCTGCGCATACCGACTGACACACCTTCGTCACGCGTGTCCCCGTGCACCACCTCGCCTGATACCGGGACGTCGGCCTTCCTCGCGACCCCGGAAGGTGACCGTTCCGTTCCGTTACGTGAGGCACCTGCCTCCGCAGGGTGACGAGAACTGACCGCCGGGTGACCGGCTCTGTGAGGGCGCGCACAGGGTTCACGTCACACGGGGCCGGGGTTAGTAGACGCCCGACGGCCGCTCGCCCGCGTGGTCGACGGCCGTCCGGGCGAGTCACGTGGCCGGTCTGCGAAGCGGCGTAGTAGGTCACACACTTGTCGCGGCGCCGGAACGTTCCGCAGTGTGTTCGGCGTACCGGGGAGCCGAGCGCCGGACCGGGACGGGGAAAGCCCGTCCGGGATCCAGACACCGGCCCTGATGACGCGAAGACGCGTCCCACGCGGACACCGCGTCGCCGACCCCCCGTCGGCCTCCCCATCACGTTCCCGAATGGAGAGGTACACCCATGCACGCCCTCATGCGCCGCCCCCACCTCCGCAAGTCCGCCGTGGCCTCCCTCGCCGCCGCGGGCGCCGCCGCCGTCAGCCTCACCCTCGTCCCGAGCCCGGCACACGCCGCCGAGCCGGCCAAGGCCTCCACCGCGCAGACCCAGGCCCAGACCGACAAGATCGAGGCCATGGTCAAGGCCGGCGAGAAGAAGCACGGCGACGACCTCGACGGCTGGATCCGCACCGCCCTGGACGTCATGCACGCCAAGAACATCCCGGGCACCTACGAGGGCGTGCACCGCAACATCATGCGCGAGTCGTCCGGCAACCCGAACGCGCAGAACAACTGGGACGTCAACGCCCAGAACGGCATCCCCTCGAAGGGCCTGCTCCAGACGATCCAGCCCACCTTCGACGCCTATCACGTCAAGGGCACGAAGGACTCCATCACCGACCCGGTCGCCAACATCGTCGCCGCCTGCAACTACGCGGCCGACAAGTACGGCTCCATGGACAACGTCGACTCCGCCTACTGACCGGCGGACCCACCGACCGCCTGAGCCCCCGGGACAACCGGTCCCGCGCGGAGGCCGGCGGGGCCCAGGCAGCACGGCGGGGCCGGAGGGACGACACGTCCTCCGGCCCCGCTTGCGTCGCATCCCGTGCGGGGAACCTCAGGCCGGGCGGGGTTGCGGGTGCTGACCGACAACGCCTGGCCCTGCCGCAAGAGCTGGGACCGATGACAAGGTCGAACGCTTCAACCGCACGGGGATGCGCACCACCCCTTCTTGGAACTGTCAGATGTCCCGGAAGATCTCGATCTGCGCCCCGATCGAGTTCAGCCGCTCGGCCAGGTCCTCGTACCCGCGGTTGATGACGTAGACGTTGCGCAGCACCGACGTGCCCTCGGCGGCCATCATCGCCAGGAGGACGACCACGGCGGGGCGCAGGGCCGGCGGGCACATCATCTCGGCGGCGCGCCAGCGGGTGGGGCCCTCGACCAGGACGCGGTGGGGGTCCAGGAGTTGGAGGCGTCCGCCGAGGCGGTTGAGGTCGGTCAGGTAGATGGCGCGGTTGTCGTAGACCCAGTCATGGATGAGGGTCTGGCCCTGGGCGGAGGCGGCGATGGCCGCGAAGAAGGGGACGTTGTCGATGTTCAGGCCGGGGAAGGGCATCGGGTGGATCTTGTCGATGGGCGCCTCCAGCTTCGACGGCCGGACGGTGAGGTCCACCAGGCGCGTACGGCCGTTGTCGGCGAAGTACTCCGGGGTGCGGTCGTGGTCGAGGCCCATCTCCTCCAGGACCGCCAGCTCGATCTCCAGGAACTCGATGGGGACGCGGCGGACCGTCAGCTCGGACTCGGTGACCACGGCGGCGGCCAGCAGGCTCATCGCCTCCACCGGGTCCTCGGAGGGGGAGTAGTCCACGTCGGCGTCGATGACCGGCATGCCGTGCACGGTGAGGGTGGTGGTGCCGATGCCTTCGACGCGGACGCCCAGGGCTTCGAGGAAGAAGCAGAGGTCCTGGACCATGTAGTTGGAGGAGGCGTTGCGGATGACGGTGACGCCGTCGTGGCGGGCGGCCGCGAGGAGCGCGTTCTCGGTGACCGTGTCGCCCCGCTCGGTCAGCACGATCGGGCGGTCCGGGCGTACCTGACGGTCGACCACCGCGTGGTAGTGGCCCTCGGTCGCGGCGACGTCCAGGCCGAACCGGCGCAGCGCGATCATGTGCGGCTCGATGGTCCGGGTGCCGAGGTCGCAGCCGCCGGCGTAGGGCAGCCGGAAACGGTCCATGCGGTGCAGCAGCGGGCCGAGGAACATGATGATGGAGCGGGTGCGGACGGCGGCCTCGGCGTCGATGGCCTCCATGTCCAGCTCGGCCGGCGGCACGATCTCCAGGTCGGTGCCGTCGTTGATCCAGCGGGTGCGTACGCCGATGGAGTTCAGCACCTCCAGGAGGCGGTAGACCTCCTCGATGCGGGCGACCCGGCGCAGCACCGTGCGCCCCTTGTTGAGCAGTGAGGCGCACAGCAGGGCCACGCAGGCGTTCTTGCTGGTCTTGACGTCGATGGCGCCGGAGAGGTGCCGGCCGCCGACCACCCGCAGGTGCATCGGGCCCGCGTAGCCGAGAGAGACGATTTCGCTGTCCAGCGCTTCGCCGATGCGGGCGATCATCTCAAGGCTGATGTTCTGGTTGCCGCGCTCGATGCGGTTGACGGCGCTCTGACTGGTGCCGAGCGCCTCGGCAAGCTGTGACTGCGTCCAGCCGCGGTGCTGCCGGGCGTCACGGATGAGCCTGCCGATGCGTACGAGGTAGTCGTCTGCCATGAGGTTGAGGCTATCTCAGATATGAGATGGCACCTCTCGGGGGGTCCGTTGGAGTGACGGGCCGTCAACGCCGCCTCAATGATGCCTGGTCGAGCGGGTGCGCCGCCATCCGAAAGGTCCGGGCAAATCGACTGATGTCGTACGACGTCCCGTGCTGCTGCGGGTGTGGCGCGGGCCGTTCCTGCCGCCGGTCGTGATGGACCAGGAACGTTTGTTGATGTTCAGTCGTACTCCCGGGAGGATCCGGAAGCTCTTGCGGAACGTGAGGGGCATCGTGCCTCCTTCCGAGTCGCGCCGGGTGTTCCCGGCGCAAGTCGGATACCCCCGTTCCGCGCAGTGATGGCCATCGTTCCGCGTAATGATGGCCGTGCGGGTCACCCGGGGCGGGTGCCGGGTGGGGCGTACGCCACACCGCGCCCGGGCATGACCAGTCCGCCCCCATGTACTAGAGTTATCTCGACATCGAGATATCTGCCGAGGCGCACCGCAGCCGCAGGCCGCTATCGGGTCCGGTGGTAAGGGTTACCTAACTTAGCCCCACCTTAGCGGATCGGCCAAGGCGGCGTGACGGCAGGATGCGGTGGTACGCGCACATAAATGAAGGAGACTGTCGTGTCGGCGAACAGCTTCGACGCCCGCAGCACACTGCAGGTGGGCGACGAGTCGTACGAGATCTTCCGGCTGGACAAGGTCGAGGGCTCCGCGCGCCTTCCCTACAGCCTGAAGGTGCTGCTGGAGAACCTGCTCCGCACCGAGGACGGCGCGAACATCACCGCCGACCACATCCGCGCCCTCGGCGGCTGGGACTCGCAGGCCCAGCCGTCGCAGGAGATCCAGTTCACGCCGGCCCGCGTGATCATGCAGGACTTCACCGGCGTGCCCTGTGTCGTCGACCTCGCCACCATGCGCGAGGCCGTCAAGGAGCTCGGCGGCGACGCGGCGAAGATCAACCCGCTGGCCCCGGCCGAGCTGGTCATCGACCACTCCGTCATCGCCGACAAGTTCGGCACCAACGACGCCTTCAAGCAGAACGTCGACCTGGAGTACGGCCGCAACAAGGAGCGCTACCAGTTCCTGCGCTGGGGCCAGACCGCGTTCGACGAGTTCAAGGTCGTCCCGCCGGGCACCGGCATCGTCCACCAGGTGAACATCGAGCACCTGGCCCGCGTCGTCATGACCCGTGACGGCAAGGCCTACCCCGACACCCTGGTCGGCACCGACTCGCACACCACCATGGTCAACGGCCTCGGCGTCCTCGGCTGGGGCGTCGGCGGTATCGAGGCCGAGGCCGCGATGCTCGGCCAGCCGGTCTCCATGCTGATCCCGCGCGTCGTCGGCTTCAAGCTGACCGGCGAGCTGACGCCCGGCACCACCGCCACCGACCTGGTCCTCACGATCACCGAGATGCTGCGGGGGCACGGCGTCGTCGGCAAGTTCGTCGAGTTCTACGGCGAGGGTGTGGCGGCCACGAGCCTCGCCAACCGCGCCACCATCGGCAACATGTCGCCGGAGTTCGGCTCCACCGCCGCGATCTTCCCGATCGACGACGAGACGCTGAACTACATGCGCCTGACCGGCCGCAGCGACCAGCAGGTCGCGCTCGTCGAGGCGTACGCCAAGCAGCAGGGCCTCTGGCTGGACCCGAAGGCCGAGCCGGACTTCTCCGAGAAGCTGGAGCTCGACCTCTCCACGGTCGTGCCCTCCATCGCCGGCCCGAAGCGCCCGCAGGACCGCATCGTCCTCGCGAACGCCGCCCAGCAGTTCAAGCAGGACGTCCTCAACTACGTGGACGTCGTGGACGAGGCGGGCAAGGAGTCCTTCCCGGCCTCCGACTCCCCGGCCGTCACCCCGAACGGCGCCCCGTCCAACCCGGTCCCGGTCACCGCCCCCGACGGCACGACCTACGAGCTGGACCACGGTGCGGTGACGGTCGCGGCCATCACCTCCTGCACCAACACCTCCAACCCGTACGTCATGGTCGCCGCCGCCCTGGTGGCCAAGAAGGCGGTCGAGAAGGGCCTGACCCGCAAGCCGTGGGTCAAGACCACCCTCGCCCCGGGCTCCAAGGTCGTCACCGACTACTTCGAGAAGGCGGGCCTGACCCCGTACCTCGACAAGGTCGGCTTCAACCTCGTCGGCTACGGCTGCACCACCTGCATCGGCAACTCCGGCCCGCTGCCGGACGAGGTCTCCAAGGCCGTCAACGACCACGACCTGGCCGTCACCTCGGTGCTCTCCGGCAACCGCAACTTCGAGGGCCGGATCAACCCCGACGTCAAGATGAACTACCTGGCGTCCCCGCCGCTGGTCGTCGCGTACGCCCTCGCGGGCTCCATGAAGGTGGACATCACCAAGGACGCTCTCGGTGCCGACCAGGACGGCAACCCGGTCTACCTGAAGGACATCTGGCCGACCGAGGCCGAGGTCAACGACGTCGTCGCCAACACCATCGGCGAGGACATGTTCTCCAAGTCCTACAGCGACGTCTTCGCGGGCGACGCCCAGTGGCAGGCGCTGTCGATCCCCACCGGCGACACCTTCGAGTGGGACAGCGAGTCCACCTACGTGCGCAAGCCCCCGTACTTCGAGGGCATGGGCATGGAGCCGGCCCCGGTCGAGGACATCTCCGGCGCCCGCGTGCTCGCCAAGCTGGGCGACTCGGTGACGACGGACCACATCTCGCCCGCCGGCGCCATCAAGGCCGACACCCCGGCCGGCAAGTACCTGACGGAGCACGGCGTCGAGCGCCGCGACTTCAACAGCTACGGCTCGCGCCGCGGCAACCACGAGATCATGATCCGCGGCACGTTCGCCAACATCCGCCTGCGCAACCAGATCGCGCCGGGCACCGAGGGCGGCTACACCCGCGACTTCACGCAGGCGGACGGCCCCGTGTCGTTCATCTACGACGCCTCCCGCAACTACATCGAGCAGGACATCCCGCTCGTCGTCCTGGCCGGCAAGGAGTACGGCTCCGGCTCGTCCCGCGACTGGGCCGCCAAGGGCACCGCGCTCCTCGGCGTCAAGGCCGTCATCGCCGAGTCCTACGAGCGCATCCACCGCTCGAACCTCATCGGCATGGGCGTCCTGCCGCTCCAGTTCCCGGAGGGCCAGACGGCCGGCTCCCTCGGCCTGACCGGCGAGGAGGCGTTCTCCGTCTCCGGCGTCACCGAGCTGAACGACGGCACCACCCCGCGCACGGTGAAGGTCACCACCGACACCGGTGTCGAGTTCGACGCGGTCGTCCGCATCGACACCCCCGGCGAGGCGGACTACTACCGCAACGGCGGCATCCTGCAGTACGTGCTGCGCAGCCTGATCCGCAAGTAGGCGGCGGCGCACAACGGTTTGAGGGCCGCATCCCCGGTGACGGGGGTGCGGCCCTCGGCCGTTGTGCGGTGCCTTGGCCGCGGGGTACGCCGTTCACCCGGCGTACCCCGCACCGTCATTACACGGTCACCCTCACGACAGCAGCTCCACCTCCGCCAGCGTGTGCTCGCCGTCCAGGACCAGCCGGTACTTCGCGTACGTCCCCGGCGACTTCACCGAGAACGCCCGGGTCTGCCGGTCCCAGGCGAAGGACTCGCCTGAGCGCTGGTCCAGCGTCCGCCATGTCGTGCCGTCGGCCGAGCCCTGGAGCTTCCAGCCGGTCGGGGCCTTCGCGTGGTCCGCCGACGACGTCAGCGTGTACTGGAGAGCCTTGGCGCCCTTCTGGGACACCGGCAGGTCCACCGACGTCACGGCCGCGTCCGTCGCCGACGTGTCGTCGAACAGGGCACCCTCGCCCTCGATCGCGTCCGCGCGCGGCGTCGGCACCTCGTCGTCCTTGGTGATCGACACCGGTGCCGCGTTCTTGCCGGTGCCCCACGAGGAGGGCTTCGAGCCCATGTCGAACTCCAGGACGCCGCCCTTCGCGATCAGCGAGTGGGGGAGCGAGGTCGAGTTCCAGCGCTTGCCGTTGACCTTCAGGCCCTGCACGTAGACGTTCTTCGTGCTGTTCTTCGGGGCCTTCACGACCAGCTTGCGGCCGTTCTCCAGCTCGACGGTCGCCTTGGTGAACAGCGGGGAGCCGATGGCGTACTCGCCGCTGCCCATCACCAGCGGGTAGAAGCCGAGGGCGGAGAAGAGGAACCAGGCCGACTGCTCGCCGTTGTCCTCGTCACCGTGGTAGCCCTGGCCGATGTCACTGCCGGTGTACAGGCGGGAGAGCACCTCGCGGACGTTCTTCTGCGTCTTGTGGGGCTGCCCGGCCGCGTCGTACATGTACAGGGCGTGGTGGGCGACCTGGTTGGAGTGCCCGTACATGCCCATGCGGACGTCCCGCGCCTCGGTCATCTCGTGGATGACACCGCCGTAGGAGCCCTTGAACTCCGGTGAGGCCGTCTCCGGCGTGGCGAGGTACTCGTCGAGCTTGTCGCCGAGGCCGTCCCGGCCGCCGTACAGGTTGGCCAGGCCCCGGCTGTCCTGCGGGGCGGTGAAGGCGTAGCCCCAGCCGTTGGTCTCCGTGTAGTCGTAGCCCCACACGCGCGGGTCGTACTTCTCGGAGTCCACGCGCCAGTCGCCCGCGAGGTCCTTGCCCTGGAAGAAGCCGGCCTTGGAGTCGAACATGTTGACGTAGTCCTGGGCGCGGTTGAGGAAGTACGCCGACTCCTCCTTGTACCGCTTCTCGCCGGTCTCCTTGTAGAGCTTCTCGCCCATCTTGGCGATGCCGTAGTCGTTGAGGTAGCCCTCCAGCGCCCACGACATGCCCTCGTGCGTCTCCGTGGAGGTGTAGCCGAGGAAGGGCGAGGTCGCCATGCCCTTGCGGCCCACGCCCGAGGACGGGGGCACGACGGTGGCGTTCTTGACGGCCGCGTCGTACGCCGCCTTCGCGTCGAAGTCGACGCCCTTGACGTAGGCGTCGGCGAACGCCACGTCCGAGGAGGTGCCGGTCATCAGGTCCGCGTAGCCGGGGGAGGACCAGCGCGAGGTCCAGCCGCCGTCCTTGTAGTGCTGCACGAAGCCGTCGACCAGCTCACCGGCCTTGGACGGAGTCAGGAAGGAGTACGCGGGCCAGGTGGTCCGGTAGGTGTCCCAGAAGCCGTTGTTCACGTAGACCTTGCCGTCGACGATCTTGGCGCCGGTCTCGGTCGGGGTGTCCTCCTTGACCGCCTTGGAGAACGGGGAGGCGTACTTGTACGTGCCGTCGACCTTCTCGTGGCCCGCGTTCGGGTACAGGTACAGCCGGTAGAGGCTGGAGTACAGCGTGGTCAGCTGGTCCTGCGTGGCGCCCTCGACCTCGACCTTGCCGAGGATCGCGTCCCACTGCTTCTGGGCGTCGCGCTTGACCTTGTCGAAGGAGGCGCGCTTCGGGATCTCCTGGCGCAGGTTGTCCTTCGCCTGGTCGACGCCGATCAGCGAGGTCGCGATGCGCAGCGTCACGGTGCGGTCCCGGCCCGCGTCGAAGCGCAGGTGGCCCTTGACGCCGCTGGAGTCGCCGCCGGTGACCTTGGAGTCGAACTCGCCGTAGACGAAGAGGCGGGTGGCGCCCGTGGACAGCCCGGACTTGACGTCCGAGTAGCCCTGGAAGGTGCCGTTCTCCTTGTCCAGGGTCAGGCCGGCCTTGTCCTCGACGTTGTCGAAGATCACGCTCGCGTCGTCACCGGGGTAGGTGAAGCGCATCATCGCCGCGTGGTCGGTCGGCGCCATCTCGGCCTTCAGGCCGTTCTCGAACCGTACGCCGTAGTAGTACGGCCTGGCTGTCTCGTTCTCGTGCCGGAAGGCCAGCTCGCGTTCCTCGCGGCCGGTGTCCGGGGTGCCGGAGGCGGCGGACGGCATCACCTGGAAGGTCTGCCGGTCGCCCATCCACGGGCTCGGCTCGTGGCTCGCGCCGAACGCCTGGAGCGTCGGCAGGTTGTCCGCGTTGTTGCCGCGCGCGTAGTCGTACAGCCAGCTCAGCGAACCGGCGTTGGTCACCGGTGTCCAGAAGTTGAAGCCGTGCGGTACGGCGGTCGCGGGGAAGTTGTTGCCGCGGGAGAAGCTGCCGCTGGAGTTGGTGCCCCGGGTGGTCAGCGCGTAGTCGGAGAGGTGGGCCTTCGGACGCTCCGGCTTCACGCGCTCGATGGTCACGTCGTCCAGCCAGCCGCGGAACTTCGCCGGGCCCTTGGGGGAGTCGTACGCCACCAGGATCCGGTCGACGGTCTTGCCGGCCGCGACCGACCCGATCCCCGACTTCACGCTGTTCCACTGGTTGACGTAGAGGATCTTGGCGTCGCCCTGGCCGCGCGGCGTCAGCGGGAAGCCGTGCTGGTCCGTCGCCTTGAGGTCGCTCAGGTAGGTGCCGTCGGTGAAGGCGAGGTCGACGGAGACGTTCGTGGCGTCGTAGTCGAGGTCGCCGTCCGCCATCGAGGGGAAGACCTTGTACGACAGCTCCGTGCGGCGGTCGACCCTCACGTCGACGTCGAAGACCTTGTTGTACGAGTAGGCCCGGCCGTCCGCGGTGTGCCGGCCGGCGTACTTGAGGGCCCGCTTGCCGGTGAAGCCGGCGCCCGCCTTCGCGGTCGGTGAGCCGCTCGGGCCGCGGTCGACGAGGGAGAGCATGTCCTCGGGGACGGGTGTGTCGGTCGCCGCGGTGGCCAGCTGGACGTCGGCGAGCTGGAGCGCGTCGCCGGCGCCGTTGTTCTTGGTGACCTCCAGCCGGAAGTGCTGGAACTCGGCGGCCTCGGCGAGGTCGTACGTCTTCGTCTGGAACCGCTCGTCGAAGGACTCCCCGGAGCGAGTGTCCAGCGTTTGCCAGTTCTCGCCGTCCGCCGAGCCCTTCAGCGTCCAGTCCGCCGGGTCGCGTTCGTCGTGGTCGTTGGCCGAAGTGAGAGCGTATTTGGTGATCTTTGCCGGTTCGTCCAGGTCGAACTCGACCCAGCCGGTCTTCTCGAAGGTCAGCCACTTGGTGCCCGGCTCGCCGTCGACGAGGTTCTCCTTCACCTCCCCGCCGCCCGTGTTCTCGGCGCTGGCCCGCACATCGGTGACGTGGTCGGTCACGTTGCCCGGTATGCCGGTGCTGTAGCCGCCGTCCACGCCCGCGGACCGCTTGTCGCCGTCCGGGCCCGTGTCCACGGTGCTGAGCCAGTCCGGAAGCGGGTCGTCCGCCTCGAACGACGAAGCGAACTCCCGGTCGGCCTTGGCGGGCGCGGCGGGCAGCGCGACCGCCGCACCCTGCGAACCCACCGCCAAAGCGAAGGCGGTCGTCATCACGACCGCCGGACCCCATCTGTGCCGAACTCTGTACTGCATGCCCTGGCCACCCTCCCTGCGCTGGGGACAACGTTGTCAACTCAACTGCGCAAGGACCAGTAGGGGTCAAGTGGCATGTGATGTCAAGGGTGTTGGATGTGGCGTTCGGGGCTTATGCCGGGGATTCTTCCGGCAGGTGGCGCACAAGCCACTCATATTTCCGGGAGGTCTCAACTCGGAAAAGACGTACCGCCAACCTTGCATTCGATCTTGCTCAGCTGGCGGGAAGTGGACTATACCTGTCGGCCACTGGGGGTTCAGGGGGGAACCGCGAATTCGGGACCTCCCAGGCGTCCGAACAGCACTTCCTGCACGACCCAGCGTGACCCGATCGCGGTGCCGGGGAGGATCCGGTTCACCGCCTGAGTCCTGGAGAAGGCGAGGACTTGAGCATGGGATCCACTTCCGCCGAGAACAACGGTAATGGCGTCGGCCGCCGCGATCTGATCAAGCGGTCCGCCGCGCTCGGCCTGATCTCCGTACCGACGATGAGCTTCCTGTCCGCCTGCGCGAGCGGCGGCGGGGACGACCAGGAGAAGGCCGAGGCGGGCAAGAAGTCCGCCGAGAACCCGCTCGCGGTCAACGAGAGCGCGCAGATGGAGTTCGTCCTCTTCGACGGAGGCTTCGGCAAGGAGTACGCCGAGGACGCCGTGAAGCTGTACGAGAAGGCCTTCCCCAAGGCCGAGGTGAAGTTCTCCGCCACGCAGAAGATCCAGTCCACCCTGCAGCCGCGCTTCAACGGCGGCAACCCGCCCGACCTCGTCGACAACTCCGGGGCCGAGCAGATGGACATGGGCGTCCTGGTCGGCAAGAAGCAGCTCACCGACCTCACCCCGCTGCTGGACGCCCCGTCCTACGACGACCCGAACAAGAAGGTCCGCGACACGCTGCGGCCCGGCATCGTGGAGATGGGCCAGTTCGACGGGGACCCGGTCTGGATCCTGTACTACGCCTACACGGTGTACGGCAACTGGTACTCGCAGAAGGCCCTGGACTCCCTCGACGCGGAGTACCCCAAGACCTGGGACGAGATGCTCGCGGTCTGCGAGAAGGCCAAGAAGAAGGGCATGGCCGGCTGGACGTACGCGGGCAAGTACCCGTACTACATCCCCTTCTCGATGTCCCCGATGATCGCCAAGGTCGGCGGCGTCGAGGTACTGAACGCCATCGACAACCTGGAGCCGAACGCCTGGAAGCACCCGGCGGTCAAGACGGTCTTCGAGGCCTGGTACGAACTGTTCAAGAAGGGCTACATCCTCAAGGGCACCCCGGGCCTGGACCACATCCAGTCGCAGACCGCCTGGGCCAAGGGCGACGCCCTGTTCATCCCCAACGGCTCCTGGGTGGAGAACGAGTCGGCCAAGGTCATCCCCGCGGACTTCGGGCTCACCGTCTCCGCCCCGCCCGGCATCGACGACTCCGACAAGATGCCCTTCGGCACCATGTGGGCCTCCGGCGGCGAGCCCTTCATCGTCCCGGCCAAGGCGGCCAACGGCGCCGGCGGCATGGAGCAGCTGCGCATCATGCTCAGCGAGGGCTCCTCGAAGAACTTCACCAGCAAGGTGAAGTCGCTGAGCGCCTACAACGGCGGCACCGACGGCATCGAGCTGACCCCGGGTCTCAAGTCCGGCGTCGCGGCGCTCGAACTGGCCGGCGACAACGTGGTGAACCCGCGTATGCAGGACTGGTACGTGCAACTCCAGAAGGAGAAGATCGGCGTCTCCTGCCTGGGCGAGATGATGGCCGGCCGGCTCACCCCGGCCGAGACCATCAAGAAGATCCAGGGCTACGCCGACGACGCCGCCAAGGACTCGTCGATCAAGCACTACAAGCACCAGTGAGGACGCGTCACCAGGGCCTGTCCGGCGCCACCGCGCCGGACGGGCCCTGGCGGCGCCACCCGCGCGCAGATCGGGGTCGGTAGCAATGCAGCACGGCAAGTACCGGTTCATCGTGGGGTTCCTGGCGGTTCCCCTGGGGCTGTACGCGCTTTTCGTCATCTGGCCGTTCATCCAGTCCATCTACTACTCGTTCACGGACTGGACGGGCCTGAGTCCCGAGTTCTCGATGGTCGGCTTCGACAACTACTCGCGGATGCTCGACGACGACATCTTCTGGAAGTCGTTGCAGCACAGCGTGATGTTCGCCCTGCTGGTGCCGCTGGTCACCCTCGGCCTGGCGCTCTTCTTCGCCTTCATGATCAACGTGGGCGGACGCCGCCGCCGGGGCGGCCCGGCGATCACGGGGGTCCGCGGCTCGGGCTTCTACAAGATCGTCTACTTCTTCCCGCAGGTGCTCTCCATCGCGATCGTCGCCCTGCTGTTCCAGTTCGCGTACAACCCGGACAGCGGCGCGATCAACTCCCTGCTGCGCGGCATCGGCCTGGACTCCGTCCAGCCGCTGTGGCTCGGTGACCCGAACATCGCCCTGTGGTGCGTGATGGCGGTGCTCGTCTGGTCCACCGTCGGCTTCTTCGTGGTCCTCTTCTCCGCGGGCATGGCCTCCATCCCGGCGGAGCTGTACGAGGCCGCGCTGCTCGACGGGGCCAACCGCGCCACCACCTTCTTCAAGGTCACCCTGCCGCTGCTGTGGGACACCGTGCAGTCCGGCTGGGTCTACATGGGCATCCTCGCGCTCGGCGCCGAGTCGTTCGCGGTCGTGCAGATCATGACGACCGGGCCCGGCGGACCCGACTACTCGACCACCGTGATGGTCCTGTACGTGTACCAGAAGGCGTTCCGGGACGGTCAGGCCGCCTACGCCACCACCATCGGCGTCGCCCTGCTCCTCGTCACGCTGGCCTTCGCCGCCATCGTGATGCGGCTGGGCCGGCGCGAGCGGCTGGAGTACTGATCAATGAAGACGACCGAGACCCCCGCCCCCGTACCGGCCGAGTCCGGCGCGCCCGTCCGCAAGAGCGACGCACCGCCCAGCGGGCCACGCAAGGGGAAGAAGGAGGGCACCACCCTCAACGTCTTCTCCCACGGCGTGCTCGTCATCTGGGCGATCATGGTCGGCATGCCGCTGGTGTGGGCGGTGATGACCTCCTTCAAGGACGACGCCTCCATCTTCGGCTCGCCCTGGTCGCTCCCCGACAAGCTGAACTTCGACAATTGGTCGCGGGCCTGGTCCCAGGCCCACATGAGCGACTACTTCCTCAACACCGTCATGGTGGTGGGCGGCTCGCTCGTCGGCACCCTGGTGCTGGGCTCCATGGCGGCCTATGTGCTGGCCCGGTTCGACTTTCCGGGCAACCGGTTCATCTATTACTTGTTCATCGCCGGCATGAGCTTCCCGATCATGCTCGCGTTGGTCCCGTTGTTCTACGTGGTGGACAACATGGGAATGCTGAACAGCATCCACGGGCTGATCCTGGTCTATATCGCCTATTCGCTGCCCTTCACGGTGTTCTTCCTGACCGGGTTCTTCCGCACCCTGCCCAGTTCGGTGGCGGAGGCGGCGTTCGTGGACGGGGCCTCACACACCCGGACGTTCTTCCAGGTCATGCTGCCGATGGCCAAGCCGGGCCTGATCAGCGTGGGGATCTTCAACTTCCTGGGGCAGTGGAACCAGTACATGCTGCCGACCGTGCTGAACACGGACCCGGACAAGCACGTCCTCACCCAGGGCCTGGTGCAGCTGGCGGTCAGCCAGGGCTACAAGGGCGACTGGTCGGGCCTGTTCGCGGGCCTGGTGATGGCGATGCTGCCGGTCCTGGCCGCGTACATCATCTTCCAGCGCCAGGTGGTCCAGGGGCTCACGGCGGGCGCCCTGAAGTAACACCGCCGCGCTCGTGTGCGGATATGTGTGGCGGGCACCCGGATGCGGTTCAACCTCTTGACGGGAGGCGACCCGAACGGCTCAGCTTAGAGTTCACTAGTTGGACATGGACGGGGCCTCATCGAAGCGGCCCCGCGCGCAGGAGGTCGTCGTGGAGACTCCCGGGTCGCAGTCGTCGCTGCACCGAGCCAACCTGGAACGGGTCGTACGAGCGGTACGGCTCGCCGGGTCGCTCACGCAGGCGGAGATCGCGAGGACGACGGGCCTGTCCGCGGCGACGGTCTCGAACATCGTGAGGGAACTGAAGGACGGCGGAACGGTCGAGGTCACGCCCACCTCGGCGGGCGGCCGCCGGGCCCGCAGCGTCTCGCTGAGCGGGGACGCCGGCATCGTCATCGGCGTGGACTTCGGGCACACCCATCTGCGGGTCGCGGTCGGGAACCTCGCCCACCAGGTACTCGCCGAGGAGTCCGAGCCGCTGGACGTCGACGCGTCCTCGGCGCAGGGCTTCGACCGGGCGGAGCAGCTGGTCGACCGGCTGATCGCGGCGACCGGCATCGACCGCACGAAGATCGCCGGAGTGGGCCTCGGCGTCCCCGGCCCGATCGACGTGGAGTCCGGGACGCTGGGCTCGACCGCCATCCTGCCCGGCTGGGGCGGCACCCGGCCCGCCGAGGAGCTGCGGGGGCGGCTCGGCGTGCCGGTGCACGTGGACAACGACGCCAACCTGGGCGCCCTGGGCGAGCTGGTCTGGGGCAGCGGCCGGGGGGTGCGGGACCTGGCGTACATCAAGGTCGCCAGCGGCGTCGGCGCGGGGCTGGTGATCAACGGGAAGATCTACCGCGGTCCTGGCGGCACCGCAGGCGAAATCGGGCATATTACACTCGACGAAGCCGGTCCCGTCTGCCGCTGCGGAAACCGGGGCTGCCTGGAGACCTTCGCCGCCGCACGCTACGTGCTCCCGCTGCTCCAGCCGAGCCACGGCACCGATCTGACGATGGAAGGCGTCGTGCGGCTGGCGAGGGACGGCGACCCGGGCTGCCGTCGGGTGATCGCCGACGTCGGCCGCCACATCGGCAGTGGAGTCGCCAACCTCTGCAACCTGCTCAACCCGAGCCGCGTCGTCCTCGGCGGCGATCTCGCCGAGGCCGGTGAGCTGGTGCTCGGCCCGATCCGGGAGTCCGTCGGCCGTTACGCGATCCCCAGCGCGGCGCGTCAACTCTCCGTTCTGCCCGGGGCACTTGGGGGCCGTGCGGAGGTGCTCGGAGCGCTCGCCCTCGCCCTCAGCGAGATGGGTGATTCGACCCTTTTGGACGGAAGTGCGACCGGCGCTCTGTCGGCGGCCACCCCTGCCTTCACTTAGAGCACGGATGGCACCGTTGTCATCTCGTTAAGGATTTACTTCTTGACGTCGCACGTGTGGCCGAGTTGACTTCCAGCCACCTCGGCCGCAACGACGCGGCCTCGTCAGGGAGGTTAGTGAAGTGAACACGCGTATGCGTCGTGCCGCCGTTGCCGTTGTCACCACCGCGATGGCGGTCTCGCTCGCCGCTTGCGGCAGCGCCGCCGAGTCCGACGAGAACAGCGACTCCTCGGGCTCCGCCGAGAAGAAGGGCGACGCCATCAAGGTCGGTCTGCTCCTTCCGGAGAACCAGACCGCGCGCTACGAGAAGTTCGACAAGCCCTTGATCGAGAAGAAGGTCAAGGAGCTCACGAACAACAAGGGCGAGGTCGTCTACGCCAACGCCAAGCAGGACGCCACGTTGCAGGCGCAGCAGGTCGACACGATGATCACCAACAAGGTCGACGTGCTGATCGTGGACGCGGTGGACTCCAAGGCCATCGCCGGCTCGATCACCAAGGCGGAGCAGGCCGACATCCCGGTCGTCGCCTACGACCGCCTGGCCGAGGGGCCGATCGACGCCTACACCTCGTTCGACAACGTCACCGTCGGCAAGACGCAGGGCGAGGCCCTCCTGGAGGCGCTGGGCGACAAGGCCAAGGACGGCCAGATCGTCATGATGAACGGGTCCTCCACCGACCCGAACGCCGCCCAGTTCAAGGACGGCGCGATGTCCGTCCTCGAGGGCAAGGTGAACATCGGCCGCTCCTACGACACCAAGGAGTGGAAGCCGGAGAACGCCAACGCCAACATGCAGGCCGCCATCTCGGCGCTCGGCAAGGACAAGATCATCGGCGTCTACTCCGCCAACGACGGCATGGCGGGCGGCATCATCACCGCCCTCAAGCGCGCGGGCATCGCCGACATCCCGGTCACCGGCCAGGACGCCGAACTCGCGGGCGTGCAGCGCATCGTCACCGGTGAGCAGTACATGAGCGTCTACAAGTCCTACCCGCAGGAGGCCGCGGTCGCCGGTGAGATGGCCGTCGCCCTCGCCCAGGGCAAGTCGCTCGACTCCATCGCCAAGGACAAGGCCGACAGCGCCACCACCAAGGGCATCCCGACGACGCTGGTCCCGGTCGTCTCGCTGACCACGGAGAACATCAAGGAGACCGTCGTCAAGGAGGGCTTCTACACGATCGACGAGATCTGTGGCGGCAAGTACAAGGCGGCCTGCGACAAGATCGGTCTCAAGTAAGCAGCCCCGCCTCCCGTACCGCCTGAGCGCGTACGGGACCGGCTGCACGCAGCTTCCTCCGGCGCCCCGCGTCAACAGCCCCGCAAGCTAGGCGGGGCGCCGGACGGAACCCCCCCCCGAAAACTTCTGCACAACCTCCCGCCGGGTCAGGCGGCGAAGGAGATGGTTCACGTGTCCGCTACGCCCGTGCTGGCGTTGCGCGGAGTCTCCAAGCGATTCGGTGCCGTCCAGGCGCTCACCGACGTAGAGCTTGAGGTCCACGCCGGTGAGGTGGTCGCCCTGGTCGGCGACAACGGAGCCGGAAAGTCCACGCTGGTCAAGACGATCGCCGGCGTGCACCCCATCGATGAGGGCTCCATCGAATGGGACGGCAAGGCCGTCTCGATCAACAGGCCGCACGACGCCCAGAACCTGGGCATCGCGACCGTCTACCAGGACCTCGCGCTGTGCGACAACATCGACGTGGTCGGCAACCTCTACCTGGGCCGGGAGGTCATCAAGCGCGGTGTCCTGGACGAGGTGGAGATGGAGCGCCGCTCCCGCGAGCTGCTGGACACGCTGTCCATCCGCATCCCCAGCGTCCGCATCCCGATCGCCTCGCTCTCCGGCGGTCAGCGCCAGGTCGTGGCGATCGCCCGGTCGATGCTCGGTGAGCCCAAGCTGGTCATCCTCGACGAGCCCACCGCCGCCCTCGGTGTCGAGCAGACCGCACAGGTCCTCGACCTCGTGGAGCGGCTGCGCGAGCGCGGCCACGCCGTCATCCTCATCAGCCACAACATGGCCGACGTGAAGGCGGTGGCCGACAAGGTCGCCGTCCTGCGCCTCGGGCGCAACAACGGCGTCTTCGAGGTCAAGTCGACCTCGCAGGAAGAGATCATCTCCGCCATCACGGGCGCCACGGAGAACGCCGTGACCCGTCGTGCGGCGCGCACCAATGGGGAGATCAAGAAGTGAGCATCGACAAGACCTCCACACCCGCCGAGGACAAGTCGGTGGACAACCCCGCCGCGGCCTCCGGCGCGGCCACCGCGGTCGACCCGCGGCTGCTCGTGCGCGAGCAGGGCTTCGCGGGCTACCTCAGCGAGTTCAAGCGGAAGATGAAGGCGGGCGACCTCGGGTCCGTCCCGGTCGTCGTCGGCCTGCTGGTCATCTGGGCCATCTTCACCAGCCTGAACTCCAACTTCCTCACCGCCGGCAACTTCACGAACATGGCGGTCGCCATGGTCGGCACGGGCATGATCGCCATCGGCATCGTCTTCGTCCTGCTGCTCGGTGAGATCGACCTGTCGGTCGGCTCGGTCAGCGGTGTCGCGGGCGCCACCTTCGCCGTGCTGAACATCACGCACGGGATGAACGAGGTGCTGGCCCTGGTGCTGGCCATCCTCACCGGCACGGTGGCCGGCGCCATCCACGGCTTCTTCTTCGCCCGCATCGGCGTCCCGGCCTTCGCGGTGACGCTGGCCGGACTCCTGTTCTGGCAGGGCTTCATGCTGCAGATCCTGGGCAGCAACGGCACCATCAACCTGAACTCCGACGGCATCGTCGTCAAGCTGACCAGCTACTACTTCAGCGATGTGGCCGCCGCCTACGGCCTGGCGATCGTCGTGACCGCGGGGTACTTCCTCTCCGCCTTCTTCGACAACCGCCGCCGCGCGGCCGCGGGCGTGCCCTCCCGGCCGCTGAACGAGATCATCGTCCGCACGGTGCTGCTCGCGATCCTGGCCTTCGTCGTGGCGATCGTCTTCAACCAGTACAAGGGCCTGCCCCTGGCCGTCGTGATCTTCCTCGCGTTCCTGCTGCTCACGGACTTCGTGCTGCGCCGCACGTCCTACGGCCGCAAGGTCTTCGCGCTCGGCGGCAGCGTCGAGGCGTCCCGCCGTGCCGGTATCAACGTGGAGCTGGTCCGGATCTCGGTCTTCGCGATCGCCGGCACCTTCGCCGCGATCGGCGGCCTCTTCGTCGCGTCGAAGATCGCGTCCGCCAACCAGGGCGCGGGCACCGGTGAGTTCCTGATGAACGTCATCGCCGCGGCCGTGATCGGCGGCACGTCCCTCTTCGGCGGCCGCGGCCGCACCTGGGACGCGCTGCTCGGTGTGATGGTCATCGTCTCGATCCAGTACGGCCTCGCCCTGGAGGGCATCGCCTCGCCGGTCCAGTACATGATCACCGGCGGCGTGCTGCTGGCGACCGTCGTCATCGACGCGGTCACCCGCAAGACCCAGAAGACGGCGGGACGCGCCTAACCAGGCCGCGTCCGGCCCGTCCCGGCCGCACCACCCCGCCGCCCGCCCGAGCTGAGCCCTCGGGCGGGCGCTGGGCTGCCCGCCCGCGCCGCGCGCACGGGACGGCCACGCGTGTCAGGGTGCCGAGGACGACGGCCGACGGGGCAGTCGTAGAACGGACCGCCGATGGGTAAGGCCGAACGCGTGACGTACGACGCACCGCCCGGACACGTTCCGCCACGGCGGAACATTAGACTCGGGCAGGCCCGGCAACAGCTCTACTGCAAGGAGGCACGGGTGCCGCTGCTGACCCGCATCACGGGACCGCGCGATCTGGACCGGCTCAGCCTGGAAGAGCTGGGCGGCCTGGCAGAGGAGATCCGCACCTTCCTCGTCGACGCCGTCTCCAAGACCGGCGGCCACCTCGGCCCCAACCTCGGCGTGGTGGAGCTCACCCTCGCCCTGCACCGCGTCTTCGACTCGCCGAAGGACAAGGTGCTCTGGGACACCGGCCACCAGTCCTACGTGCACAAGCTGCTCACCGGCCGTCAGGACTTCTCGAAGCTGAAGATGAAGGGTGGCCTGTCCGGCTACCCCTCGCAGGCCGAGTCCGAGCACGACGTCATCGAGAACAGCCACGCCTCCACCGTCCTCGGCTGGGCCGACGGCATCGCCAAGGCCAACCAGGTCCTCGACCGCGACGACCACGTCGTCGCCGTCATCGGCGACGGCGCGCTCACCGGCGGCATGGCCTGGGAAGCGCTGAACAACATCGCCGCCGCCAAGGACCGCCCCCTCGTCATCGTCGTCAACGACAACGAGCGCTCCTACGCCCCCACCATCGGCGGCCTCGCCAACCACCTGGCGACCCTGCGCACCACCGACGGCTACGAGCGCTTCCTGGCCCGCACCAAGGACCTTCTGGAGCGCACCCCGGTCGTCGGCCGCCCGCTCTACGACACCCTGCACGGCGCCAAGAAGGGCCTGAAGGACTTCATCGCCCCGCAGGGCATGTTCGAGGACCTCGGCCTCAAGTACGTCGGCCCGATCGACGGCCACGACCTGGAGGCCCTGGAGTCCGCCCTCACGCGCGCCAAGCGCTTCGGCGGCCCGGTCATCGTGCACTGCCTCACCGAGAAGGGCCGCGGCTACCAGCCCGCACTCCAGGACGAGGCCGACCGCTTCCACGCCGTCGGCAAGATCCACCCCGACACGGGCCTGCCCATCTCCACCTCCGGCGCCGACTGGACGAGCGTCTTCGGCGACGAGATGCTGGAGCTCGGCCGGGAGCGCGAGGACGTCGTCGCCATCACCGCCGCCATGCTCCAGCCGGTCGGCCTCGACAAGTTCGCCAAGGCCTTCCCGGACCGCGTCTACGACGTCGGCATCGCCGAGCAGCACGGCGCGGTCTCCGCGGCCGGCCTCGCCCACGGCGGGGTGCACCCGGTCTTCGCCGTGTACGCCACCTTCCTCAACCGCGCCTTCGACCAGGTGCTGATGGACGTGGCCCTGCACAAGTGCGGAGTGACGTTCGTGCTGGACCGCGCCGGTGTCACGGGCACCGACGGCGCCTCCCACAACGGCATGTGGGACATGTCGATCCTCCAGGTCGTCCCCGGCCTGCGCCTCGCCGCCCCGCGCGACGCCGACCAGGTCCGCGCCCAGCTGCGCGAGGCCGTCGAGGTGGACGACGCGCCGACCGTGGTCCGCTTCTCCAAGGGCGCCGTCGGCCCCGCCGTACCGGCCGTCGGCCGCGTCGGCGGCATGGACGTGCTGCGTGCCCCCGGCACCGACACCCCGGACGTCCTCCTGGTCTCCGTCGGCGCCCTCGCGCCGATGTGCCTGGAGGTGGCGGACCTGCTGAACAAGCAGGGCATCTCCACCACCGTGATCGACCCTCGCTGGGTCAAGCCCGTCGACGAGGCCATGGCCCCGCTCGCCGAGCGGCACCGCGTGGTCGTCACCGTCGAGGACAACTCCCGCGTCGGCGGCGTCGGCTCCGCCGTCGCCCAGGCCCTGCGCGACGCGGGCGTGGACGTACCGCTGCGCGACTTCGGCATCCCGCCGCGCTTCCTCGACCACGCCTCCCGCGCCGAGGTCCTGGCCGAGATCGGGCTCACCGCCCCAGACATCGCCCGCCAGGTCACCGGTCTGGTCGCCAAGCTCGACGGCCGGTACGAGCGCTCCGAGGTGGACTCGGTGGAGGCCGCGCGCGACTGACGTACGACCGGATGGGCAGGTTTCACCACTCGTTGCAGTGGTGAAACCTGCCCATCCGCGTGAATCCGCTCACGCCGGGGCATACGCAGTACGCCCCCCTCTCGATCATGTCGGGGACGACAAGCTCGGAGGTACCCGTGAGAAACAGCAGTCTCTTCAGGACCAAGAAGATCGAGCAGTCCATCCGGGACACGGAGGAGCCGGAGCACGCGCTCAAGAAATCCCTGTCCGCACTGGATCTGACCGTCTTCGGTGTCGGTGTCATCATCGGCACCGGCATCTTCGTACTGACCGGCACGGTCGCCAAGAACAACGCCGGGCCCTCGGTGGCGCTGGCCTTCGTCGTCGCCGGTGTCGTCTGCGCGCTCGCCGCGCTCTGCTACGCGGAGTTCGCCTCGACGGTCCCGGTCGCCGGCTCCGCGTACACCTTCTCCTACGCCTCGCTCGGCGAACTGCCCGCCTGGATCATCGGCTGGGACCTCGTCCTGGAGTTCGCGCTCGGCACGGCGGTGGTGGCCGTCGGCTGGTCGGGCTACATCCGTTCGCTGATGGACAACGCGGGCTGGCAGATGCCCGCGTCGCTCGGCGGCCGGGACGGCGCGGAGGGATTCGGCTTCGACATCCTCGCCGCCGTCCTGGTGCTGGTGCTCACCGGCATCCTCGTCCTCGGCATGAAGCTGTCGGCCCGGGTCACCTCGGTCGTCGTCGCCATCAAGGTGACCGTCGTCCTCATCGTGATCATCGCGGGCGCCTTCTTCATCAAGGGCTCCAACTACGACCCGTTCGTCCCGGAGTCGAAGCCGGTGGAAGCGGGCGGGGGCCTCGACTCACCGCTGATCCAGCTGATGTTCGGGTGGGCGCCGGCCAACTTCGGCGTGATGGGCATCTTCACCGCGGCCTCCGTGGTCTTCTTCGCCTTCATCGGCTTCGACATCGTCGCCACGGCCGCCGAGGAGACCAAGAACCCGCAGCGCGACATGCCCCGCGGCATCCTCGGCTCCCTGTTCATCTGCACCGCGCTGTACGTCGCCGTATCGATCGTCGTCACCGGCATGCAGCACTACAGCGAGCTGTCCATCGACGCCCCGCTCGCCGACGCCTTCAAGTCCACCGGGCACCCCTTCTTCGCCGGTGTGATCAGCTTCGGCGCCGCCGTCGGCCTGACCACGGTGTGCATGATCCTGCTGCTGGGCCAGACCCGGGTGTTCTTCGCGATGAGCCGCGACGGGCTGCTGCCGCGCTTCTTCTCCCGCGTCCACCCGAAGTTCCGGACGCCGTACCGGCCGACCATCCTGCTCGGCGTGATCATCGCGATCGTCGCCGGCTTCACCAGCCTGAGCGAACTCGCCGAGCTGGTGAACATCGGCACGCTGTTCGCGTTCGTCATCGTCGCCCTCAGCGTGATCATCCTGCGTCGGACCCGCCCCGACCTGCCGCGCGCCTTCCGCACCCCGCTGGTGCCGCTGCTGCCGATCGTGTCGGTGGGCGCCTCGCTGTGGCTCATGCTGAACCTGCCCGCCGAGACCTGGGTGCGGTTCGGCGTCTGGATGGCGATCGGAGTCGTCGTGTACTTCCTCTACAGCCGAACCCACAGCCGCATGGCCCGCGGCGAGGAGGCACCGGCCGGCACGCCCGGGACGACCGGTCCGTCCGGCGGAGACACCCCGTAGTCACGCCGGCTCCCGCCCCACCCGTAGCCCCGTCGGCTCCCGCTCCGGCCCCGCACCCCCGCTCGGGGGCCGCGGGGCCGGTCCGCGTACGCCGGTGGGGGCGCCGTCACGCGGGCCGCACCGTCCGCGGCCCCGCCACCTCCGCGCCCAGCTCGCTCACCCGGCGGCGCAGCTCGCGGTCGGCCGTCACGACCAGGACCGGACGGTCACCGGTGGTCCGGGCGACCAGGTCGACCACGTGGTCGTCCCCGCTGCCGGGCGCCGACTCCACCCGAACGCCGGGCACGGAGTCCACCCCTCGGGCCGCGCCCTCGACGACCAGGACGACCTCCACCGGGCCGGCACGCCCCGGCACACCGTCCGCGGCCAGCCGGTCCCGCAACCGTTCCGCCGCCCCGCGCCGGTCGTGCCACCACCCGTCGGGCACCGACCCGACGACGTTCGCGGCGTCGACGATCACGAGGAGGCCGGGGAGGGAGGTGCTGTCGTTCACGGGGGCGTTCATGGGAGGCAGGGTCGCACGCTCCCGCCCCGCTCAGAGCGAGCCCCTGCGAGTCGGCTTAGAGTGAACCGGTGAATGGCGAGTGGCTCATACGCGGCCGAGACGGCCGGCTCAGCGTCTACCAGGTGTCCCACGAAGCCGTGCTGTGCCGCGCGGAGCGCGCGCCGGGCGGCCCTTGGGACGCTCCGCGCAAGGTGGGCGGGGACCTGCGGCTGCACCCCGGTCCGGCGATCGGCCAGGGCGCCGACGCATATGTGCACCTGGTCTCTTGGCGGTCCACGGCGTCCGGCGAGGCCGACGTGGTGCACTCCACGCACTTCCGGCCCCTGCTGGCCGCCCTGGACTGGGACCCCCTCGGCCATCCGAACGACACCGGCGACCGCACCGGTACACCCGCCGTCGCGGTCGACGCCCAGGGCCGCGCGCACGTCTTCTTGCGCAACGGCGGCGGGGGGCTCAGTATGCGCGCCCAGAAGCAGAAGGGCGGCTGGGGCCCGTGGCGTGACCTGAAGGGCAGGCAGCTCCAGGACGCGCCCGTCGCGGTGGCGGGTAAGGACGGACGTATGGAGGTGTACGCGACCGCCCCCGGCGTGATCCTGCACTGGCGCCAGGAAAAGCCCGCCGTCAAGTTCGAGTTGGTGGAGTCGGTGGAGACCGCGGCGCGCCCGGGAACCCTGCGCGCACTCGCCACGTCCCCGGAGCGTACGACCGTCTTCTTCACCGACGACGACAGCGGCGAGCTGTGCGCCTGGCGTTGCGGAGAGAAGCCGGCGCGCGTCGTGGCCGCCGCAGGACCCGGCCCCGTCTCCGCCGTCCGCTGCGAGATCGACGGCCACGACTGCACGCTGGTCGCCCAGCGCTCGGCGACGAGCGGCCGGGTCGCCTTCGCGGCGTACCCCTCGGAGCAGGAGGCGCTCGGCGCCGCGTGGACGGAGTCGGGTCCGGAGCTGCCGGCCGACGCGATGGTGTCCCTGGCGCTGGACGCCGACGGCCGGCTGGTGGCGGCCACGCTCTCCCCGTCCACCGGACAGCTCCGCCTCACCCGCCGCAAGGACGAACCGGGTCTCGCGCTCGGTCCCTGGCAAGCCGTCTGACGGGCCCTCGACGGCCCGGTGGCCGAGCCATGGGGAACGGGTGAACGAACGGCATATGATGTTCCGCGTTCGAGGGTCCCTGTCCGTGACACGGCGGGCTTCAGGAAGGTGCAGCAGGCCATGCGGAGAAGGTCGGCAGGCCCCGACGGCGCCGCCCGCCAGGTCGGGCCCGGCACCGTGGAGGGAATACGGGGCGGTGCGTCGGGACCGGCCCACGGCGACTGGCTCACCCTCGGCAGGGACGGCCGGCTCAGCCTCTACGTGCCCGCCGACGGCGGTCTGGTGCGCTGGACGGAGACGGTCGCGGGCGGCCCCGACTGGAGCGGGCCGCATTTCGTGCCCGTGGCGGGACTGACCCATCTGACGGTGGTGCAGGGAGCGGACACCTACGTCCACTTCCTCGGCCGCAGGGAGCGCGAGCGCGCCGACGGCGGGCTCGGCGTGGACGTCGTGCACGCGATCCAGTACCAGACGGGACTGGCCTTCACCGAATGGCGTTCGCTCGGCAATCCGCACCGCGACCGTGAGCAGGCCCGGGAACTGGGGCCGCCGGTCGGGGCCGTCGCGGCCGACGGCACGGTGCACGTCTTCGTACGGAACGCGCTCGGTGGTCTGTCGCTGCGCCGCGAGTCCCCGAACGGCAAGTGGCGGGCCTGGGAGGACCTGCGGGGCGGCGAGACTGACGCCCGGCCGGCGCCGGTCGCCCTCGCCGGGGGACGGCTGGAGGTCTGCGCCGCGTCCGCGTCCGGCGTCCTCGTCTGGCGCCAGACGGCGCCCGGCGGCGACTTCACCGGCCCCCGCGGCTTCGCCCTGCGTCCCGTGCCGGGGACCGTCGCCGCGCTGGAGACGGGGCCGGAGCGTGCCACGTTCTTCTGGACCGACGCCGAGAGCGGCGGCGCGGCCGCGTGGCGGGACGGCGACTGGCCCGCCGCGCTGGGCGGATCGCCGGCCGGGCCGGGGTACGCGTCGCTGCGCACGGCGGTCGACGGCTACGACTGCGTCGTACTCGCCCACCGCGACCGGGACGGCTCCGTGGTGCTCGGCATGGGCGGCACCGAGAACGAGGCCGGGGGGTTCTGGTGGTACGCGCTGGCCGAGTCCTGCCAGGGGGTGCCCGCTCTCGCCCGGGACGGGCGCGGGCGGGTGGTGATGGCGCTGATCGGACCCGACGGCGCACCGAAGGTGGCCCGTCAGGACGACGGCGCCGGCCTCTCCTTCACCCGGTGGCACACGCTCGGGCGCTGAGCGGCCGGCGCAGTGGCGCCGCGGGTCAGCCGCCCGTCGCGGGCGACTTCTTCGCGGACTCGGGAATCTCGGAGTCCGAGCGGACGGCCTCCCACAGGTCGGTCGCCTGGGGCTCGGCGGCGACGACCCGGTTCCGGTCGATCTTGTCGTACGCCACCGGCAGCATGATGGTCTCCATGGTCGCGGGGTCGACCCCGTTCATGCTGCGTGCGAAGTCCGCCAGGCTGGTCAGCGAGGCCAGTTCGGAGTCGGTGGTGAGCGCCGAGGTCAGCGTGTCGGCGATCTTGTACGTCTTGGTGGGGCTGCCCAGCAGGTCCTGCTTCTTGACCTCGCTCAGCAGTGCGATCAGGAACTGCTGCTGGAGCCCGATGCGGCCGAGGTCGCTGCCGTCGCCCACCCCGTGCCGGGTCCGCACGAAGGCCAGGGACTCGGCGCCGTCCAGGGTGTGGGTGCCGGCGCTCAGGTCCAGGCCGCTGGCCTTGTCCTTGATGGGCTCGTCGATGGTGACGGGCACGCCGCCGATGGCGTCGACCAGTCCCTTGAAGCCGGCGAAGTCGATCTCCACGTAGTGGTCCATGCGGACGCCGGACATCTTCTCCACGGTCTTGACCACGCAGGCCGGTCCCGCCAGCGCGTACACGGAGTTGAACATCACGCGCTTCTTCTCCGGAACGGAGGAGCCGTCGGACTTGGTGCACTCCGGGCGGGTGACGAGGGTGTCGCGCGGGATGCTCACGGCGACGGCCTGCTTGCGGCCCTCGGGTATGTGCACCACGAGGGCGGTGTCCGAACGGGCGCCGGAGACCTTGCCGGTGCCGAGCGAGGCGTTGGCGCCGGCGCGCGAGTCCGACCCGAGGACCAGCAGGTTCTGTCCCGAGGTCGGCAGCTTCTCGGGGCGGTCCTCACCGAGGGCCTTGTTCAGGTCCACCCCGTCGATGTTTCCGTTCAGGCCGCTGTAGAGCCAGTAGCCGGTGCCGCCGGCGGCGAGCAGGAGGACGACGAGGGACAGCAGGACGATCCGTCCCCAGCGCCTGCGTCGGCGCGGCGCTCGGCGACCGCCGCCTGGCGCGGCCCGGCGGGCACGCCGAGGCTCCGTGGTGGCGCTGTGGCTCATGGTGTTCGGTTCCTCTCCTCACGGGCTCCGCGCGGCGGAGTCGCAGGGCCCGGGTGGGGGGAAGCCGGTCCACTATGCGGTCATGTCGGTGCGAGAACTATATGCGCCGACTCATAGAGAATTTACGAGCCGGGAACCATAGCGCGTTACAGCGATGGACACCACATTAACTGGCCTTGACCATCCTTAAGGGTGACATAAGATGTGGCGGGCCTGTGAACCGTGGTGAGGGGGGCTTCGCCGACGGTCAGGGGTGCCGGTGAAGCCGAGGCGGTTTGAGGGGGCCGCGGGTACACCAGGTAGGGGTGGGGCGTCCAGTACGGACTGTTGGTGGCCCGCTGGGCGAAATGTCTTGGTAGGAGTACGAGTTGGTGGATCACCCGCGTCTGAGCATCGTCGTGCCCTTTCAGGACGTCGAGGCCTATCTCGCCGAATGCCTGGAGTCGATCGCGCGCCAGTCGTTCCGCGACTTCGAGGTGATCCTCGTCGACGACGGCTCCACCGACGGCTCCTCGCGGATCGCCGCCGACTTCTGCGCCGCCGACCCGCGCTTCCGCATGATCCGCCAGGAACCGCAGGGCCCGGGACACGCACGCAACACCGGGCTGCGCGCCATGCACCCCCAGGGCGAGTTCCTGGCCTTCGTCGACGGTGACGACGTCATCCCCGAGTACGCCTACGGACTGCTGGTCCGCACCCTGGAGGGGTCCGAGTCGGACTTCGTCTCGGGCAACGTGCAGATGATGAACTCCACCAAGAAGTGGCAGTCGCCGCTGCACAAGGGCCCGATGCAGAAGACCCGGCGCGGCACGCACATCACCAGGTTCGAGGCGCTCATCTACGACCGTACCGTCTGGAACAAGATGTTCCGGCGGTCCTTCTGGGACTACCACTACATCGCGTTCCCCGAGGGCGTCATGTACGAGGACTCCTGGGTCAACATGTACGCCCACTTCCGCGCCGCCAAGGTCGACGTCATCACCGACATCGTCTACTTCTGGCGCCGGCGCGAGGGCGGGGCGGCGCCCTCGATCACCCAGCGCCACACCGAGCTGTCCAACCTGCGCGACCGGGTCGCGGCGGTGCAGTCGGTCAGCCGTTTCCTGGCGGAGCGGCGCTCGCGGCAGTACGAGGAGAGCAAGCGCAAGTACGACCTCGCCTGCCTGAAGTCCGACCTGATGCTGCACCTCAAGGTGCTGCCGGACGCGGACGAGGAGTACCGGCAGTCGTTCATGCAGTGGGCCAACGAGTTCCTCGACGAGACCGACCTCACCATCATCGACGAACTGCCCGCGGACGCCCGGGTCAAGTGGCTCCTGGTGCGCGAGTGGCGACTGCCCGAACTCATGGAGGTCATCGAGTTCGAGCGCCGGGGCGGCCCGATGCCGGTCCAGCGGCGTTTCCACCGCTATCTGAAGTACCCCTACCTCGGGGACCGCGGGGTCGGCCTCGACAAGAAGGCGTTCCGGCTCGACAAGGAACTCTCCCTGCACGGTTCGCTCAGCGGGGCCCGCTGGAGCACCAACGGCCATCTGCTGACCCTCACCGGGACCGCGTACGTGCGCTACATCAACGTGCACAAACGGCACATGTCGGTGAAGGCCATCGCCCTGCGGAACAAGAAGCAGGGCCGCATGGTGATCACCACGGCGAAGACCACCTACGCGCCGCAGGCCACCGAGTCCTCCAACCAGAATCGTTACTGCTACGACTGGGCCGGCTTCGACGCCCGCATCGACACGACCCGCCTGAAGCGCAAGGGCCAGTGGGTCGAGGGGACCTGGGACGTGGCCACCGGCGTCCTCAGCCGGGGGCTGTTCCGCTACCGCGGCATCGACCGCGGCGGCGCCGGCACCGCCGCCAACCCCCCGTACCGGTACGTCGACAAGAACACCCGCATCCTCCCGGTCTTCCTCCAGGGCAAGCTGAAGCTGCGGGTGGAGGTCGTGCGCTGCCGGATCACGAGCCACCGCGTGGTCGGGGACCAGCTGGAGCTGCGCGGGGTGTACCTCGGCCCGAAGGTGCCCGAATGGGGCAAGCTGCGCGTCACCAGTCTCAGCGGCTCGGGCCAGCACGACGGGCGGGTGTACTTCACCCCGGGCGGCGAGGGCTGGTGCACCTTCGCGGCCAGGCTGCCGCTGCGCTCGCTGGTGCCGGCCTTCCGGGCCGACGCCCAGGCCGACACGGACATCCCGCAGTCCTGGAGCATGGGCAGCAACGGCTGGAAGACGACCCTTCACGTGGAGGGCCGCAAGACGGCCATCTACCCCGTCATGGCCGAGGAGACCCCGGACGGGCACTACCGCATGCCCGCCTCGCTGCAGACCCGCGAGGGCGACCGGGAGGTCGTGGTCCACCGCAACGGCTCGGGCTACCTGGTGCTCTTCGAGCGGGCCACCCTGCCCACGGCGACGGCGTTCGCCTGGCGCGAGGACGGCTCGCTGGAGATCCACGGCCGGTACCTGGCCGCTGACCGGCTCTCGCCTCGGGAGTACCAGGACGCGCACCTCGTGGTCCGCTCGCGGGCGCACGGTGCCGAGCGCGAGATCCCGATCGAGTGGAACGGCAACGAGTTCCGCTGCCTGCTCAGCCCGGCCGCCATGCGGACGCTGGCCGGGGACATCCCGCTCGCGGCCGGCCGCTGGGACTTCTTCCTGCGCCGGCAGGACCTCTCGGCGGTGGCCCGCGAGGACCGCCTCGAGGACCTGATGGTGAAGACCGAGCAGGACATCATCGGTGCCCTCCCCCAGGAGCACGAGGAGAACGAGCGGCGCTACGACCTCCAGGCCGAGGCGTACGACCGACTGTCCCTGCTGGTCCACTCGGCCATGCCCGACCACGCCCGCGGCCCGTACCGGCAGAAGCTGCTGCGCACCAAGGCCTACCCGGCGGCTCGCCGGCAGCGGGTGCGCCCCGCCGTCCTCTTCGACGCCTTCAAGGGCACCCAGTACTCGGACAGCCCCCGTGCGCTGCACGAGGAACTGCTCCGGCGCGGTACCGACCTCGAACAGCTCTGGGTGGTGCGCGACGACCAGGTGGAGGTGCCGCCCACCGCGATCCCGATCCGCATGTGGTCGCCCGAGTGGTACGAGGCCCTCGCCACCAGCCGCTACGTCGTGGCCAACAACCACCTCCCGGACTGGTTCCAGAAGCGGGACGGCCAGACCGTCGTCCAGACCTGGCACGGCACCCCGCTGAAGAAGATCGGCCACGACATCGAGTCCATCCACTTCGCCGACCAGCGCTACCTGGAACGGGTCGAGAAGGAGGTGCAGAACTGGGACATGCTGGTCTCGCCCAACAGCTTCTCCACCCCGATCCTCCAGCGCGCCTTCGGCTTCCCCGGCGAGATGGTGGAGTCGGGCTACCCGCGCAACGACATCCTGCGCCTGCCCGGCACCGAGCAGCGGGAGCAGGAGATCCGGCGCCGGATCGGCCTGCCCGAGGGCAAGCGGGTCGTGATGTACGCGCCCACGTGGCGCGACGACCAGTACTACGCGCCCGGCAAGTACAAGCTGGACTTCCGCATCGACCTGGAGGACGCCCGCGCCAGGCTGGGCGCCGAGCACGTCCTCCTGGTCCGCCGCCACCCCAACGTCGTGGACCCGGTGCCGGGGGCCGGCGACGGATTCGTCTTCGACGTCTCCGACTACCCCGACATGGCCGACCTCTCCCTGATCACCGACGTGATGATCACGGACTACTCGTCCCTGATGTTCGACTACGTCAACACCGGACGCCCGATCCTCTTCTTCACCTACGACCTGGACCACTACCGCGACACCCTGCGCGGCTTCTACTTCGACTTCGCGAGCAGCGCCCCGGGCCCCCTCCTGGACACCTCCGAGGACCTGGTGTCGGCCGTCGAGCAGATCGACCGGATCCAGGACGCCTACGCCGAGCGGTACCGCTGGTTCCAGCGCGAGTTCTGCGACCTGGACGACGGGTACGCCGCCGCGCGGCTCGCCGACCGGATGCTGGTGGCGGGCGGCGACCTCGCGCCCGGGCAGGCGCACGCACCGGCCGTCGGGACGGTCGACACCCGCCAGACCGGGCGGGCCATGACACCGGTCCGGGGGAGTGCGGGGAACTGGTTCACCGCACCGCGCCGTTCGGCGCAACCCGAGCCCGCCGCCGCGCCGCAGGTCGGGGCGGTGCCCGCGCAGCCCGGCCCGGCGCACGCCACCGCGCCGCAGCAGATGAACCTGCCGCAGCAGCAGCCGCACCAGCCGCACCTGCCGCAGCTCATGCCGGCGGGGTTCGAGCAGCCCGCCGAAACGTTCGGGCAGGCGCCGGCCACCGGAGGCCGGACCTACGAAGGCGCGATCGTATGACGCCGACTGCCCGGCCGGGCGGCGGCACCGGGGCGCTCGCGGCCGCGCCGGAAGGCACCGGCGCCCCATGACCGCACCGTCGTCCGCCTCCCCGGCGCCCGGCCTGTCCCCCGTCCACGGTGGGGGAGCCGGGCGCCACTTCGGCGTCGGCTCAGCCGGCCTCCACCCGCATCAGCAGCGCCCGGTGGTCGGAGACCCCGGTGTCGCGCACCGTGCAGGAGGACCGCGGCAACCCGGTGAAGAGATAGTCGAGTTTGTGACCGGACACATGGGTCGGACGGCCCGACCGGTCGGCGCCGGCAGCCTGGTCGCACTCCCGGAAGGCACCGTAGGCGGCGGACGGCCACACCCAGCCGGACCGATTGCGGGCACCCGGCGGCTTCAGGTTGAAGTCGCCGCCGAACACGGTGCGCCGTCCGGGCACCGCCGCGACCAGCGCCTTCAACTGGTCGTCGCGGTACTCCCGGTCGGGGTGCGCCCGGTCGCTGCCGGGAAGGCTCAGATGGGCGTTGCACACCCGGACGTCGAACGCCGCGACGGTCGCGCACAGGACGCCCCGCCGCAGTCCGACCTCGGGCTGGCGCGTGGGCACCGACCGCACCGAGGACAGCGGATGGGCCGAGAGGACAGCGAGCCCGGCCGTGCCCCGGCCGCGGCCCGTACAGTCGATCGTTCCGCCGCGCCCGCCGCTGTCCCGCCAGGTGTAGGGCCGGAAGGACAGCCGCCAGGAACCGCCGAGCACCTCGCGCACCGACTCGGCGTGCGTGGCGCAGGCCTCCTGGAGCAGCACGACGTCGGCCCCGGCGTCGACGAACCGCTCCACCGCGAGCCGCTTGGCCGAGGCGCTGCCGGTGTCCGCGCAACCCCACTGCTCGACGCCGCACATGTTCCAGGTCGCCACCGTCAGGGTGCGGTCGGCGGCCAGGAACCGGGTCGTGCCCGTGGCGGTCCGCACCAGCACCGCGGCGAGGACAGCCGACAGCGCGAGCACCGAGGTCAGGACGATCAGTCTCCGACGCCGGCGAAGGCCGGGCGGGAGCGAAGGGGCCGCGAGAGACATCCCGACATCATGTCCGATCAGGTGATTCGGAGCCAATCCGACGATCTGTCCCCGAAACTGGAGTTCCGTACATGTCCAAGGCATCCGCGAGCGGGCGAAAGCTGTTCAACGGGATCGAGGCGTCGGGGGCGTTCCCGGTCGAGTACCGGTTCTCGCACGCCAAGAGCGGCAACCGCCACCTCGTCGTCGTGTTCGCCAACTTCTCGGCGCCCGAGGACTACGGCTGGTCCAACGGCGTCTTCGACAACGTGCGCGCCAACATCCTGTGGATCCGCGACCGTTTCGACGGGATGAACGCCTACTACCTGTGCCGGAACATGGACTTCGGCCTGGCGGACTCGGTGCAGACCCTCATCTCCAACGTCATGCGCTCACTGGGGCTCACCCCGGACCAGGTCACCCTATGGGGCGGCTCCAAGGGCGGCAGCGCCGCACTGTACTTCGGACTGCGGTACGGCTACCGGAACATCGTGGGTATCGTCCCGCAGTTCCTCGTCGGCGACGCCCTGGAGAAGCGGCACCCGAAGGTCTCCGCCTACATGCTCGGCGAGGGGGCGCCCGCGCACAACGCCCGGGTCCTGGACGCGCTCCTGCCGGACCTGGTGCGCAGCCGGGCCAACCCCGGGGCCAACATCTACCTGCTCTCCTCGCCGCAGGACGAGCACTACGCCGTGCAGGTGGAGCCGTTCCTCGGCATGTTCCAGGGCTACGAGAACTTCAACTTCATGTACAGCGAATCGCCCACCATCACCGGCCACGCCACGGTGACGCGGCGGAACGTCCCGGCCCTGGTCGGCCTGCTGAACCTGCTGGCCGACGGCTACGCCCCCTGCCTGGGGTTCGTGCGCCACGCCGCCGAGGAGTTCGACCGCGACCAGTCGGGCATCGAGGCTTACCTCTCCGGCACCTCCAAGGTCCAGGGCACCGACGCGTTCGCGCCGCCGGTGGTCACTTCCCCGGGCTACAACAGCGAGGCTCCCGCCACCGGTCTCTTCTTCGCCGGGCTCGCCCCGGGCGCGGTGCGGGTGAGCATGTGGCGCGACGGCAAGTTCGTGGCGTCCCCGGAGGTCGCGGCCGACGGCACCTGGTCCTGGCAGCCGGCCAAGCCGTGGGCCACGGGGAACCACCTGGTCAAGGTCTTCGCGGTGGACCAGGCGGGCTTCCACTCCAGCCGGGTCGAGGTCCCCTTCACGGTGGTGGACGCCCCTGCCGCGGGCCCGGCCGCGCCCGCCCCGCCGGTCGTCTCGGTGCCGGCCCCGCAGCAGCACCTGGGGACGTCGGTCGCCTTCCACGGCACCGCGCCGGGCGCGATGCAGGTGGGCTTCTGGGAGAACGGCGTGCTCCTGGGCGCGGCGGCCGTCGCGCCGGACGGGATCTGGGGCTGGGACCCGGGCTGGCCGTGGCCGGCCGGACCGCACCTGGTCGAAGTCGTCGCGGTGGACGCGAACGGCGTGGAGTCCGCTCCCGCCCCGGCCGCCTTCACGGTCGTGGACGTGTCCGTGCCCGCCGGTCACCTTCCGCCGCGGTACTGAGCACCGACGGCCTACGACGACGAACAACTCACGAGTGGAAGCCACACATGCCGAATGCACCGTCCAAAGAACGCCAGCTGATCAGCGGGATCGACACCTCCGGTGCGTATCCCGTCGAGTACCGGTTCACGCACGCGAAGGGCGGAAACCGCCATCTCGTCGTCGTGTTCTCCAACTTCGGCGTCCCCGACGACTACGGCTGGTCGAACGGTGTCCTCAACCCGGTGCGGGCCAACATTCTCTGGATCCGCGACCGGTTCCGCGGCATGCGGAGCTACTACCTGTGCGAGGGCATGGACTTCGCCCTGGAGCAGTCCGTGATCGGGGTCATCTCCAAGGTGATGAACTCCCTCGACCTCACCCCGGACCGCGTCACGATGTGGGGC
Source organism: Streptomyces sp. NPDC056296 (assembly GCF_042268605.1). Classification (NCBI taxonomy): domain Bacteria; kingdom Bacillati; phylum Actinomycetota; class Actinomycetes; order Kitasatosporales; family Streptomycetaceae; genus Streptomyces; species Streptomyces sp. NPDC056296. The sequence goes on along the minus strand of NZ_JBHJRX010000067.1, from coordinate 1,337 downwards.
GGCTCCAAGGGCGGGAGCGCGGCCCTCTACTTCGGCATGCGCTACGGGTTCGGCAACATCGTCTCCATCGTGCCGCAGTTCCTCATCGGCACCTACGTGAAGACCGTGCACCCCAAGGTCGCCCGGTTCATGCTGGGAGAGGCGGTGCCGGAGGAGAACGTCCGGATGGCCGACGCGCTCCTTCCCGACCTGGTGCGCTCGGGCGCCGGCCGGCAGTCCAACATCTACCTGCTCTCCTCGCCGCAGGACGAGCAGTACAGGGACCAGGTGGAGCCGTTCCTCGGGCTCTTCCAGGGGTACGACAACTTCAACTTCATCTACAGCGAGTCCCCTTACATCACCCGCCACTCAGAGGTCACCAGGCGCAACGTCCCCTTCCTCATGGGGCTCATCAACATGCTCGCGGACGGGCTTCCCCCGCGGCTGGGCATGGTGCGCAACGGCTACGAGGAGCCGGACCGCGACACCTCGGCCATCAAGGCGTATCTGTCCGCCACCTCGGCGGAGAAGCCCAGCACCATCGCCATGCCGGTGGTGGCCCACCCGGCGCCGCACACCGAAATTCCCGCGGACGGCGTGTACTTCACCGGTTCCGCCCCCGGCGCCGTACGGGTGAGCCTGTGGGAGCACGGCAAGTTCCTGGGCTCGCCGACCGTGGCCGCGGACGGCACCTGGTCCTGGAAGCGGGACAAGCCGTGGAGCACGGGCAAGCACCTGGTGAAGGCCGTCGCGTGGGACCCGGAGGGACGCAAGACCAAGGGCACCGCCGTCCCGTTCAGCACGGTGGCCAGCGCCGCGGCCGCCGGCGCGAGCGCGGTCCCGGCTCAGCCCTCGGCGCGGTTCGACACGCCCCCCATGGGCGGTCACCTCCCGGCGCCGACGGTGCAGTCCCCGGCGGCGTACGAGCAGATCGGGGCGTCGGCCGTGCGCTTCACCGGCCTGGCACAGGGCGCCGCCCAGGTGGGGTTCAGGGCGGGCGGCACCCTCCTCGGCGGGAGTCCGGTCGCGGTCGACGGACGCTGGGCCTGGGACTCCGGCTGGCCGTGGCAGGAGGGCCGGCACACGGTGGAGGTGTTCGCCGTGGACGCGGTGGGAAACGAGTCCCCCGCCACCCTGGTCCCCTTCGCCGTCGCGCACATGACGGCGGGCGCGACGCCCTACGGCTACTGACCCGCCCCACGGCTACTGACCCGGCCCCACGGCAACCGACCGACCCCACGGCACGCGAAAGGGCCCCCGCCTCCTTGGGTTCTAACGGTCCTCGCAACACCCGCGATCTGTGGGAGTTGCGAGGACCGTGGCTGTTGGACGCGATGATCTTGCGGGGGTGAAGGAGC
>NZ_JBHJRX010000066.1:0-43997 GCF_042268605.1 Streptomyces sp. NPDC056296 | reverse complement strand
CGATCACCGATCGCCTTCGAGAACGCCTTCCACCTCACACCAACTACGCTTGCACCAGCCGCATAACCCGTGTTCAGGATTCGGGGTCAAGGCCCGACCTCACCGTGGGTGCCGTGGACCTTAGCCCGCCGCAACGGAACCCAGGCGGTGAACGCGGCGTTCAGTTCCTCGACCGACGAGAAGGCGCGTCCGGCCAGGACATGGTCGCGGACGATCAGGACCTGGCGCTCGACCCGACCCTTCCCAGTGGGCCGGTAAGCAGCCAGGACGTCGGGATCGAAGTCGTAGTGCCCCGCGAAGGCGACCGCCTCCGGATGCAGAGGAACGGCCTCACCAGGGGCGACATGCCGGCGGACCACGGTCTTGGTCCGGTCGTAGACGATCGACATCGGGACACCGCCGAAATGTGCAAACGCCTGCCGGTGGCAGTCGAAGAAGGTGCCCAGATCCTGGCTGGTGGTAAAGCAGCAGAACGGATCTCGCGAGTACGACAGCGTCATGTGGAACGAGTAGACCTTCGGGATCCCGACATGGGCGAGGATCCTGCCCTCATCCCCCAGTCCACCTGGGCCTGCGCTCCGGGCACCACCTCGAACCGGCGGTGCAGGCCGGCCAGCTCACCCGGGCTGATGCCCAGTTCCTCCGCGATCCGCGGCCTGGCCTCCTGCAAGTACATCTTCACGCGCTGGTAGTTGCCGGTGAATCCGTACTCCGCCACCAGACGCTCGTGGATCACCGCCCCCTTGAGCAGGACCTCGGCCCGCAACATCGCGTCGATCAGCGGCGCGACCTCGTCCACCACCCGCTGACGCGGCTGACCGTTCGCGGCCCTCTTCGGAGGCGCTACCGGTACCTCACCCGACAGGTACTTGGCGACCGTGCGACGGTTCAGCCCGGTCTCCTTCGCGATCTCCCGCAGGCTCATCGCACCCGACTCATACAGCCCGCGAAACCGCCTCAGCTCCAGCCACCGATGCGGGTCCAACACCACTGTCAGCCGCCCTCCGCCGATCCCAACCGACGACAGCAGGCTCCCGGCCACGGCCTTTCAACGCATCAAGAACGGTGCACTCTCATTCGTACGAGGTGGCGCACGTTCACGGCCCTGGCAAGATTTCCGTGAAGCGGGGGTGTGCCTCCGTGCGCCGGTGACGCTCCGTCACGGGTAGCGGGACCGTCAGCGAGTGTGTGATGACCTCGTACGGATTATGTCTCCGCACCTGGATGTGGTGCGGGTAGAGCGGGTGTGGTCGGCGGGCGACGTGGTCCGTATCGCCGCTCGGACGCGCGAGTTGATGGTGGAGTGTCCGGACTGCGGGCACCAGTCGGCGCGGGTGCACAGCCGGTACTTCCGCACGCTGAGCGACGTCGCTACCGGTGGACGCCCGGTGCTGATCACTCTGTCGGTGCGGCGGTTGTTCTGTGACAGTCCCAGCTGTGGTCGGCGGACGTTCGCCGAGCAGGTAGAGGGGCTGACGGTGCGCTACCAGCGTCGCAGTCCGCTGCTGCAGCATCTGGTGGAGATGGCCGGCGTATTGCTTGCCGGCCGTGGCGGGGCCCGGCTCCTGCACATCTTGAAGGCGCCGCTGTCGCGGACGAGCGTGCTGTTCCAGCTGATGCGCATGCGGCTGCCGTCGGTCGCGACACCGCGGGTGCTGGGCGTGGACGACTTCGCGTTGTACGCGGACATCTACGGCACGCTGCTCGTCGACGCGGATACGCGGTTGCCGATCGCGTTGTGGGCCGGGCGCGACGCCGAGCAGCTGGCCGCCTGGCTGCGTTCGCATCCCGGCGTCGAGGTGGTGTGCCGGGACGGCTCGCTGGTCTACCGGCAGGGCATCACCGACGGGGCACCGAACGCGGTACAGGTCAGCGACCGTTTTCACCTCTGGCGGGGGCTGTCAAAACGGGTCTCGGACATTGCCGCCGCCCACCGGGGCTGCCTGTCCGCCGCAGTACCTCAACCCGAACCCGCTACATCATCGTCGGCAGAACCGTCCGAGACGGCTGATTCTCCCGCTCGCCGCCACGCCAAGCGGCTGTTCGAGGCGGTGCACGCTGTCTCGGACTCCGGCCGCTCGCTCAGCGCGATAGCCCGCGAGCTGGGCCTGAACCGACGCACCGTGGCCAAATATGCCCGCGCTGCCTCCTGGCAGGAATGCATACGGCGCACTCCGCCCCGCCGAACCACGAGCCTCGACCCGTACCTGGAGTACCTACGTCAACGCTGGGACGAGGGCGAGCGAACCGCGACGGTGCTGCACCAGGAGATCGTCTCCAAGGGTTACTGCGGCCACTACCAACGGGTCAAAATGGCCATCGCACCGCTGCGTCGCGGGCTGCCGATCGACACACCGCGTGAACGGCTACCCGCGCCCCGCCAGGTCGCCCGGTGGATCGCCACCACACCCTCCCAACGCGGCCTGCATGCAACCGAGGGCCTCCGCCAGCTGTTCGAGCACTGCCCGGAACTGGAGCGCACCCACGACCTGGTACGGCAATTCGCCGCCATGCTCGACAACCGCGACGCAGCCGGGCTGACCGATTGGCTCGATCACCTCGCGGCCTCGAACCTCCCGGCCCTGGCCAGCCTGGCCAAGGCCATCCGCGAGGACCAGGCCGCGGTCGTACAGGGCATCACCACACCGTTCAACTCCGGCGTCAACGAAGGCCGGATCACAGACCTGAAGCTACAAAAACGGATCATGGCCGGGCGCGCAGGAGTTCCGCTCCTGCGCCACCGCGTCATCCTCATGGCAGGACTCCGACGCCGCTACCCGTGACGGAGCGTCACCGGCGCACGGAGGCACACCCCCGCTTCACGGAAATCTTGCCAGGGCCACGTTCACTTGTACGCCGACACCTGGTCGAGGAAGCCATGGGGCGCCAGACACTCGCGCTGCTGCGGCAGTTGGAAGCCGCGTGCACGAGCGCCGATGATCTTGCCGATGCTGCGGTGCAGGCGTACGAGGCACATGCTGATGCCGAGATCATCATCAGTTTCCCAGGGCTGGGTCCGCTCAGCGGAGCTCGGGTTCTGGCCGAGATCGGCGACGACAGGACTCGGCGCCGACGCCAGAGGTCTGAAGGCGTATGCGGGTTCCGCCCCGGTCACCCGGGCCTCCGGCAAGAGCGTGTCCGTCGCGGCCCGCAGGGTGAAGAACCAGCGGCTGGCCGGCGTCGGCTATATGTGGGCCTTCTCAGCGATGGCCCATTCAGACGGAGCGCGGGCTCACTACGACCGCCGACGTGAGGCCGGAGACCGGCACACGGCCGCTCAGAGGAACCTCTTCAACCGGATGATCGGCTGCCTCCACCACTGTCTGACTCACCGTGTCCCGTTCAACGAGGCCGTAGCCTTCCCGACCTCGCGAGAACCCCGCCTTGCCCTCGCCGCTTGACACGTTCTTCGCATCGGATGTCTTCTTCCCGGCGTCGAAGCCCCGCGAGCCGTGGGTAACAGTGGCGTCCGCCTTCACCGACTGCGAGTCGATGATCGCCGCACTCGGTTCCGGATCACGGCCTTCGGCAACGCGGACGGTCTCGCACAGCCGGTCGTGCAGCTCCGCCACGAGTCCCGCGTCCCGCCAGCGGGCGAAGAAGGCATAGACCCGTGGCCAGGGCGTTCTGTGGAATCAGTTTTGTCTACTTCCTGCTGGTTTGCCCTGCCTGACGTCGACGATCAGCAGCAGGGTCGCGGTGGCGGGAACACCGATCTGACGCGGAGTGGGACCCGCTGGCGTGGGGACGTCGGTGAGTCGCTCCAGTAGCTGGTCGAGGGCCGCCTGGCCGTCGTCGACGGCAGCGCGTTCGTCGTCGGTCAGGGGGATGGCGGCGAGCATCTTCTGCAGGTTCTCCTTGGCCTCCAGGAGCTGGCCCTTGCTGGATGCCTTCGGGGTGTAGAAGTCGCAGCGTGCGCAGGCCATGCGGTGCTGGCACTGCTCGAAGAACGTATAGGTGCACCAGCCGTGGCCGAGGTCGTAGTACTGCCAGGGGTCGCCGTTCGCGGCGGCTCCGGACGCGACGGCGTCGCGGTCGACGAGGACTTCGACGGTGCGGACGTTGCGGGCGAAGTAGCCGGCGTCGTTGTAGGCCCGGGCGAGGGTGTTCGGGGTGATCTTCGCGTAGTGGGCGGTGGCTTCGGGAGTCCGGTGTCCGAGCCATTCCTGCAGCTCGAACAGGGTCATCGGCTCCTTGGCGTTGTAGAGCTGGCTGGCGATGGTGGAGCGGGCTCGGTGGCTGGTGATGTTGCCGCGGACGTCGGCGGTGGGGACGCCGGCCTTGCGGCAGAGCATCGGGATGATCGTGCCGTTGATGTAGTGCTTGGAGACGCGGCGGGCGCGGAAGGCGAACAGGAAGTCCGCGCGCTCGTTGGTCTTCGGGTCGAGGATGGCGGGCTGGTCGGGGCGGACCGCCTGCCAGGCCTCGATCGCCTGCCCCAGCAGCGGGTCGACCGGCTTGGTGAACGCGGTGCCGGTCTTGTGGGTGGGGACGTCGAGCAGGCAGACCGCGTCCCAGGCCAGGACCTCGCCGGAGTCGCCGGGGATGGGCATGCCGTCGTGCTGCCAGCGGATGCAGCCGACCCGGAGCCGGGCGACTTCGTCGCTGCGCTGTCCAGCGAACAGCCAGGTCAGCGTGATGGCCCGGATCAGCTCGGCCGGGTAGGTGCGGCCGTCGGCGGTCGGCAGGTCGCCGGACTCGACGTTCAGCCCGGCCCACAACAGCTTGGCCCAGATGTCGTCCGCGATCACGCGGGGGTCGGGGCCCATGAGGGCCTGGACGCTGCGGGGCGTCCTCAGCGCGTGGGCAGGGTTGAACTGTTGCGGGATCCACTCCCATTCGTGCAGGTCGCGGAAGAACGCGCGGGGCACTTTCAGGTAGCCGGACTTTGCCTGCGGGGTGAGCGGCTTGCCGATGCGGCCCTGCGACCGCATGCCCGCCGTCCACTGGGAGTAGTCGCCGACCGTCATGCGGTCGACCGCGGCAACCCACGACACGCAGGTCTGGCGGGTCCAGAGCTCCGGCCCGGTGACCTCGGGGTGTTCGGCGGCCAGCCAGCGACCGATCTTCGCGAGGACGCTGCGGTAGCTGCTGCGGACGCCCGGCGTCAGCGTCGAGGTCGCGTGCCAGCGCTCGACCCAGTTGGCCCAGCTGCCCGCTGTGCCCTCGATGGCCGTGGGCCCGGGGCCGTGCCGGGGACGCGGCGGCGGATCGGCGTGGCCAAGAGCGGCAACGGCGCGGTGAATCCCGTGCAGGTCGCTGGCCCACTCGCTGTCCTGCATGGCTGCCGAGGCGCGGACCGCGTCCAGGGCCGCAGTGGACAGGTCCTCCAGCCGGGGGCTGCGGTTGAGCAGCAGGATCTGGCAGACCGCCGAGGTGAGCCGGCTGGGACGGCGCTGGTAGCCCCAGTCGCCGAGGACCGCGAGGACCTTCCCGACCGCGGCGTCGACCGCGCTCTCGCCGAAGACCCGGTGGGCGAGAGTGGGTCGCTGGAAGCGTCCGACCTGATCGAACGCGGTGAAGCCGCCGAGGAGGTAGGCGTAGGCGATCACGAACGGGCGGGCGTTCGGGCCGATCTGACCGCCCCACCGGCGCCGGAAGTCGGCCCCGGACCGGTCGATCAGGTCGGCCCAGTCCTGGTCGGACCAGCCCCAGTAGCTGCGGCCGCGTTCACCGCAGCGGACCAGGACAAGGCCGGCCGCGTCGCGGGCGAACCGTCGCTGGTGGCCGGTGCCCGGTGCCCACTGGAGGCATTCCCGGGCGTGGGCCAGCGGCTCGACCAGCCGCCTCGGGGCCGCCTGCGGCGTCAGTCCCAGGCGTCTGACCTGCTCGATCCCCAGGGTGCCGAGCGCCTTCGCCTCGGCGTGGGTCAGCAGGGCTCGCCGGTCGTAGCGGGCGAGGTCGAGCGGCCATATCCAGTCCGCGGCGTCCGCGCTGTCCGCGGACGTCGCCGGAGTCGTCGCTGTCAACGGTCCACCCCGCCCGGATGGCCGGCGCGGGTGAGCATGTCGATGCGCCAGGAGTGGATCTGCTGCATGCCGCGGTTCAGCTTCTCCGCGAGGTCCCGTCCGGACAGGTGGATGTAGGTCATGGTCGACTCGGTGTGGCGGTGTCCGGCGAAGGTCGCGATGGCGTGCAGTTCCCAGCCCATCCTGGCCAGGTCGGTCAGGCAGAGGTGGCGGGTGGTGTGGGTCGAGAAGCGCGGCAGATCGGCGGCCAGGGCGACGCGGCGGATCACCTTCGACCAGGTCCACAGGCTCAGCGGCTGACCGTGGTTGCGGCGCGACTCCGACAGGAACAGCGGGCCGCGGGCCCGGCTGATCGTCGCCCTGTGCGCGAGGTAGCCGGACAGCAGCACGCCCGTCGGCGCGGAGTACGGGACCACGCGCTCGCGGCGGGTCTTCGTCGTCTCCGCCCTGATCCGAAGCGTCCGGTGAGCTGGATCGACGTCGTCGGTCCGCAGCGAGCACAGTTCCTCGCGTCGCAGAGCGGCGTCGTAGGCCAAGGCCAGCATCACCCGGTTCCGTGCCGGCTCATCGCGTACGACGTCCAGCAGGTCGAGCCACTGCTGTTCGCTGGGGATCCACGGCAGCTTCACCAGGCGCGGCACCAGCCCGCGCTCGTGGCTGCCGAACTTCCGGCCCGGCGTGTAGCGGCCTCGGCCGACCGGGTTCGACTCCCGCAGCCCTTCCTCGATCAGGTAGTCGTAGAACAGGCGGACCGGCACCAACCGCTGCTGCAAGGTCGCGTTCGCCAGACCCGCCCCGGAGTCCAGCGCGACCACGTTCGCTCCACGGCGACTCGGCCGAGTGGACAGGTCCTTCACGAACGCGGCCACGTGCAGCCGGCCCGCCGTCATCGGATCGACGTCGTCCCGCTCGCAGATCAGCAGGTACTCGGCCAGACCCCGCGCGTACGCGTCGATCGTCCGCGGAGCCCGCCCGAGGTCCGTCCACACCCGCAGCCACTCGGCCGCCCGCTCATGCCGGCCCAGGACCGGCCACTTCTCCTCCAGCACTACCGCGCTGCCCAACACGCCTCCTCAGCCCATGGGGACGCCGCAGGATACGAGACGCATCCTGCGGCGCGTGATTCCACGTAACTGATAGAAAGTCGTGCGGGAGGTAGCGCCACTGAACCCCGGTCCGGTCCACGTACAAGATCGCGTCCACGATGTCGCGCAGGTCATGTTCCGGCGGCCGGCCGAAGTCCAGGGCCCTGCCCCGGCGCTCGAAGCGCCAAGCAGACAGCACCGGCTCGATCAACTCCCAGCGCGCATCGGACAGATCACTCGGGTACGGGCGTCGCGTCGGCATGCTTCGTGGTGTACCGCCGCGGACTGAGTGCGCCCAGGCGAACAGCCCTGGTTCAAGGCGTCCAGTTGCTGTTCGCGTTCGTCGAGCCAATTCAGAAACGTGATGGCGGCCTGGATGTCCTTGATAACTCCGGAGGCGGCACCGTAGGAGTAGCGGCCTCGGGCAGCCCGCACGCCGACGTCGTCACCTGGCTCACCGACCCGAACGACACCCAGAGCTGACCGAACGCCGGACACGCCACGGGCCCCGGGGGGATCAGCCATGACATCTCCGGGGCCCGGAATAGGCTTGCGCTGTCCAACGACCGCGCGCCCCCGGCGTCACGCGGGGGCCGGCTGCGGCTCCTCTAGAACCTCGGCGACCTTTCGCGCCATCTCCGCGACGTGCGGCGGCAGGTAGTCGCCCAGGGAGCCCACGTCGTCACACAGGCGGGCGCGCAGCCCGTGAAGGCACGCCTCGGTGAACAGCTTCTGCGGGTCCTCTTCCGGCCTCCCGGCCTCCTCCGCCACCCTCTGCCCGCTGTGGAACTGCATGCTGGGCCACGTCTGAGGCACCGTCGCGCTGGCGGGAGCGTCTTCGCCCAGCAGGCCCGCCAGCTTCGCCCACTCGCCGTCACCCGGACCGGCCGACCGGTCACGCTCTTGGCAGAGCTGGAGGTAGGACTCCAACCGCTCCCGGTGCATGCCCATGCGCTGGTAGTACGCGGCGATCAGCATGGCCGCCATGTTCATCGTGTCCGCCGCGTCCGTGGCCCGGCACAGCGTCATGCGCTTCCAGTCGTGCGCGGCGAAGGGCTCGGTGTAGGTCAGCACCTCCTGGCAGTTCTGCACCGCCTCGGCAACCAGCTGGTGGATCGCCCGCCGCAGCGGCTCGGGCATCTGGGTGTCTTCCATGACCGCACGCTAGAGGGGGCCATGCCCTCGGAGACCGGCGTCGCGGCTCTTGGTCACCCGGACGGACCAGAGGCTGACACGGGCGCCGGATTGAACTACGGGCATGGCGGCCTCGGCGGGTGCCGTGTGACGATGGACGGACACCGAGACTGGCCAGCACAGCGAATCGCCGGCCAGGGGAGCTGAGAATCGCCCTCGCTTGGGCATTCAGCTCCCGCCATGGTCGCTCCGCCCCTCTGGGGGCGTTTCGTCTCTGGGCTCATGACCCCCGGAAAGGGGGGCGCGCCCATCATGTACATCACCACCACGACCGACGGCACCAGCGTCCGGATCGTCCCGCACGGGACGATCGACTACGCCACCCTGCCCGCGCTGCGCGCTGCTCTCAACGAGCTGTCGCCAGCCGTACGCGATGTGACCTGGGACCTGCACGATGCCGTCTTCATGGACGTCGCCGGTCTCCACTTGCTGTCCGAGACGCCGCCGCACGCCCCGTACCCGGAACGGCAGCGGACGGTGGCAGTAGCGGGCCTGGCCTCCCAGCCGCTTCGCCTGCTGAAGCTGGCCGCAGAGCTGTTCCCCACCCGGGCGTTCGCATGTCTGCTGCCTGCCGATGCGCCCCCGGACCCGGTTCCGTGACGGTCGGCGCTCATGCCGGACCGGAGCACGTGAGCAGCTGGTCATCGAGGGCACGAGGCTCCGGCTTGAGCGGCAAGCTCCCGCCGGGGGAGACTGCTTACGGGACGAGCGGGGTCATAGAGCGGGCGTGGTCCCACATGCCGTGGAACTGTTCCATGGGGCGCTGCTGTTCGCCGTGGAGGGCGTTGAGGACGACGAGGCATCCGGTGAGGGCCGGTACCGCCCACTGCGCGCAGGCGAGCTGGCGCCGCGCCTGGTGCAGGTCGATGGGGTGCTGGCCCGCCTTCTCGTTGTCCTCGGGGGCGGAGGAGGTGGCCAGCTCGACTCTCTTTCCGAGAACGCGGGCGTAGGCGGTGGCGGCCAGGGCCGCCGCCGTGGCCACCGTCTTGGCGGTGGTGGAGGCGCCCACGCCCTGCTGGGTTCTGACCCGGTGGGTGTTCACGGCGAGCAGGCCGCCACCGCCGAACAGATGCGCGCCGATGGCAGCAGCGTTGACCGGAACCCACTTCGCCCAGCCGGCCGAAGCGATCCGCGCCCTGGCGGCGACCGTGGAGCCCTCCTCCTCGGCCGCCCCGTTGAGCCCGACCGCACCCATCAGGGAGCCGCCGAACCAGGTGGCCAGGCCCACGTCGTGCAGGCTGCGGATGAGGGTGTGGCGATCAGACAGGAGCGTGCTCCTTGAGAGGAAGCGGGATGGTTTGGCTTGGTTTCGAGCGCTTCTCAAGCCTCGCCGGATTTGACCTTCGCCGCCATCACGGCTGACCCAGACGGTGTGTCCGCAGGTACCGCCGCCGAGCCCAGTCCGTGGCCGGGAACCACTGGGGTGAGCGTCAACGGCGTACGTCCGGCGCCGCGTTCCGGGCAGGTGCCACCGGAGGTAGCCCGATGAGCTGCGACGTCCTGGACAGGGACAGCACTGACTTCCGTGACACGTAAGCGGATGCGGTCGCTGAGCTGATCAGGGGTGAGAGTGAGCACCGGGAGCAGGTGGCCGCACCGGGACGGGCACCCGCGGCGAAGCCAGGTCTTCAGAGAGAATGTGCCTGGGGCGGCTCAGCCGACGACTGGCCATGCGGCCAGTCCGAGCGCCTTTCCGTCGCCCGCCGAGTCCGCTCCAGAGCTCTGATCGTGAACCGGCTTCGGTGGCCGGCGCTGCACCCCAGCTTGAGGGAAGCCGACGCTATGGGGTGCTCCAGGGACGCTCGCGACACGCGTTCTGTGGGCGTCCTTCAGGGACTCGGGCGGTTCGCTGCGCTGTGTATCGTCCGGACAGAGCCGAAGACGCGTCAGCGGACGTGCGAAGGAGCAGCGTGTGTCAATGGGCGCTGGACACAGCATGTGGTCGGCGCTGCGCCTGCTCATCACTGAGGTGCGCAGTGGTCTGCGCGGTAAGCACGTGGCGTTGGTGGCGGCTGGTACGGCCTTCTTCTCGCTGATCTCCCTGGTCGCCCTGATGCTGGTGCTGCTCCGGCTGTGCGGGTGGCTCCTCGGTGTGGACGGCACGCGAGGCGCCGTGTCGCAGATCGGTGACGCGCTGCCGGCCGGGCACGGGGTACAGGCAGGCGTGACGGCTCTGGCCGGGGCGGCAGTGGAGCTGTCCCTCGTTGCCTTCGCCCTGGCGCTGCTGCCTGCCAGCCTGTACGGGGAGGGGCTGCGCCGCAGCTTTCTGCATCTGTCACCCGTGGCCGTGCAGGATGACACGTTCACCGGCTGGCGGGGCAGACTGGGCATGGTGCCTGCCGTGGTGGCGGCGCCCTTTGTGATGAGCACGGCTCTGCTCGCCGCCCCGTGGCTGGCTGGACTGGCCAACGCGGGCGGTTGGCGCCTTGTCCTGTCCGCCGTCGTAGCGTTTCACCTGCTGTGGGTCTTGTTGTCGACGGAGGTTCTCCTCGTCTTCCGGTTTGTCGGCGTGGGCGTTGCGGGGTGGCGGGCGACAGTCGTGTCCGGATTTGTGACGGGCGCGTTCTTGTGCGGCTTCCTCGGCGGCTTCGTCCTGTTCCTGGCCGTGCCTTTCGACTGGAGCGCCCCCTTCGGGGGGCTTGCCGCGCCCGGAGCCACGGTGGCCGTGAGCCTGTGGTTGTACCTGCTGCATGCGGTGCTGCTCGTCGGCTACCAGCTGATGCTGTGCCTGGACGGTCGCGCAGGCCGCCTCCTGGCGCCGGCCGGCGAGTCGTGCACTGGCCTTGCACCAGGTGGCCGGGTGCCCGGCCGACACCGCGGTGGGTGGCCGTGGCGTGCGGACGTGGCTTCGCGGGTACGGCTGCGCCTTCGCCACGACCGAAGGGCGGGGTCTGCGAAGCCGCAGTTCAGTGACGACACGGATGGTCTGGCCCGCTGGGCCCGGTTGCACCAAGGGCATGACCCGTCCGGCAGCGTGCTGGCCTCGGCGTGGGTGGTGCTGGCGCAGCGCTGTGCGCGCACTCGCCTGCTACGCGCCGTGCCCCCCGACCTTCTGTCGCTGGGGGGACCGCTTGCGGCTGCGGCCGCAGTCGGGCTGGCCTTCGGAGGCGGCCTGTGGCCGGTGGCTTCTTGCGCGCTGGTCGTCCTTTCGGGCCTGCTTGACGGACTGGACGGGGCGGTTGCCGTGACGACCGGTCGGGCCCGCCCTTTGGGCGCGGTGGTGGACGCGACGGCCGACCGGATCGCGGACCTGTTGCTGGTCGCTGTCCTGTACGCGCTGGGAGCGCCGGCGTCGTGGTGCGTGGCGGCTGCCACCGTTGCTCTCCTGCACGAGTACCTACGGGCCCGGGCTGTTGCGGCCGGGATGCGCGGGGTGGGAGCGCTCAGTGTCGCGGAGCGGCCGCTGCGGGTGGTGCTGTGCGCGGTTGCGTGTCTGGGAAGTGGACTGCTGCCCGCGGGAACACCGGGCACGGGGTGGCCTTGGGCCGACGTGTGTGTTCTGGTCTGGGTGGCGGCTGGAGGGGTGGGTCTGGTGCAGTTGGCGGTGGGCGTGGCGAGGGCGCTGCGGTAGCAACGGGTGGGGGTGCTGCTGATCCGTCGCCGCGACATGTTGAGCGGGCCGGTCAGGGGTTGGCCGGCCGCCCGGCAGTCGGCGCCAGGTCCTCGAGCCGGCCGAGGCACGGTGGGGCCGGATGGTCAGGCGCTGCCGATCTGGGATGCGACGATCTCTGCCGACAGCGCGACCAGGGGAAGGCCGCCGCCCGGGTGGGTGGCCCCGCCGACGAGGAAGAGTCCCGTGATGGGGGAGCGGTTGGCGGGTCGCAGGAAGGCGGCGCGGATGCCGTTGGAAGAGGTGCCGTAGATGGCGCCGCCCAGACTTCCGGTCTCCCGTTCCAAATCGTGGGGGGTGCGGGCCTCGTGCCACAGCAGGCGCGGACGCACGTCGACGCCGCGTTCGGCCATGACGTCCAGCACGTGCTCGGCATAGGACTCCCGAAGCCCCGGTGCGGTCCAGTCGATGGCCCCCGGGGCGCCCGAAGCGGAGTGCCTGGGCGCGTTGACCAGCACGAACCACGCCTCGTGCCCGTCGTCAGGACGCAGGGCGGCGTCATCGGGGGCGCTGATGTACACCGTGGGGTCGGCGGGGGGAGCGGCCGGCACGCCGAAGACAGCATCGAACTCGGCGTCGTAGGCGGCCGGGAACAGCACCCTGTGGTGCGGAGTGCGTGGATCGCGGCCGCGCAAGGCCAGCAGGAGGACGAACCCGGCCAGCGAGGGCTGGGCGCGGGCGAGGGCCGCCAAGGGGCGCTTGCGCCGCGGGTCCGCTGTCAGGTGGCCGTAGAGAGCTGCGGCGTCGACGCCGGAGACGACGACATCCGCCCGTTCGCTCCTGCCGTCCGCCTGCCGGACGCCGGTGACCTTCCCGGACGAGGTATCGACCGCGGTGACGGGACAGTCGTAGCGGAAAACCACTCCCAACTCGGCGCACCGCTGCTCCAGGACCTCGGCCAGAACACGCAGACCGCCAGGCACGTACCAGGTGCCGTAGCGCTGCTCCACGTACGAGGTCACCGCCATCACGGCCGGTGTGCGTCGTGGGTCGGAACCGCTGTAGGTGGCGTAGCGCTCGAGCCAGAGGCGAAGCCGTGGATCACGCAGGTAGCGCCGGCCGGTGCCGCGCAGTGTCCGCCAGGGTGCGACGGCGGCCAGCTCGAGGGGGCGGGAGGAGCGACGCAGCAGTTGGGCAGGGCCGCTCATCGGCCGGCGCAGCACGCTCTCGCCCACCAGATGCCAGAGCTTTTCGCAGTGAGCGTGGAGGCGGGCCCACTGTGCGCCCGCTCCCGCGCCCAGGGCATCATCCAGGACGCCCGGCACCAGACGCAGGTCACCGGGCATCTCGAACTCGGTCCCGTCGGCGAACCGGTAAGCGCAAGCGGGATCGACCGGCCTTACGGAAACGAAGCGCTCCAGCGGGGCGCCGGTGTCCGCGAACAGGCGACGGTAGACATCGGGCAGGGTCAGCACCGACGGTCCCGTATCGAAGACGAACCCGTCCCGGCGCACGGTGCCGAGCTTGCCCCCGCACGCAGCCGCCTGCTCACACACGGTGACCTGGTGCCCCTGCCGGGCAAGCCGGGCCGCGGCCGCGAGGGCACCCATGCCCGCGCCGATCACGACGATGCGGGCCATGTCAGCGCACCCCCCGCAGACGTCGGCCCTTCCACGTCAGCGTCGAGCGCCGATGTCCGAGCCAGGACCGTGCCGTCAGTGCCGTCAGCAGCGCAATGGACACCGGGTGCGCAAGGGCGTCCGGCCAGCACCGGCCGCCCGTGCGCCGCGCGGCCAGCACCCGTCCGAGCACCGCCGCACCGTAGCCGGCCGCCCCCCACGCCGACCCGCGCAGCGCGGCCAGTGGAGGAATCACGTAAGCCCAGACGAGCAGCGCACACACGGCCGCTGCCCCGCCGCCCGACCCGAAGGCCGCCCACAGGGACTTGCTGTAGCCCTCGCGCAGCTGCGGCCAGCCGTCGTACATCCGGCAGACCGCGATCCGGCTGCCGTCCACGATCCCACCCCGTTTGCCGGCGCGCTTGAACGCCCGGACGAGCGCCATGTCTTCCAGAACCTCGTCCGCGACCGCGGCAAATCCCCCGCACCTGGCAAGGGCGGCAGCGTCCGCGATGAGGAACTGCCCGTTGGCGGCGGACAGACCCGGCCTTGCTGAGGTCTCCGCCCGGCGCAACGGCAGAGCCGTCAGCCACGACCACTGCAGCAACGGCTGGAAAAGCCGGTTGGCGAGCCCTGCGGCGGCCTGGCAGGGAAAGGGAGAGACGAGATCGAGGCCAGCACCACGCAGTACGGCTACACAGGAGGCCACCGCATACGGGGAAAGGACCACATCCGCGTCGACGAACACCAGCACACGGCCCTGCGCGAGGGCCGCGAGCTGCTGGCAGGCATGCGCCTTCCCCGGTGCACCGGGCTCGGGCGCCGTGCCACTGACGACCTGAGCGTGGGCAAACGGTTCGCACAGTCGGCGCAGCACGTCACCGGTCGCGTCGTTCGACTGGTCGTCGAGCACAATGACTTCCGCCTGAGCAAGGTGCTGCTGCGTCAGCAACGCCTCGAGCGCGGGTCCGACACGTTCAGCCTCGTTGCGTGCCGGCATCAGCAGCGACACCCGTTCGCTCACCAGCGGCGGATCCGGCGGCGGAACCCTCAAGAGCCTGGCGTTGAGTGCGCAGTGCACCGTACCGGCGATCGCCAGCAGCGACCCCGCGGCGACCACCGACCGTGCGGCACGGGCGCCGCTCACCCGCACCTCCTGGCGGCAGCCGCCACATGCCAGGCCAGCGGAACAGCGACCAGCCCCATGAGGACGCCGCCCACCAGCGCCACCTGCGGGCGACCGAAGAACACGAGGTTGGCCATCACCGAGGACGCGTAGGTCCACAGATACAGGACCACGGCCGGACCACCGGCCCTGCCAACGCCGGCAACAGGGTCAACGGGGTGCCCCGTGACAGCGTCCAGCACAGCGATCATGACGACGGACACCGCCACCCATCCGATGAAGTTGGTGAGCGGCACGCCCTCCACCCCGGGAAGCCCTGGAGAGGGATCCGACCAGCTCCAGTGACCGGCATCGACCATCTGCGGATCGAGAAACACATCCCAGGACGCCAGCGCCCACCCCCCGATGACCGCCGTGGACACCCGTGCCAGACGACTGCCGGCCCGCCAAGAACGTGTAGCCAGGAGACGGCCTGCCTCCAGCGCGGGCCACGCCATCATCATCCACGCCAGCGGCACCACCACCGGTACGCTCACCACGCTCGGACCCAGGGAGTCCGTGTACCGGTAGGCACCGAACGGGTACCCCGTCCGCACACCGACGGCCTCCACCGCCAGACCCCCCAGGCCCGCCACCAAGAACAGGGCCAGCGGACCGCGCGCCCCATGACGCAGCGCGGCAACAAGGACCGACGCCAGGCAGAACGCGACCACACCGACGATGGTGAGGATGTCGCGCTGCGAGCCAGAGACCAGCGGATAAGGGATCTGACACAGCACGGCCGCCGCCGCCAGCAGCCAGGCTGCCCGCCGGCCGGCACCACACCTGCGGCGCACTACCGGCCGCGCCGTCACCTGGACCATGCCGCGAGCATAGAGACGATGTCCCGCCCCGCCGCTGAGGCGAGGACCGGCACCAGCCGCCTTCACCGGGACGGACCAGCCCACCGGCGCGGCACTGCCGCTCCACGCGCACCCGCCCATAAGACTCACCAACGACGTCGTTACCATCCGGCTGCCGACAGCAAAGGAGGAAGCGGTCCACGATGCTCAACCTCCTGCGTGACCCCCGTGACCGGGCGGCCAAGCACCTGCCCGGACGAGACCGCAGAGCCGTACGGATCAGTGCCCCGCCCGCCGCGCACACCGCCTGGCAGGACAGGCCACCTCCAAACATCGCCGTCATCGGCGGGGGAATCGCCGGCGTCACCGCCGCCGTGGCCCTCGCGGAGCGCGGCATGGCGGTGGACCTCTTCGAGCAAGAGGCCTACCTCGGCGGGCGTCTGGCGGGCTGGCCGACCCGCCTGCGCGACGGCTCGACCGCGACCATGTCACGCGGCTTCCACGCCTTCTTCCGGCAGTACTACAACCTCCGGGCCCTGTTGCGTCGCGTCGACCCCTCGCTCGGCAACCTGACGCCGGTGCCCGACTACCCCCTGCTGCACGACACCGGGCATACCGACACATTCGCCGGACTGCCGAAGACCCCGCCCTGGAACGCGGCGGCTTTCATGATGCGCAGTCCCACCTTCCGCGCCGCCGACCTCACGACGATCGACAGGCGCGCCGCCCTCGAACTCTTCGACGTGAAGGTCCCCCAGGTCTACAGCAGGCTCGACCACCTCGACGCCCGAACCTTCCTGGAACAAGTCCGCTTTCCCCCCAGCGCCCACCACCTGGCCTTCGAAGTCTTCTCGCGCAGCTTCTTCGCCGACCCAGCCGACCTCTCGGCTGCCGAACTGGCCACCATGTTCCACATCTACTTCCTGGGCTCCAGCGAGGGACTGCTCTTCGACGTCCTTCAGCGTCCCTTCCCGACCGCCGTCTGGAACCCCCTCCATGCTCACCTGCAGCGGCTCGGAGTCACGGTCCGCACCGGTACCACCGTCGCCGCTGTCGCCCCCGGACAGACGCGCTCCTACGACATCGTGACCGACGAACCAGGAGCAGGCCGCCCGCACGCCGCCGACGCCGTGGTCCTCGCCGCGAACACCCAGGGCCTGCAGCGCATCGTCAGGTCGTCACCGAACCTGGCAGACCAGGAATGGCGTGACCGCATCGCACGTCTGCGCAGCGCGCCTCCCTTCCTGGTCTCACGTCTGTGGCTCGACACCCCACTGCAGGCGCACCGCCCCGCCTTCCTGGGCACTGGCGGCTTGGGCCCCCTGGACAACATCAGCGTCCTCAACCGCTACGAAGACGAGTCCCAGAAGTGGGCGAAGCGCCACGACGGTGCCGTCGTGGAACTGCACGCCTACGCCCTGACCGAGCAAGCAACCGCGCACCAAACGCAGACCCAGCTGACACAACAGATGCGGCGCGTCTACCCGGAGACAGCGAACGCCACCGTGATCGACGAACGCCACGAACTCCGCACGGACTGCCCCCTGTTCCCCTCCGGCGGCTTCCAAGACCGCCCGACAGTGACAACGCCAGACCCATGTCTCGTCCTGGCCGGAGACCTCGTCCGCATCGACCTTCCCGTAGCCCTCATGGAACGCGCCGCGACCAGCGGCTTCCAGGCGGCAAACGCCCTCCTGACCCAATGGAACATCCGCGGACACGACCTGTGGAGCATCCCCACGCAAGGACGCACAGCTCTGCTGCGCGCCATGCGCGCACTGACGGCACGAGAAGCACGCCAGTAGCAGCACGCTACCGCGCACTACGGAGGGGGCAGTCCTGCCGGCCTGTGGCTGCGTCGCTGATGCAGTCCCGTCGATCCGCCTTCCGCTCAGCAGCCGACGGTCAGCCCTGGAGGAAGAGCGACGAAGCCGCCCTTCTGAATCCAATGGCGTACCCGAATACGCTGTTCGGGCGTAATAAGACGGCTGTGGTGGGCGTGCTGCTCGCTCAACGGCGCATCGTGCGTTCTGTGCCGCGAGGATGTCAGCAATAGGCATCGTTTTGGAAGAAGAGCGACTCGTGACCATCCTCAGCGGACATGGACCTGCGGCCGAAGAACCTCACTACGAAGACGAATTGCCTCTGCGGCGCCGGAGATTCGGCAGTGTCGTAGTCAAATGGTTGACGACTACCGACCATAAGACGATCGGCACACTGTACCTGGTGACGTCGTTCGCGTTCTTCCTGATCGGTGGCGTGATGGCGCTCGTCATGCGCGCCGAGCTCGCCCGACCCGGTCTGCAGATCATCTCGAACGAGCAGTACAACCAGGCGTTCACGATGCACGGCACGATCATGCTGCTGATGTTCGCGACGCCGCTGTTCGCCGGCTTCACGAACTGGATCATGCCGCTGCAGATCGGCGCACCCGACGTGGCCTTCCCCCGGCTGAACATGTTCGCCTACTGGCTGTACCTGTTCGGCTCGACCATCGCGGTGGGCGGTTTCCTCACGCCGAACGGTGCCGCCGACTTCGGCTGGTTCGCCTACAGCCCGCTCTCCGGCGCGGTCCACTCGCCCAACATCGGTGCCGACCTGTGGATCATGGGGCTGGCCTTCTCCGGCTTCGGCACCATTCTCGGCGCGGTCAACTTCATCACCACGATCATCTGCATGCGCGCACCCGGTATGACGATGTTCCGGATGCCGATCTTTACGTGGAATGTGCTGCTGACCGCCGTGCTGGTTCTGCTGGCCTTCCCTGTCCTGGCTGCGGCCCTGTTCGCGCTGGAGGCGGACCGCAAGTTCGGCGCCCATATCTTTGATGCCGCCAACGGCGGAGCGCTCCTGTGGCAGCACCTGTTCTGGTTCTTCGGCCATCCCGAGGTGTACATCATCGCGTTGCCGTTCTTCGGCATCGTCACTGAGATCATCCCGGTTTTCTCCCGCAAGCCGATCTTCGGCTACATGGGTCTCGTCGCGGCGACGATCGCGATCGCCGGCCTGTCGGTGACGGTGTGGGCGCACCACATGTATGTCACGGGCGGTGTGCTGTTGCCGTTCTTCGCCTTCATGACCTTCCTGATCGCGGTCCCGACCGGGGTGAAGTTCTTCAACTGGATCGGCACGATGTGGAGGGGGTCGCTGTCGTTCGAAACCCCGATGCTCTGGGCGGCAGGGTTCCTGGTCACCTTCCTGTTCGGTGGTCTGACCGGTGTCGTCCTGGCCTCGCCGCCGCTGGACTTCCACGTCTCGGACTCCTACTTCGTGGTGGCGCACTTCCACTACGTGGTGTTCGGCACCGTGGTGTTCGCGATGTTCGCCGGCTTCCACTTCTGGTGGCCGAAGTTCACCGGCAAGCTCCTCGACGAGCGACTGGGCAAGATCACGTTCTGGACCCTGTTCGTCGGCTTCCACGGCACGTTCCTGGTCCAGCACTGGCTGGGCGCCGAGGGCATGCCGCGCCGGTACGCCGACTACCTGGCGGTCGACGGCTTCACCGCGCTGAACACGATCTCGACGATCGCCTCGTTCCTGCTCGGCGCGTCGATGCTTCCCTTCCTCTACAACATCTGGAAGACGGCCAAGTACGGCAAGCCGGTCAACGTGGACGACCCGTGGGGCTACGGCCGTTCGCTGGAGTGGGCGACTTCTTGTCCGCCGCCGCGGCACAACTTCTGCACCCTGCCGCGCATCCGCACCGAATCTCCGGCGTTCGACCTGCACCACCCAGAGGTCAGCCAGATCGATCAGCTCGAGAACGTCGGCCGGTACCCTGTCGACGCTTCGGCGGATCGCGAAAGCGGCCGGCCATGACGGGCCCCCGCCCATCCAATCCGTCGCCGGACGCGCAGGGTGCCGTGCTCGCCAATGAAGTCGCGGGCTACCTGCTTGTCCAGGACGAACTGACGCAGGCGCGGAACGAGGCGGCTACCCTGTGTGCTCGTCTTCCCTGGCTTACGACCGGGCAAGCGGAAGACCTGTCCCGCCACTACGTGCAGCAACGCCTTGGCCTCACCCGGCAAGCACTGAAGGCCACCGCTGACCGGGCGGAGAGGCTGCGCGGCGAATACGAGCACCGCTACAGTCAACTGCGCAGTGCGCTGCTGCGACGACATGCCGCTTTCGCATGCGTCCTCCTGGGGTGTCTGCCGATGGCATCCCTTCTCACCCGCTGAACGCAGACCCTCGACCGGGAGAAGGCGCACGCCATAAGACGCCGTGTCCGCCGGATGCCGCAGTGCCCTGTGTGAGCAGAGGACTGGCGGGGGACTTCATCCTGCATGCGTATCGTGGTCACCGGTGCGACCGGGAACATCGGTTCCGTCGTCGTGCGACGCCTGCGGTCCGAGGGCGGGCACGACCTCGTGGGCCTGGCTCGGCGGCTGCCGGAGGGCCCCGACAGCCATGGTGTCGAGTGGCGTTCGGTGGACCTCAGTAAGGATGCCTGCCACGACGCGCTCGTTGCGGCGTGCAGCGGCGCGGACGCGGTCGTCCACCTGGCGTGGGGCTTCCAGCCGTCACACGACCTCGCCTACCTCGCCGAACTCGGCGTCGGAGGCACCCGCCGCGTGCTGCGCGCCGTCACCGAGGTCGGTGTCCCGCACTTGGTCCACATGTCCTCGATCGGCGCCTACTCACCGAAGAAGGACGACCGTCCCGTCGACGAGTCCTGGCCCACCGGTGGCGTGCGCAGCTCGCGGTACAGTCGGCACAAGGCGGCGGCCGAGCGCCTCCTCGATCAGCACTTGGCCTCCGGTACCGGCACGCTCATCACTCGTCTGCGGCCTGGAATCGTCGGGCAGCGTGCCGCGGGCAGTGCCCTCCTGCGGTACGGAGTGCCAGCTCTCGTGCCCTCCAAGGCACTCGGTTTGTTGCCGGTTTTGCCGATGGACCGAGGGCTGACCATTCCGATGGTCCATTCCGACGACGTCGCAGAGGCGGTCGTCGCGGTGCTCCGCCGGCGTGCGGCAGGTCCCTTCAATCTCGCCGCCGGCACGCCCGTCACCGCGGCGGTCCTCGCGGACGTGCTCGGCGCCAAGCTCGTGCACGTGCCCTCGGCGGTCGTCCGCGCCGCCATGTTGGCAGCCTGGCACGCGCACCTGCAGCAGGTGGACGCCGGCTGGCTGGACATGGGCTTTGCACTCCCGACGCTGGACACGGCCCGCGCGTGCACGGAACTTGACTGGGCCGCGACCATGGACGGACCACAGGTGCTCGCCGAGGTGATCGAGGGCATGCGGAAGGCCGCGTCCGGACCGACGCCGGTGTTGCGCCCGCGTACCGTACCGGGCGCGCTCGGTGACGCGCTCCGTAGCGGGCCGGTTGCTGTGCGGCGGCGCCCGTGACCGCCGGCACGGCCCCGACACGTCCCGGGCCGCCGCCCTTGCTGGCGCTGCTCGCCGCTGCCCACGGCGGGCCGGCGCTAGCGGTCGGCGCGATCGCGGGACTGCTGGCTCTACGCAGCGATTTGGGTGTGCTCGACGCGGTCATCGTCACCGCGGCGGTATTCACCGGCCAGCTCACGATCGGCTGGGGCAACGACCTGCGTGACCTTCCTCGCGACCGCGCCGTCGGCCGGACCGACAAGCCGCTGGTGACGGGCGCTCTCCCGGCCGGCTGGGCCGTGATCGCACTCGCCATGACCGCAATCACCTGCCTCCTACTGTCCGCGCTCGTCGGCTGGCGCAGCGCGCTGGTCAACGTCGTCCTCGGCGCTGGCGCGGGCCATGCCTACAACCTGGCGCTCAAGGCGACCTGGTGGTCGTGGGTGCCGTACGCCAGCGCCTTTGGAACGTTGCCCTCGGTCATCACCCTCGCCGCTCCCGACCCGGCGTGGGCTCCTGCGTGGGCGACCGGCGCCGGTGCCGCGCTCGGTGTCGGGGCGCATTTGCTCAACACGCTGCCCGACTTCGCCGACGACGCACGCACCGGCGTGCGCGGCCTGCCGCACCGCATCGGCGGGCGTGCGTCGCGGGGCTTGGCCGTCGTGCTGCTGGGGGCCGCCTCACTGCTGGCCGTGCTCGGCCCCGCCGGTCCCCCTACAGGATGGGCGTGGGCGATTCTCGCCCTCGTGTCCGTCCTCATGCTCCTCACATCAGCCGCACGCGGTCGTGCTCCCTTTCGGGCGGCGGTGGCCATCGCCTTGCTCGACCTTGTACTGCTCGTGGCGGCCGGTTGATGGCGCCGGCACCAACCGATTTCGACGTTGCTGTGGTCGGCGCCGGACCCGCCGGTGCGGCCGCTGCCCTGGGTGCACTGCACGCCGACCCGAGTCTGCGCGTCGTTCTGTTGGACCGGTCGGACTTCCCGCGGGACAAGGCCTGCGGCGACGGGGTGGCCCCGCATGTCCTCGACCTCCTTGCCGAGGTCGGTGTCACCGGTCTCGTCGACGACCAGGTCCCGGTCGCCCGCCTCCGCCTCGGTTTCGGCGGCCTGGTAGCCGAGCGGCCGATGGCCCGTCCGGCGTGGGTGGTGCCGCGCCAAGTCTTCGATGCCCGACTGGTCGACGCGGCCGTCACCGCCGGCGTCCGATTTCTGCGCCACCGGGTCCGCGCTCTGCGGCAGCACGCCGACGCGGTGGTCCTGGACGACCAGATCTCCGCAGCGGTCGTGGTCGGCGCCGACGGCGCTCACTCGGCCGTCCGACGTGTACTCGGCCAACCCCGCGGTCCGGTGGCTCTGGCGCTGCGCGGCTACGCGCCTGTTGCTCCCGGGTGGCGCGGCGCGCAGGTCATCGAGTTCGGCACCCGGCATCAGCCGTCGTATGCCTGGTCCTTCGACCGCGGTGACGGCCTCGCGAACGTTGGGTACGGGGAGCTGCTCCACGAGGGCCGCCCGGCCCCGTCCCGTGCCCTGCTGCTGGAACGCCTTGAGGTGCTCCTGTCCGGTGCCGCCGAGGGCGGACAGCACTGGGCCGGGCACCATCTTCCGCTCTCGATGGCGCGCTGGCGCCCCCTAGCCGGCCGCGTCCTGCTCGTGGGCGACGCCGCCCGCTTGGTGAACCCGCTGACCGGGGAGGGCATTCACCACGCCGTGGCCACCGGCATCGCGGCCGGCCGTGCCGCCGCCGCGGCTCTGCGGGACGAACGGCCCGAGCGCGCGGGCGAGGACTACGTCCGCGCCACCCGCCGCATCCTGCAGCCCCACCTGCGCCACACCGCTGTGGTTGCCCGGCTTGCCCGCAGCACGCGCCTCATCGAGGCAGGGCTTCGGGCCTCGGCCGCCGACCAGCGCGTCTTCGACGACTTCGTCGAACTCGGCCTCGCCCACGGCCGGCTCACCCGCACCGTCGCACTCGGCCTCGGCCGGGCGCTCCTCACACCCACCCGGCCGAACGGCCGACATCAGGAGCCAGCATGACCATGCGCGTCCTCAGCGTCCGCGGCGTCCTGCCCGACAACCGTCACCGGCAAGAGGAGATCACCGAGTCCTTCACCACCACCTTGGCCAAGACCACGGTCGCGCGCGGTCTCCTCGAGCGGTTCCACCACAACGCCCGCGTCGAGACCCGGCACAGCGTCCTCCCGCTGAAGGAGTACGACCGCCTCAGCGACTTCAGCCGGTCGAACGACCTCTTCATCCGGGCCGGCGTCGAGCTCGGCTCGCGCGCGGTCGTCGACGCGCTCAAGGACGCCGGCCTCACCCCGGCCGACGTCGACTACATCGTGTCGTGCACCGCGACCGGCCTGGCCGTCCCCAGTCTGGAAGCGCGCGTCGCGGCGCAGATCGGGCTTCGCCCCGACGTGGTGCGCCTGCCCCTCGTCGGCCTCGGCTGCGTCGCCGGCGCGGCCGGTATCGCACGCCTGTCCGATCTGCTGCACGGCCGCCCGGACGGGGTCGCGGTGCTGATGTCGGTCGAACTGTGCTCACTCACCCTCCAGCGCGAAGACCACTCACCCGCCAATCTCGTGGCAAGCGGCCTGTTCGGGGACGGCGCCGCCGCCGTGGTCGCCGTCGGCCCCGAGCACCCCTTGGCGCTCGCCGACGACCCCGCCCGGCCCGAGGTCCTCGCCTCGCGCAGCCGCCTCTACCCCGACTCGGAGCGCACGATGGGCTTCGATATCGGATCCACGGGGTTCAGAATCGTGCTCGACTCCTCGGTTCCCGACCTCGTACGACGCTACGTCGGCGACGACGTCCGTGCCTTTCTCACGGACCACGGGCTGACCGACCGCGACCTCGGCTGGTACGTCGTGCATCCCGGCGGCCCCAAGGTCATCGAGGCGATGCAGGACGCCCTCGGCGTCGACCGCGACGCCCTGCAGGTGACCTGGGACTCACTGCGCAGGGTCGGCAACCTGTCCTCGTCCTCCGTGCTGCACGTCCTGGCGGACACGCTCGCCCATCACCCGCCCCGGCCCGGCTCCCACGGGCTCATGCTCGCCCTGGGCCCGGGCTTCTGCTCCGAACTCGTACTGCTGCGCGCGCCGGAGAGTGCGGGATGAGCGGCCAGGTCCTGTTCACCGTCCTGGTCGCGGCCGTCGGTCTGGAGCGGGCCGCCGAGCTGGTTGTGTCGCGGCGCAACGCCGCTCACAGCCTCGCACGGGGCGGCGTCGAGTCCGGGAGGGGGCACTATCCGGTCATGGTGGCGCTGCACACGGGGCTGCTGGGCGGCGCCCTCGTCGAGGTGTGGGTGCGCCGACCGGACGCCGTGCCCGTTCTCGCCTGGACCATGTTCGCCCTCGTCGCGGCCTCGCAAGTGCTGCGATGGTGGTGCATCGCCACCTTGGGGCGACATTGGAACACCCGGGTGATCGTCGTGCCCGGCACCGCGCGCGTGACCGGCGGACCGTACCGCCGGCTCCCGCACCCGAACTACGCCGCCGTCGTCGTCGAGGGGCTCGCGCTCCCGCTCGTGCACTCGGCCTGGATCACGGCGGTCGTCTTCACCGTGCTCAACGGGTTTCTGCTCGCCACCCGCATCCGCACCGAGGACGCCGCCCTGGCGCGGCTGGCCTAGAGGAGAAGCGTATGGACCTGCTCATCGTGGGCGGCGGACCCGCGGGCCTCGCCACGGCCCTGCACGCGGCCCGGACAGGACTCGACGTGACCGTCTGGGAACAACGCGCCGGTACCGTCGACAAAGCGTGCGGCGAGGGCCTGATGCCCGGCGCAGTCACCGCCCTGGCAGCCCTCGGCGTGCACCCGCCGGGGCACGACCTGCGAGGCATCCGCTACGTCGCGGGGCCCCGCCGGGCCGACGCCGACTTCCGGGCCGGCCCGGGCCGCGGAGTGCGCCGCACCGTGCTCCACGCGGCGCTGCGCGACGCCGTACTGACCGCGGGCGTACGGGTCGAACGGCGCACAGCGCGTCACGTCGAGCAGACCCAGGACGGCGTGGTGGTCGACGGCACCCGTGCCGGCTACCTCGTGGCGGCCGACGGCCTGCACTCGCCGATCCGCCGGGCCCTGCTCCTGCACCGGCCGCAACGGGCCCACCGGCGGCACGGGCTGCGGCGCCACTACGCGCTCGCGCCCTGGGGCGACCGGGTCGAAGTGCACTGGGCTCGCCACGCGGAGGCCTACGTGACCCCGGTGGCCGGTAACCTCGTAGGCGTTGCCGTACTCACAGCCGACCGCGCACGGTACGACGACCACCTTGCCGCCTTCCCGCAACTGCAGCAGCGGCTGGCCGGAGTTCCCACCGCCGGACCCGTGCGCGGCGCGGGCCCACTGCGCCAGGAAACCATCGCGCGCACCGCCGGCCGGACGCTACTCGTCGGCGATGCGGCCGGCTACGTCGACGCCCTGACCGGCGAGGGCATCGCACTGGCCCTCGCGCAGGCATCTGCAGCGGTGCGGGCCGTCGTCAACGGCGACCTGGCGCACTACGAGCGGCAGTGGAGACGGCTCACCCGCCGCCACCGCTGGCTAACTCACGCACTGCTCGGCGCGACCAGGACGCCCCCGGTCCGCACGGCACTCGTGCCGGCCGCGCAGCGGCTGCCGTGGTTGTTCTCCGCGACCATCGACGTACTGGCAGGCCCCGCGAAGGCGTGACCTGGTGACTCCCCACGCCGATGAAGGCAGCAACACCAACTTCAGCACCGCGAGTATGCGGCCACCCGCAGGCAGGACCTTACGGGTGAGTTCTCCAAGCCAGAGCCTGGAGAACTCACCCGCGGGGCTGAGTGAGTGTTTGAGATCCAGGCCCACACCTCGTCTGACGCTGCGGACTGGGGTAGATCCGAGCGATGGGCAGTGAACGCATGGCCACAAGGACGGCCACATCTCGTCAACACCGCGCTCTCGGCCAGCAAGAAGGGCGAAGTCGGCCGTTCTCTCGTCGTTGAGCTCCGTGGGCAAGGAAACGCGTTCCGGTCCTCGGGCGCTCTGCTGGTACTGGACGTCACATGGGGAGAAAAGTCATGCAGCTTTCTGGCATACGCCGTACAGCCGTCGTGGTCGGCACCAGCATCTTCGGCACGCTGGGACTCCTGTCGGCCGGAGTCTCTCCAGCGCAGGCGGCGGGTGAGAACTGGACGGTGTACTCCACGCATTTCTCGCCCAACGGATACGACCTTCCGCTGCGTCTGGGGCGGCACGACAACACGGCTGGCCACACCACGGGCTTCGGCAAGTACCACATCGATGACCGGGGCCACCGGCTCGGTGTCAGCTGGAGTGACTTCAAGCAGGACATCGACCTGGCCTTGGACGACTCCCGCACCAAGTGCTCCAAGAGCGGTAACACCTGGACGTGCACATCCAACCTTCCCAGCGGCGTGAACAGCACGTGGGGCAACATGAGGGTCGCCTACACCCACGACGACACGGGTACTCCGGACGGGCGCGCGAAGGGCATCATCACCGCCTTCTACCTCAACGACTGTGGCTGCTTCGCGGCCAAGGGTGAGGAAGGCATTCAGGAGGGAGTTCGGGAGTGACTCTGCGGGAACGCTACGCTGACTATCTTGCGGAATTCAGTGAAGATGTCACAAAGCAAATCACGGATCATCTGGTAAACGATGGCTTCGGGAATCTGCAAAAATTTGGATTCACTGAGGATGAGCAGGGGGTGTGGGCGGAGGTTGAGATCAGTCTCACCGGCGAAGTAGTCGGACGTTGGGGTTCTGACCTCTACACGCGCCGAAACCTGGTCATCTGGCGCAACGACGGTCCGGTCGACGACGCCCCGTTCGGTGCGTCCCTCTTGGGCGTAGCGGTGATGGAGGATTTGGCTACCTGCGGCCGACGTCCCTGATCCAGAAGCCGAAGGGTGAGCCACTGATGCTGCACTCGGGCGAAGGGGGAAGTCAGCGGCCGGGCCGACCGGGCTCAGGGCTTCTTCGTCCAAGTCGTGCGAGGGCCTCTACGAGTGAGTCTGCGGGTCATCAGCGTGATGAGTTCCCAGGTCAGGTGGGCTTCTGAATGCTGTGGGAGGCGTTCGTAGTCTCGGACGTTGCGCCTGGATTTCATGATCCAGCCCAGCGTCCGTTCGACTTTCCAGCGTCGTGGCAGGACAACGAAGCCCTTCGCGCTGCGGGGGCGGGAGACGGTTTTGAGCGTCATGTGTAGGAAGTCGTCGGACCAGGTGGTGAGCTGGCCGGCGTAGGCGGAGTCCGCCCAGACCTGGGTGATCTGGGGCTGCATGACGCGCAGGCGCCAGAGGAGTTCGCGGGCCGCGTCGCGGTCGGTGGTGTTGGCGGGTGTCACCGTGATCATCACTGGGAGCCCGAGGGTGTCGACCGCGATGTGTCTCTTGCGTCCGTTGATTTTTTTCCCGGCGTCGAAGCCGCGGGTGGCCTTGGAGACGGTCTCGGCTCCCTTGACGGACTGGGAGTCGACGATCAGCGTCACTGGCCAGGGGCATCGCCCCTGGCCAGTGCGGATCTGGCGGCGGAGCTGGTCGCGCAGGAAGGCGACGACACCGGCCTGGTGCCAGCGGGCGAAGTGGTAGTAGACCGTCTGCCAGGGCGGATAGCCGGCGGGCAGAGCCCGCCATTTCACGCCGTCGCGGACCCGGTCGGCGGCCGGCAGGCTCGCCGCGGTCTCGGGCCTGCTGAACAGACTGGCCGTGACCTTCACGGCGACCTCGTCGTCACGGGTCAGATCGCGGACGGCCCGCACCTTCTCCTCGACAGTCACTGGCCGGTCGACCTGCTGACCGACCAGGCGTTTCGCCCCGTCCGTGGTCCATTGCCGTTTTCCTGAGCGGGAGTTGAAAGGGGCGTCCTCGATGGCCACCCACCGTTCGGCCTCGTCAGGGATCGATGCCAGGATCTTGTGGACGGTGCTCGCTGTGGCCTCCGTTCGCAGCCTGGTGCTGCCTACGCTGGCCGTGTGTATGACGTGAACGAGCAGGCCGTGCGGGCTGTGTGTGAGGGAGAGCTGCGGCTGCTCGGCAGGCCAGGGTGCGCGTCGGCGCAGACGGAGGCGGGCTGCTGGATGCCGAGTTCGCCGAGGTCGACAGACCTACCGGTCGCGTGGCAGTGAGGGGCAGGCGCTGAGGAGTTCGTTGTGGCGCCGTGGGCCGGCCGGCTGGGCGCCGCTACTTCCACCAGGGCACCTTGGCCGACGACCGCTGACGCCCGCGTCGCGTGTGGACAGCAACGTGCCCGGCCGCAGCCCCTCGAACGGTCCTGCACAGCTTGTCAAAGGCTGTCGGTGGGGACTCGGTCGCGCAGGGCTGTCAGGCCACGCCGGATGTGGCTCTTGACCGTCCCCAGCGGTGTGCCGGTACGGGCGGCGATCTGCTGATGCGTGAGGTCGTGCAGGAACGCGAGGGTGAGCATCTGCTGTTGCGATCGGGCAAGTTGCCGCAGGGCATCGCGCACCAAGATCGCTTCCAGTGCGCTGTCGGCCATCGGGGGCGGCGGCGCACTGGGCTGCTGCGCCACAGTGTTCATGTTGCGCTGGCGCCGCTGGTGCTGGGTGTAGAGGTCGTGGACGCGGTGGCGCGCAATACCGTGCAGCCAGGCGACGAACGTGCCCTGCCCGGGGTCGAAGGCGGCCCGGGCGCGCCAGGCGGACAGGAACGTCGCCTGGACGACGTCCGCGGCATCCTCCGGATCACGCAGCGCCCGCAGAGCGTAGCGGTGGATTACAGGCCCGTACGCGCGGTACGCGTCGGTCAGCGCCTGCGGGTCTCCCGCCCGCAGCTGCCGCGTCCAGTCCTCGTCTTCGTACTGGGCACAAGAGGCGTTGGACGGCTGGGTGGAGAGCATCGAACGGCCTCCGGGGATGCCGACGGGTGAGAGAGTGTGGTCAGCAGAGCGAGATGGGACGGTGGCCGGCCACCGCTCACGCGTTGATCGCCTGCCCGGCTCGCTGTGGGTTCAGACCTGGCCGCGCCAGGCGCCGGTCTCCTGGCCACCGCGGTTTTCGATGAACTGCTTGAACCGTGTGAGGTCGCCGAGTGACTGGCGCTTGATGAAGCCGAGCTTGTCGCCGATGGTCTCGGCGATGCCTTCCGGGTCGTAGTCCAGCTGCAGCGTGACCGTGGTCCGGTGGTCGTCGAGACGGTGGAAGGTGACGACGCCGGCCTGCTTGGCGTCGCCCTTCACGGTGGTCCAGGCGACACGCTCGTCGGGGACCTGCTCGGTGATCTCCGCGTCGAACTCCCGCTCGATCCCCGCGATCTTCGTCTTCCAGTGGGTCAGGGTGGCGGTGCGCTGCTCGATGCGCTCGACACCCTCCATGAACTGGGGGAAGTCCTCGAACTGGGTCCACTGGTTGTAGGCGGTGTGGATGTCGACGTTGACCTCGATGAACTCTTCGACATGCGACACGGGCGGGCCTCGTTTCCTGACGGGGGACTGCAGGGACGCACTGCGGGAGTGCCTGGTAGCGCTCCGTTCATGCATTGCTGTCTGCCCTGTGCCTCCGCGTGCCGGTGCCGCCCGATGCAGAAGCCGCTCGAACAGACCACACAGGGTTCCAGAGGCAGTGATGCCTGGCCCGGGCGGCCCCTCAGTCACCGAGGCGGGACTCGACAGGTGTCGCGGCGCAAACGATTGACCCCCGCCCCGGACGGGGAGGGTGCAGACGGCCGCCGGACGGACTGGCGGCGTGGGGAGGGACGAGGATGCCGGACAAGAGCGTGTGGGGCGACTACGCGGAGAGCAGGGCGGACAGGGCGTCCGAGCGTGAAGGTGAGGACAAGCAGACCGACGCGATCGGGGAGGGCCTGGCAGCCGTTGCGTACGCGCTGCTGGATGTCGCCGCGGCGATCAGGGAGCACACCGAAGCCCGCCAGTAGCAGGGAAGCGGCCCGGCGGCAGCAGCGGCTGGAAAACAGGGCGCACCGCCGGGCCCCTCCCGTCTTGGACGCCACCGTCTTACGCCACCATGAAGCGGTGGCTATTCTGCAACCATGTCTGTCACCACGATGACTCTGCGCGTTCCTGACGATCTGGCCCCCGCTATCCGGGCCGCCGCGTCCGAGGCCGGCCTGAGCGTGAACGCCTATGTCGTGCGCGCGGCCCGCCGCGCGGCCACCCTCGACGCCGCGCAGCGGCTCGCCGCGCTCGGTCTCGGCGACGACCTGGCGGGCGAGGGCGACAGCCTGTGAAGCGTGGTGAGATCTGGTCGCTCCCCGACGGCCGCAATGTCCTGGTCATCAGCTTGACCGGCCTGGAGGAGGCCTACGGCGCCGTCCTCGCGATCGTGCTGCACGACAGCGGCAGGTTCCCCGACACCGCCATGTCCGTGGTGATCGGCGACCCGCTCCCGTGCACCGCCGTCGCCGTCAACATCGTCCAGTTCAGGGCCGGCCGCTTCGACGGCGCCACACTCCTCGGCCTGGTCGACCCCGCCACCATGGCCCGCGTCGATCAGGCCCTGCGCGCCGTCCAGGACCTGTAGCCACCGCAGCAGCCACGGCGCGATGGTCCGCTGCTCGGGACGAGCCTGCGCCGGGCGCGGTCGCATGCGGATCACCGTGTGCGACGCTGGGCAAAGCGGCCTCGGTTCTTGAGGGGCGTGGGGAGGAGGACGGCATGGACTGGCGGGGGTTCGCGCAGCGGATGGCGTCGCTGGCGCGGGATCTGCTGGCGCAGGAATCCGTGGATGCCACGCTGGAACGGATCACCTCGGCGGCCACCGAGCTGGTGGAGGGCTGTGACGAGTCCGGGATCCTCATCCTGAACGGCGGCACGGTGCGCTCTCTCGCCCCGACCGGGCAGCTGGTCGTCGAGAGCGACCATCTGCA
Source organism: Streptomyces sp. NPDC056296 (assembly GCF_042268605.1). Lineage (NCBI taxonomy): Bacteria > Bacillati > Actinomycetota > Actinomycetes > Kitasatosporales > Streptomycetaceae > Streptomyces > Streptomyces sp. NPDC056296. The sequence continues at coordinate 13,455 of NZ_JBHJRX010000066.1, read as the reverse complement.
GGAGCGGCTGGGGGAGGGGCCGTGTTTCGATGCCGCCCGCACCACGACCGGCGAGCGGACCTATCGGATCGCGGACTTCACTCAGACACAGCCACGCTGGCCTGCCTATGCCCCCCAGGCTCATGAGCTGGGCGTGGGCAGCATGATGGGTTTCCTGCTCTACACCGAAGACGAGGAACTCGGCGCCCTGGACCTGTACTCCCGCAAGCCCGGCGCCTTCACCGAGAACAGCGAGACGGCCGGCTGGATGCTGGCCTCGCATGCCGCCGTCGCCCTGGCCGGCGCCCGCACCCACGCACAGATGGACCAGGCCATCGCCACCCGCCACACCATCGGCGAGGCGATGGGCATCCTCATGAGCAGCCGCCGCCTCACCGAGAATCAGGCCTTCGACGTGCTCCGCCGCTACTCTCAGGACCACAACATCAAACTCCGCGAGGTCGCCCGCCGGGTGTGCGAGACGGGCCATGTGTGAAAAGGCCAGGGGGCGGCTCCCCCGGCCCGTTGTCTGGAACGAGGGAGCCTGAGCGGGGACGGCCCCCAGGGGAAACGCTGCCGACCCCACCTACGGCAAGAGTCCCCCGCGGCGCTGCGCTAATGTCCGCATGACGGCTCCGATCTCCAAGCAGGCACCAAGCGGTCCCGCGCATTGACGTCGGTGGTTGACGGCATCGTGACCATGCCGCGTGGTGGCCGTTCCTCGGGTGACAGGCGTGTGCCCTTGCTCTGCGGCCCTCGGTTCCCTCCCGGCGTTGGGCTGGGGCTGCTCCTCCGGTGCTCGCCGTGTCATGGCAGGTACCGCCTGACCCTCACCCTCGTGGGCCAGGGGCTACCGAGAGCGCTCGACCGGGGCGTCAGAAGCTGCTCTCGAAGTCCGAGGTGCCAAAAGCGCTGAGAGTCAGGCCGGTGCCGACTATGCAGCCGTCGACCACGTCCGGCCGGTACTGGACCTGCCGGGAGCTCCATCCGCCGCGCCGGCGCCGGTGCCCCCGGACCGGCAGGCTTCCGGCGGGTGGGGTGGTTCTGCAGCGCCCCGGCCGACGGCCCATGCGCTACCAGTTCCCCCGCCCAACCAGGTGGATACAGCGAGGAACCTCCCTTCTGGGAAAAGCCCTCCCACTACCAAGGCTGCGCGCCTCCCCAGGTGGAGGTGCTCTTGGCCTGGCATCCCGAGAGCCGCTCGGATAGCCAGAGCGGAGTAGCGTATTGCCGTCGTGCCCGGCACCGCGGGCGGCCGGGTTCCGGGCGTGACGGCAGTCACCTGTCCAGCATGCTGCGTACAGCATCGGCCGGATTCACGCCCAGCACGTGGGCGACGACGAGCACGCCCAGAACAAGCGCGGATTCGGCTCAGGCGGTGCGGGTCTCGTCTTCGGAGACTTTCACTCAACGTGACCACCTTTACTCCTTGAGCAACATCTGAGCAGGAATTGTGGCCTCCATCACAGACTGTCGCCGCACGTTCTTGATCACATGGGCAATGACCAACCGGACACAACACCTTCCGCCGAAACGGGGGTTGAGGGTGTCTCGAACGTGCCCGGACGCAGGTTCCGAAACGGAGAAACCGTGCAGAACACCAACCGTCGCACTGTCGCAAGAGCCATAGCCGTCCTGGGGGCCATCGCCATTGTGGCGGGAACGGGCGGCACCAGCGCCACTGCCGACGAGCGTGCCACCACCCGGAGCGGCCAGACCGCCACCCCGGCTGCGTACATCAGCTACCTGGCATCCTCTTCGGAGGAGGGCGCGGCTCAGACCCTGGGCGACTTCAAGGGCCTGTCCGCCGCCGAACAGGAGAAATACCTCGACTACCTCAACAACCCTGATGTGTTCAAGGCGCTCATGCAGGACGCGCCCGAGCCGACGCCGGACACGGCGGCACGCGTTCAGTCCGCCGTGGCCGAGGACACCACCACCTCCCTGTTCGGCGGGGACGTGGTCGTCGAGTCCGAGCACGAGTCGACGTTCACGCCTGACACCAAGCCCGGGACTGCCGCCGGCGCTCAGGCTGCCAAGCGCAAGCTGTCAGGGGGACCTGGGAGTCGACGTACAGCCACACTCAGAAGATCTTCGGCGTCACGGTGACCAAGCTGTCGGTGTGGGTGAACTACTACACGAACGGCAACAAGATCACCAAGGTCAACTTCGCTGACGGCGGCAAGCGGAACTACAACGGCGCCGTAACCATCTCCAAGGGCGTACCGAAGCACTGGAAGGACGGCTCCTACGCCAACGGATCCGTCGTGTGGGAGGGCAACATCGTCTTCAAGGGCTTCGGTGTCAGCATCGACAAGCGCGAGAAGGTGTGGGCCAACGAATACGGTTACCGCGGTGGGTACCTGAAGAACATTTGACCTGTAAGGGGATCACATGACCTGGAACGGTAGGACGATGGTCATCACTCTGACCGTCGTTCTCGCTGCTCTCCTGGCCCTGGCGATTGCCGGATTCGCGTTCTTCGCTGCCAGCGGGGGCGAATCGAGCGGCAGTGACCGGAAGATCGACGGGGCGGCCCTGGCCGCTCCTGCCTGGAGGTAGCAAGGTGAGGCTGTCTGGTGCGCCAACTCGTCAGAAAGTATCGATCGGCATTCTTGCCGTGCTGATCGTTCTCATCGTGAACGGCATGGTGAACAACATCACCTGGTGACCTGTGTCCATGGGGCCCCGGCGACCACGCGGGGTCCCATGGACTCTGTCGTCCCCTTCGGCCCAGTGAGGAACTTGCCAGGTCGTGCGACGCGGGGTCAGTCCGGTGTGGTGTCAGCGCATGCCCCAAGACCAGTCACCGCTGACCCGGGCGGCGGAAAGAGTGGCGCGGCGCCGTCGGCGCCAGAGTCCGGCAGTCGGCCCTGGCCGCTCAGGCGGCGGTACTTCTTGGCCTCGTGTGTACGGCCGACAGCCCTTACGCTGCCTGGTCCCAGTGATCCGGGAGAGTGTCCTCGTCGGGCGGGCGCTGCGAGGCCTTCTCGCAGGCGCGCAGGACGGTCCAGGCCAGGGTGGACAGGCAGGTGAGGTACCAGGGCAGTGGCCAGACGGCAGGCCACCACGCTGCTTGGGGCGCGAGGAGGAGTTCGGTGGCGGTGGTGGTCATGCCGACGGCGAGGCTCCAGCACAGCAGGCGCCCGGCCCACTGGACGGCGCGGGTGAGCCGGTGCGCGGCGGGGGAGTGGCGGCGGGTGGAGCTGGAGCAGGGCATGCGTCTGCCCAGTGCGTTCATCGGGGAGCGTCCTTCACAGCAGGGGTGGTTGCCGCGGGTTGGGGGACCACGCATGCGGGACGGGGCAAGTGTGCATTTCGTGAAGGCCTTCACCCAGGCACCACTCGCGTTCGCCACCCCCTCTGAGACAACTTTTCCGTCCAGCACGCTCTGGCCGTGACCAGCCAGAACGATTCGGTATCTCTCGCTTCATGGCAGGCCGGAAGGTCTGAACCTGGCCGAAAGGGTGCGGTCGCTCGCCTCATGCGCTGAGACCAACACCTCATTCGAATGATCTCAGTCAAGATGTCTGCCGAAATCGGTGACTGCATCACCAACTACGCTCGCTCAACGCAGCTATTGTGCTGAAAGGCTCCTATTTGAGCCGGTGAACCGGTGGGGCTGATTCCGGCTCGCATGGATATGACGTTCGAGGGGACGCCTCGCCGGTTTGTGTGCTTCTTGTGACAGGTTGTGTGCCGCTGGTGACCGCTGGGGTTGCTGGGTCTGACTTCCTGTGGGGGGAAGCTGATGCACTCGCGTGCTGCGCGCACGCCCATGTGGCGTGCACGGAGAACACACAGAACCGCTCTCGTCTCGGCGATCACCACGGCCGCCGTGGTGATCGCTGCCGCCCCTGGCCTGGCGGCCGGCCCGAAGCCGGCGCTCCCGGAGCCGGAGAGCCCCTGGACGAAACCGACGAAGGTCGAGGCTCCCGCGACGCCGGCCGGCTCGATCAAGGCACCGGAGTCGGAGGCGGAGGCCAGACCGCCGGCCGAGGTCGCGGCCTGGCGGGCGGCGCAGAAGGCCCGCGCCACGGGCGAGGAGCCTGCCAAGAGTTCCACATCCCGCTCGGCGGCTGCTGCGGACGCCGCGGCGGCCGACTACCTGCCCGAGGGGCAGGGCGAGGTGCCCTGGCACCAGATCCTCGACACCCGCCTAAACGACGCCCTGGTCGCGCGGGTGAACGTCTCCAACGGCAACCTGATGCTCGCGGCCACGGACTTCGACATCGCGGGTGTCGGGCAGAAGCTCCAGCTCACCCGTACCTACAATTCCCTCGAGGCTCCGTGGGGGAAGGTGTCGCAGCGCTGGTGGCAGGGATACGAGCGCTACCTGCAGGTGGGCGACGGCGAGGTGGACGTCTTCGACGCCACCGGCAACCTGCTGCGCTTCACCGCCAAAGCCGACGGTACGTACACCACCCCGGTCGGCTACTCGAAGGACCTGAAGAAGAACGCGGACGGCACCTACACCCTCACCGACCGCAAGTCCGGCACCAAGGACACCTACAACGAGCACGGCACCCTCACCAAGGTGACGGACAAGAACGACGGCACGATCACCGTCGACCAGCACGACGAAGGCAGCGAGCACAAGGGCTTCAAGCTCACCGAGACCCGCTCCGGCCGATGGGTCGACCTGGTCAAGACGGACGCGAGCCAGTGGCAGGCCAAGGACCACACCGGCCGCACCGCCGTCCTCGACCTCGACGCGGCGGGCAACCTCGCGAAGGTCACCGACACCGCAGGCAAGGCCACCGCCTACGAGTACGACTCCTCCCGCCGGGTGACGAAGGTGACCACCCCCGAGGGCACCATCACCCTGTTCACCTACGACAGCCACAACCGCGTCACCTCCATGCAACGCGCCACCGAGTCCTCGTCGAGCGGTCACACGGGCCCGACCTGGCGCTACGACTACAGCGCGGCCACCCCGGCGGACGCGGGCACGACAACGGTCACCGACCCCGACGGCGACGCCACCAAGTACGTCCACAACGCCGACGGTGAGGTCACCAAGGTCACCGACCCGCTCGGCCACTCCCGCCACGCCACCTACAAGAACCACCTGACCCAGACCGCCGTCGACGCGATGGGTACCGGTACGGACGGCACCGGCGGCAACACCACCACCTACGGCTGGGACGACCGCAACAACGCCGTCTCCCAGAAGCTGCCGATGGGCGCCACCGCCCAGGTCTCGCAGTACCAGACCATCGCGGGCACCGACCTGCCCAGCGACCTGACCGGCGCCAACGGCCGCAAGGACTCCTTCAAGTACGACGCCAACGGCAACACCATGTCGGTGACCACCTCGGGCACCGCCGGCGCCACGCGTGAGTACACCTACAACAAGGACACTCCGACCTGCGGCGGTTTCGAGGGCCAGCGTTGCACCGCCGAGGACGGCAACGGCAAGGTCACCTCCTTCACCTACGACGACCACGGCAACCTGACCAAGGTGAAACCGCCGGCGCCCCTGGGCGAGACGACCTACACCTACGACGCGCTGGGCCGGGTGGAGACGGTCAAGGACGGCCGCGGCATCACCACCGTCTACGGCTACGACTCCCGTGACCGTGTCCGTGAGGTCTCCTCCACGAACTCCACGGTCACCTACGCCTACGACGGTGACGGCAACGTGAAGTCCCGCACCGACGCGTCGGGCACCACCAAGTGGGACTACGACGAGCTCAACCGCGAGAGCGTGCGCACCCTGCAGAACGGCGCCCAGACGGCGCTCGCCTACACCCCGGGCGGGGACGTCGACTTCTACACCGACCCGACCGGAAAGACGGACTACACCTGGGACAAGGCCGGCCGCCTCGACTACCTGACGGCGCCGGACGGCAAGAAGACCGACTTCGACTACAACATCAACGGCAAGCGCACCAAGACCGTCTATCCCGGCGGCACCACTCAGGCCGTCACCATCGACGACAACGGCCGCCCGGAGAAGATCAAGACCACCTCCGGCACCCAGGCCTTCATCGATCTGACCTACAGCTACAAGAACACCGCGGGCAAGGACACCACCAAGATCCGCACCCGCACCGACAACCTCACCAACTACACCACCACCTACACCTACGACTCCCAGGACCGCCTCCGCTATGCCCTGGAGGCCGACTCCGCGGGGGCGCGAAAGGCGTCGTGGCTGTACTGCTGGGACAAAGCCGGCAACCTCACCTCCCGGGACGGCAGCAAGAACACCTGCCCCGGCGGCACCACGTACACCTACAACGACGCGAGCGAGCTGACCGGGAAGAACGGCTCCACCGCGGGCTGGTCCTACGACAAGCTCGGCAACGAGACCGCCGCCGCAGGCAACACCCCGCGCACCGGTGAGACCTGGACCGACTACAGCCAGCTGTCCGGCATCACGGCCAGCGGCAAGAGCTACGACCTGGTCCACGCCGGCACCAGCAACAATGAGCGCACCAAGCTCGGCTCCACGTGGTTCCACCACACCGCGCTCGGCCTGGCGTCCACGACCACGAACGGCGTCGACACGGGATTCATCCGCGAGCCTTCGGGCACGCTGAACTCCATGACGACTGGGGGGAAGTCCTACTACTACCTCACCGACGCCACCGGCAACGTCCTCGGCCTCGTCGACGACGCGGGCAAGCGCACGCATACGTACGCGTACGGCCCCACCGGCCTGCCGCGTACGACACCGACGGAGGCCGTCCCCCAGCCGTACCGCTACGCGGGCGCGTACGCCGACACGACCGGCCTGTACAAGATGGGGCACCGCTACTACGACCCCACCCTCGGCCGCTTCACCCAGCCCGACCCCAGCGGCCAGGAAACCAACCCCTACCTCTACGCCGCCGGCGACCCCATCAACAACACCGACCCCACCGGCCTGGACAACAGCCCGCTCGAGTACGTGAACTTCGCTCTCGGCGCGGTCGGCGCAGCCGCTGGCATCGTCGGCCTGGTAGCTACTTCACCAGTAGTCGTAGGCGCGGCTGCCGGTGTCGGAGCGGCCATAGGGATCGCGCTGGTCGTTGAGGGTGCCGCCTGCCTGTTCTCGGAGAACTGCTGATCATGCAAATCCTGGCCTACGCGCTACTGGTCGGCTCGTCCGCCGCGATGGTCCTCTTCTTGCTCCTTGCGATTCGCAGCACCCGCGGAAGCGACGAGTGGAAGAAGTACCGAGCAGCTACCGTCACCGCCATCGTGCTGATGATGGGCAGTCTGACCTTCAGCCTGCTGGTGTAACTGCGAATCCTCTGGACCTCGCCGATCACCTGGCCACAGGCACGCTCCAACGCCGCCTGTGGCACCGCCTGATCATCCCGCGCGAGGCCCGAGACCAGTGGCACGCCCGGTTCTCGGAGCTCCCTACCAGCCAGGACGGAGCGCCCTCGCAGAGGAGGTCTTCTGCACCGGAACCGGCGCCACCGACTCGGGATCTTGACCACGGCCCCGGCCACCCCGCAGAGGGGAGGCCGGGGCCGTTGCTGCTAGCGGTACGGGCCGTGGGATCGGGCCTACGACCTGCTCCGACGCTGGCAACGCGACGCCACGTGGACAATGATCGTCACCCAGTTGCAGGCGGAGGCTGACGCGAAGGGCTTGATCACTTGGGTCGTAAGCGTCGACTCCACCGTGTGTCGGGCTCACCAGAACGCCGCAGGTGCGCCGGAAAGGGGGATCTGCAGAAGGATCCGCCCGGTGGCGTTGTTGTGGAGCCTGCGGACCACGGGCTTGGGCGCTCAGCCAGGAGCACAGGGTGCGGGTGGTTGCGATCGCGGAGACGTTGACGCTCGTGCGATCGAGTCCTCGTAGACGAGATGCACGTGTCGCTGTGGTGGGACAGCGGTGTCCTCCCGGGGAACGCGCCGGCGCCGGTGGCGAGGAGCCCTGCTCTCAGGGATGCAGTTGGCCAGGGGCGGCACGGCTCGTCTCGGCCTGCCGCACGAACGTGGCGGCGGGGGCGTCTGAAGAAACGTGCCCTTCGGGGATGTGGTTGTCAGAGGGGGCGTGTAAAGTCCGGCGACGCACGGCGGAGGCCGTGCCGGGTTGGATTAATGCACGTGTGAATCCCCGACAAATCGGCTCATAAAACACGGTCGTCAGTGCGGAGCGTCACCCATACGTGGGTGTGACTTGCGTCACGCCCACATCAGGAAAAAGTGGGAACTACCAGCGCTGTTTCCGTCCCAGGCCCCCGAATGCGCGCTGATCAACATGTGACTACCTGTCGCATCAGGGCGGCAAGGCAAGGCATAGTGGGGACATCGCCACCCCCGAGTGTGACAGGCATCATAAAAGCTGAGTTTCACTTGCGTACGCGGCGATAACCGCATTCGGACATAAGGAAAGCCCCACCCGACGCCGGCCAAGCATCCCGGTGAGGCCTTCCCAGCACGCCCGTGTGCAGTGCGGCCGACCTATAGGTCGGTCAGAGCCCCGGTCCTCAGACCGGGGCTTTCCGCGTTACCAGGGCCAGTTCCGCGCGACCTCGTAAGCCACGTGGATCAGAAGCCCCAGCCATCGGGAGGCCCGCTTGGGCGGCTCCCGCCTGCTGCAACAACGGCAGTGCCCCTCCGACTCGTCGTGCTCAGTCATCGGGACCCATCACCCCATTCCTCTGGAGACTGCGGATTTCGCAGCTCCGCGGAGGCCACATCTTTCGTGGACCCCGCGCGGGGTGGTCCACGCGTACGCATGAGCCCTGGGGTTACGAGGTGCTGGCACTTTACCTGAGCGCTACGGATCCCGTTTCCCGTCAAACGCGGCACTACCAAACGTCGATTGACACTCCGTGCCATACCGAGCAGTCGCATAGGCGAACTTCCCAAACCTCAAACGGTGCTCAAGTCCCGGAACAGCAGAACCTTCTGACAGCCCGACGGGTACGCCGTGCCAGTTCCCCCACCCAGCGTGCGGAAGCTCACATGCGAAGCACACTGCAAGGGTGAGCGTGCGCCCCCTGCACCCCGCCGTGCCCCTGAACCCCGTGCCACCCCCCACCAGGCCGCGCCATCCGCGCAGTTGCCGACGGCCAACGTCGGCTTCGACGGAGCGGCCCCCTACTCTTGCGCCCGGCTATACCGTGGTGAGACACGCCAGTCACGCGCCCTGGAGCCCTCGATGAGCGAACAGCCGGCCCCCGCCGACACGGCCCGACAGCAGCTGGAACCCGCGGCCGCCGACGCAGTCCGCGCCTACGCGGCCAAGACCCGCGAGAACGCCGACCAGCTCGCCGTCGTCCTCGAAGACATCGCCACCAACGGCCTGCCCCCGGTGGACAACTGCACGCCGTGGGAGGAACTCCGCGAGACCCACCTCGCCCGGCTCACCCGCCAGCGCCCGGCCGTCGCCTGATGACCCGACAGCACGGCCCACGCCGCGCCCGGATCGCCTTCTCCGACGCCGCCGCCAAGCAACTGGAGACCATCACCAGCGAGGCGGAACTCCACGCCCTGGACCGCGCCCTGGTCGTCGTCTCCGTCGACCCCGACATCGGCGAGACACTGCCCGGCGACTCCTCCAGCCCCCACCTGCGCCAGTACACCGACGAGGTAGAACGCGTACGCGTCCTGTACTGGTTCACGGCCCTGCGCACCGTGGTCGTCGTCGCGTACGTCGAGGTCTGACGCGCCGCCACATCTTGGGGAGCAGTCCGGGCCCCGGCGGCTGCAGCCATCCCCCGGCACCGCTGGCCAGACGCCGGTCCGCGCGGACGGCGCAGCGCCTGACGCACGCATCTGCTTGTCGGGTTTTGTTATGGCTGATCCGGCTCCTGCCGCATTGTCAGTGCCTGGTCGTACCGTCGATGCAACGACCTGCGACGGTGAAGGCGGTGTGTGTTGGCAAATGTCGTCTGGCACAAGAACTTCCGGATTCTCCTCGACCTGACCCGGGACGACTTGGACCATCCGGAGTTCCCCGGGCTGTGGGACTTGATCTACACGGCGGACCGCTTCTACGGGCGCCGGGGCGTGCCGGTCAGCCAGCGGGACCTGCAGTGCGGGGGAGTGTGCCGCGACCTGGGAGTCGAGGCGCCCATGCATCTGCGGATGCGCGGCGGCCGACGCGAGGCCGTCCACGAACGCCGCGAGGACGAAGAGCGCCACAGCGTCCCGATGAGCGACGAGCACAAGGCCTACCAGGAACGCATCCTGCGCGCCGCGCACGAAGGCGGCTTCGGCGGCGACAGTGAGGTCCGCACCCGCGTGGGCCGTACCTGGATCCAGACCGACACCCTCGTCGAAGGAGCCGACGGCCGCCGCATCGGTTGGGAAGTCCAGCTCTCCACCATCGACGAGCGCGGCCTGCGCGGCGTCCGCGCCCGCGCCGGCAAGGCCGCCAAGAACGGCATCACCCCGGCCTGGCACACCGACCGCGCCGCCTACGCCCAGCGCAACGACACCCACTGGACCCGCAGCGACCGCCTCCCCGCCCACGTCATCGCCCGCAACGGCGACCTGCGCATCGTCTCCGGCTTCCGCGCCCTCGACTTCTGGCACTGCGACACCAGCGCCCTCTACCCCTGCCCCCACGGCATCCGGCGCTGCGGCAAGGCCCACGCCACGCCCAAGCCCCGCGACGTCTTCTTCGACGACATGGTCCGCCAGACCGCCGCCGGCACCATCGTGCCGATCCACTTCCGCGCCGGGAAGACGGTGCACCGCTACTGGGTGACCAGCGCCGACCGCGACCGCCTGGACGACCTCAACAGCGACGACACCCGCCTGCCGCTTGAGCGCGAGGCAACTCCCGCGAGCGGTGCCAGCCGTAACCGACCCACCTGCCAGCCGGCCGCCGCACCGCCCACCGCGCAGGACCCGCCCGCTCTGGCCGGCCTTCCGCTGGCCCGTCCCCTCTTGGCCGCACTGCCGTTGCAGGCTGCCGCACCGCCGACCGAGACCGCGCCCTCAGCCCCCGGACAGTGCGAAGACCACATCCCGCAGGTGGCCGACAGCACGACGGGACTGCCCACCGAACTGGTCACGCTGCAACAGGCCGCCGACGCCGCCCACCGGAAGCTCCAGCAGCTCGACGACTCCCACGAGCGGGACCTTCAGCGCCAGGTGTGGCGCGAGGCCGCGGAAGCCGCGCAGGCCGCGGTGACGCAGTACGCCCGCACCAAGCGTCTCAACCGGTACGAGGTCGAAGCGCGCCTGCGCCAGCTTGTACGGAACCCCATGCAGTAGAGCCGCCCTCTGCTCGCATGCAGTGTCGTCTGCATGGCCGACTACCGTTGGCTCCTGCGGCTGGTGGGGCCTCGAACGGCTGACGAAGCTGCAAGGGTAAGCAACCTGGCCGCCCACACCCGTAGCCCGTACCGGTGGACCGTGTGAGTAGTTAGCTGCTGTCCCGTCAGCAAGTGCCTCTATTCTGTGAGTTGTTTCGTCATAGGTGCCTGTTCAGGCCGTGGCGGAGTGCGGGTCTTCACACCTGGGAGGCTGAGCGGACGTGGGGGTACCTTTCCGGCAGGAACCGGGTGAGCAGTCGATTCCGGCGTGGGGGCGAAAGCTGACGGTGCCGTGCTCGCACTGCACCGTGGCGACGCACCGTCACCGCAGCATGGACTTCGACGGTGTGAACGTCTACCGGCCCCAGGCCGGTCCTGACCCGGCCCGCGTCCTCGAGAGTGGGGAGCCCGAGGTGGAGCAGGCGTGGATCGCTCTGGTGCCCGGTGACTACCCGGCCAGGCTTTTCGCTGACACCGAGGTCTACCATCTCGTCGGTGGGATCGCGTGGCCCGGTCCGCATCACCGTGACTACGGCAGTGCCAAGGTCGCGCACGACGCCTGCTGTCCCGGACTGCACCGCAGCCGGCCCGACACCAGCCGCGGTGCTGGCGAACTGTGGCGGGCGATGCGGCTGCGTCTGGCCCGCAGCGTCTGAAGAGCCCGAAGCATGCATGGAGAGACCAGGCCGGTGCGCTGGCCCGGCCCCTCCCGGAGGAGGCACCCGTGAATCACGCCCAGCTCGTGGCCCTGGGCCGGTCTCTGCGCGTCGCGGGGGAACACGGACAGCATCTCGATGACGCCGACACCGTCTTCAACGTGGAAGAGATCCGGCAGGACCTCGAGCGGTCGCTGGCCCTGATGAACGATGCGATCAGCACGCCCAAGCCGACCACGCGCTGCCCTGAGCACCCCGCGGGCCCTGTCGATCCGGACGCCTTCGACGGGTGCCTGCTGTGTGAGACCCGCCGGCGGGCCGGCCTGCGTACTCCCAGGCCACGCTCAGGAGACGCCCCCACATCAGCGTCCGGGGGTGAGGAGGCGCCCTTGAGGGTGCAGAGCCAGTACGGTATCCGCTCCGATCAGCCCGAGCCGAGGAAACGTTGGATCCCGGAGATGTGGAACGGGCAGGCCTGGCAGATGTGCGGGACACCCCGCCAGAGCGAGCAGGAAGCCCAGCACTACCTCGAAGGGCTACTGCACAGCCCGGACGCGGCCTCCGCCTACCGCCTGGTGTACGCCTACACCGACCACCAGGTGCTCCGCGTCTGGGGGCGGCCGCTCGCCTCCCCGCCTCCGTCGGCCGCCCTGTGACCTCCACCGATCCCCGCCAGGCGCCCGACGACGCCTTGGCCCGGATCGCCCTGGCCCACGCCCGCGAAGACGCACGCCGCCGCCCCGGGGCCAGCACTGCGGCCAGGACCAGGACCGCGTACAGCCGTCCCGGTCGGGGGCCTGCGGTTCCTGTCGGCGACGTCGTGCTCGGACTGTTCTCCCAGGCCGGGCTGTCCAGCCTGAAGTGGGCGACCCTCCTCATGCGCTGGTCCACCGTGGCGGACGTGATTGCCCAGCACGTCTCCCCGGCCAGTTTCGACGCCTCGTCCCTGACTCTGACCCTGCACTGCGATTCGAAAGCATGGCTCACTCAGTGCAGGCTCATCGAGGAGCCCCTCCTGAAGCGTCTCAACGAGGAACTCGAAGACCTGGACTTCCGCGTACACCGTCTGCGGTTCGTGAAGTCCACCCCCTCTGCGCCCCGCATCCCACCACCCGGGGCCAAACCCGAGCCGTGCCGTCCCCTGGCGTTTGCGCCCCCACCGAGTGACCCCATGGTCGAAGCGGCCTGGAAGCTGCAGGGGCAGCGGCTTCCCCGCGAACCTCCCCACCCCGAACCGCTCGAACCGCGTAGACCGTAGACCCCGGGGGTAGGCCGGCCGATACAGCAGCGACTCACTCCGCCGGGGCCTCGTACCTCCGTGGCCGCGAAGGCCAATCGTCCAGCGGAGCTGGATATCCTGCTGCGATGCCCCGCAGACGAGCGCGGGACACGGGGAGGGGAACCCATGGCTGATGACGCCGACACGGCCCTGCACCATCCGCACGACCTGCCGGCGGAGAAGGCCGTCCTGAAGGCGATGCTGCGCTCAAAGGACGCAATCGCCGAGGGGCCTTGACCCCTGATGTTGGACACACGAGACACTGGATCCTGAGGATCTGAGGACGGACATCTCGTGGTCATGAAGAACTATCCGCCGGAGTT
>NZ_JBHJRX010000065.1:0-46759 GCF_042268605.1 Streptomyces sp. NPDC056296 | reverse complement strand
GCGGACGGCAGGCGGCAGGCGGCAGGCGGCGGACGGCGGACGGCGGACGGCGGGCGGCGGGCGGCGGACGGCGGACGGCGGACGGCGGACGGCGGGGGCAGCGTCGCGGGGTCGGGCGGGGCACGGGGCCGCGCGCACGGACGAGTACGGACCTCACAGCATCCCCGGCAGAGCCTGGCCCGCGACCATGCCCAGCAGGCCGAACAGGGCGGCCGGCGGGGGCGCCGGGGACTTCACCTTTCAGGGCGGCGTACAGCGCGCCCACGAGAGAGCCGGCGAGCAGCGCCCATACGTACGCAACCGTGCCCTCAGCTTCGCGTGCGCCACTGGTGGTCGGGCAGGAAGGTCACGTCGTACTGCTGCGGCACGGTACCGAACTTGTGCGACTCGGGCACGAACGGCCGTCGCGGCAGCCCGAGTTCGCCGGTGTCGGTGCCGAGGGTCTCGAAGAACCGCTCGAAGGTGCCGCCGGGACCGGCCGCGACGCCGACGATCTGGCTGTGGTGGCGCTCGATGCGGTAGGCGTGCGGGCAGTTCTTCGGTACGAAGCCGAAGTCGCCGGCGGTGAGCAGCTTCTCCTCCTGCTCGCCCTGGAGGTCCTCCACGAAGAGCCGGACGGCGCCCTGCGTCACGAAGAAGACCTCGTAGGTGTCCGGGTGGGAGTGGGCCGGGATGATGTCGCCCTTGGGGCCCTCGCAGGTAAAGAAGTTGAAGGTGTTCTCGGTCTGCGGTCCGCCCGCGTAGACGGTGATCAGGTCGCCGAAGAGGTGGGCGCGGTCGCCCATGCCCTTCTCGATGAAGTAGGGCTTGCCCGGTTCGGCGGGGATGAGGGAGTGCGAGCGCCTGGCGAATTCGATGGTCACGGAAGCCTCCGATCGATTCTTCCGTCAGGCTACCTGACGTTTCGAGTGGGCGTCAGGCTACCTGACACATGAAGTCGGCAACAGCCCCGTGAACAGCTCCGTGCGCGAGAAATGGCGGAATCACCTGGCGAAGCTGCCCGTATGCTCGGAGCCGAAGGAACCCGAGGAGACATGACGGAAGCCGTACAGAACCTGCCCCTGCTGCTGGCCGGAGCCAAGCGCTGGCTCGACGACGCGCTGACGGCGAGCATGCGGGCGGCCGGCGAACAGCCGCTGAGCAGCGCCCAGGGTCAGGTCTTCGCCCTCCTGGACGCGGAGGGCACCACGGTCGCCGAGCTCGCCCGCCGCCTCGGCGTCACGCGTCAGACCGCCCACCAGGCCGTGCACGGACTGCTCGCCCTGGGTCTGCTGGAACAGGTGCCGGACCCCTCCTCGGCACACAACCGCCTGATCCGTATCACCACGGAGGGCACCCGCGTCCACCGACGTGCCCAGGCCACCCTCGACGTCATCGAGGACGTCCTGGCCGACCGCATCGGCGTCGCCCAGGCCACGGCACTGCGGACCGCCCTGACCCTGCCGCGCGGCGAGCCGCCGGTCGTGGAGGCCCCGTGAACAGGCGACGGCACAAGAAACTGTCCCGGCGTCTCGTCGACGCGACGCTGATCGGCGACATCGCACTGGTGAAAGCGGTACTCCGAGCCGGAGCACCGGCCGAGACGGCCGACGCCGCGGGCACCACGCCGCTGTACCAGGCCTCCGTGAACGGGGCCGCCGACATCGTCCGCGTACTGCTGGCGGCCGGCGCCTCGCCCGACACGGAGAGCGGGATCGGCTCGGAGGGCACACCGCTGTGCGGGGCCGCCTGCTGGGGACACACCGAGGCCGTCCGCGCACTCCTCGAACACGGCGCCGACCCGAACCTCCGGGAGGACCACGGCACGGGCTGGGCACCGCTCGACTGGGCGTCGAAGGGACCGTATCCGGAGACGGTGGACCTGCTCGTCGCGGCGGGGGCACGCCCGCGGTCGTGATCCCCGGCGCGAAGGGCGGCACGGGGCGCATCCGGCGGCGCGGCACAGCACGGCGCGGCACAGCAAAAGAGCCTTCACGGTTTTCTCGCCCGTGAAGGCTCTTCACACCGTCGGGACGACAGGATTTGAACCTGCGACCCCTTGACCCCCAGTCAAGTGCGCTACCAAGCTGCGCCACGTCCCGGTCTGCTGACGCGCGGCGAACCGCGCGATCACGCGGACAGCACTTTACCCCACACCCCGGGCCACTCCTAAGCGGGCGCGGGCGGGGGACAATCGGTCCCATGGACAGCCCTGCCGACAGCCCCATGGACAGCACGGCCGCGAACCGTCCGGTGGACGCGCGGGACCGCGACGACGAGGGCCGGGCGCGCAACGCCCGGCCCCGGGACGGCCTCGGCCGCCCCTTGCCGTACGGCGAGGACGGCGTCCCCCGCCAGCCGGAAGGCGTCGTACGTGCCCCCGAGGAGACGGTCGCCGAGGCACAGCGGCTGCTGGACGCGGGGCGGCCCTTCCACGCCCACGAGGTGTTCGAGGACGCCTGGAAGTCGGGTCCCGAGGAGGAGCGGGAGCTGTGGCGGGGGATGGCCCAGCTGGCCGTGGGACTCACGCACGCGGCTCGCGGCAACGTCACCGGCGGGGCCAGGCTGCTACGGCGCGGGGCCGGGGCGGTGACCGCGTGGGCGGCTTCGGCGTCCGGGCGGGGGCGGCCGTACGGGATGGACCTGGACCGGGTCGCCGGGTGGGCCCGGGAGCTGGCACAGGACGTGGAGGGCGGCGCGACCGTGGACGCGGGGGCACGGGCACCACGGCTGCGGGGCTGACGCCGGCCCCGCCGCAGCGCTTGAGAAAGTCTCGCCGCAGCGCTTGAGGAAGTCTCGCCGCAGTGGTGAGGACAACCCCGCCGCAGTGCTGAGGGCAGCCCGGCCAGGGCGTTGTCAGTGGCGTACGGCAGACTCGTGGCGTGCGGAAGATTCATGTGATCGGTATCGGCGCGGGCGACCCCGAACAGCTCACCTTGCAGGCGGTCAGGGCGTTGCGCGGCACGGACGTGTTCTTCGTCCTGGACAAGGGCGAGGTGAAGGCCGACCTGGTGCGGCTGCGCCGGGACATGCTGGAGACGCACATACCGGAGGGGACGTACCGGATCGTCGAGGCGCGCGACCCCGAGCGGGACCGGAGCGCGGGCGGCACGGCGTACTCCCCCGCCGTCGGGGACTGGCGCAGTGCCCGCGCCGGCATCTACGAGCGGCTGATCGCCGAGGAGCTGGGCGAGGACGAGAGCGGTGCCTTCCTGGTGTGGGGCGACCCGGCGCTCTACGACAGCACGCTGGGCATCCTGGAGGAGATCCTGGAGCGCGGCACGGTGGCCTTCGAATACGACGTCGTACCGGGCATCAGCAGCGTTTCCTCACTCGTCGCCCGGCACCGGACCGGGCTGAACCGGGTGGCGCGGCCGGTGCAGATCACCACCGGGCGGCGGCTCGCGGAGGGCTTCCCGGAAGGGGTGGACGACGTCGTGGTGATGCTCGACGCCCACCAGACCTTCCGGCAGTACGCGGACCAGGACATCGACATCTACTGGGGCGCCTACATAGGCACTCCGGACGAGATCCTCGCCTCCGGCCCGATCGCCGAGGCCGCGCCCCGCATCGAGCGGCTGCGCGCGGAGGCGCGGGAGCGCAAGGGCTGGATCATGGACACGTATCTGCT
Organism: Streptomyces sp. NPDC056296; assembly: GCF_042268605.1. Classification (NCBI taxonomy): domain Bacteria; kingdom Bacillati; phylum Actinomycetota; class Actinomycetes; order Kitasatosporales; family Streptomycetaceae; genus Streptomyces; species Streptomyces sp. NPDC056296. The sequence goes on along the minus strand of NZ_JBHJRX010000065.1, from coordinate 43,149 downwards.
GCGGCGCAACCCCGGCGACGGCTAGCCGGACCGGCTGCCCGGCCCGGCCCGACGGCCGCACCCGGGCGGACCGTCCCCGCATGCGTGGCCGGTGCACCGGTGTGATCGTGACCGTGTGACAGTCGCCGAGGAAACGCCACGGAACGCCGCCGCCCAGCCGCCCGTGCTCGACAAGCGCCGCCGCAACGTCGTCTTCGTCACGATCATGCTGGGCATGCTGCTCGCGGCCCTCGACCAGACGATCGTCGGCACCGCGCTGCCGACGATCGTGTCGGACCTGGGCGGCGGCGAGCACATGTCGTGGGTGGTCACCTCGTACCTGCTCGCCGAGACCGTGGCGACGGTGCTGGTCGGCAAGTTCGGCGACATGTTCGGCCGCAAGGTCGTCTTCCAGGTCTCGGCGATCGTGTTCATCACGGGCTCGTTCCTGTGCGGGCTGGCCACGAGCATGCCGCTGCTGATCATCTGGCGGGCGATGCAGGGCGTCGGCGCGGGCGGTCTGATGGTCACGTCGATGGCGCTGATCGCCGACGTCATCCCGCTGCGGGAGCGCGGCAAGTACCAGGGCGCCATCGGCGCGGTGTTCGGGGTGGCGACGGTCATCGGGCCGCTGCTGGGCGGGCTGTTCACCGACCACCTGTCCTGGCGCTGGGCGTTCTACGTCAACGTGCCCATCGCGATCGTCGTCGTCATCGCCGCCGCGCGCACCATCCCGGTGGTGAAGTCGGCCGCCCAGCCCGTCATCGACTACCTGGGCATCGCGCTGGTCGCGGTGGGCGCGAGCGCCCTGATCCTGGCGACCAGCTGGGGCGGGAACGAGTACGGGTGGGGTTCGGCCGTGATCATCGGCCTGTTCGCGGGCGGGCTGATCGCGCTCGGGCTGTTCTGCTGGGTGGAGACCCGGGCGGCCGAACCGATGCTGCCGATGCGGCTGTTCTCCAACCCGGTGTTCACGGTCTGCTCGATCCTCAGCTTCATCGTCGGCTTCGCGATGCTCGGCGCGCTGACGTATCTGCCGACCTATCTGCAGTACGTCGACGGCGACTCGGCCACCGTCTCGGGCGTCCGCACGCTGCCAATGGTGGCCGGGCTGCTGATCGCCTCGGTCTTCAGCGGCAGCGTGGTCAGCAAGACGGGGCGGTACCGGCTGTTCCCGATCGTGGGCACCCTGGTGATGGGCGTCGGCCTGTATCTGATGTCGCTCATGGACCCGTCCACGGGCGCCTGGCTGGAGTCGCTGTACATGTTCGTGCTCGGCACGGGCATCGGCCTGTCCATGCAGGTGCTGACCATCGCCGTGCAGAACACCGTCGACTACGCCGACCTCGGCACCGCGACCTCCGGCGTCACCTTCTTCCGCACGCTGGGCAGCTCCTTCGGCACCGCCGTCTTCGGCACCATCTACGCCAACGCGCTCGGCCCCAACCTGCGGGACGGCGTCGCCGCCGCCGCGGGGACCGGCGCCGCCGATCCGGCCGCGATCAGCAGGGCGGCGACCAGTCCGGAGGGCGTGCACCGGCTGCCGCCGGACGCGTCGGTGCCCATCGTCGGCGCGTACGCGGACACCATCCAGACCGTGTTCCTGTGGACGGTCCCGGTCGCGGCGCTCGGCTTCCTCGTCGCGCTGTTCCTCAAGCAGGTCCAGCTGCGCGACAGCGCCCGGCTGGGTTCCACCGACATGGGCGAGGGCTTCGCCTCACCGCACGACGCCGACAACAGGCGGGCGCTGGAGGCCTCCGTCGGAAAGATCATCGGCAGTACGGAGCTGGACACCGCGCGCCGGATCATCGCGGACAGCGACACCCGGCTCGATGTCGCCGGCGCTTGGGCCGTCATGCAGGTCGACCTGTTCACGCGGTTGGTCGGGCACGCCAGCCTCGGCCTGATCGCCGCTCGCCGCCGGCTGCCGCCGGAAGTGCTGCTGCCGGTCTTCGACCGCATGGTCGAGGAGGGTTTCCTGACCCGCCACGGCTCCCTGCTCTCCCACACCGAGGCGGGCGCCCGCGAGGCCCTGGTCATCGGCCGGGCCTGGTCGGCGTGGCTGGAGGACCGGGTGGAGCAGGACATCGGCCGGCCCTCGGACACGGACCTGCGTGCCGCGGTCGACTCGATCGCCAAGCGCCTGCTGGTCGAGGACCTGAGCAGCGGCCTGCCGGACCACGTGCGGCAGCCGGTCACGGCCCGCTGAGCCCCAGCCGCTCCAACCGCTCCAGAACCGCCGGCACGTCGGACACCGCCTCCGCGCCGGTCGGCAGCGGGGGTCTGCGGACGACCACCACCGGGAGGGCCAGCTCCCGGGCCGCGGTGAGTTTGGCCGCGGTGGCCGCTCCCCCGCTGTCCTTGGTCACCAGTACGTCGATGCGGTGGTCGCGCAGGAGGGCCGTCTCGTCGGCCTCCGTGAACGGGCCGCGGGCCAGCAGCACGCGGGTGTCCGGTGGGAGGGGTGGCTCGGGAGGCTCCACCGAGCGGGCGACGAAGTGGTGGTCGGTCAGGTGCGCGAAGGCCGCCAGGCCCAGTCGTCCGGTGGTCAGGAAGACGCGGCGGCCGAGGTCCGGCAGCAGGTCGGCCGCCTCGGCGAGGGAGGCGACCGGGTGCCAGTGGTCGCCGGGTCCGGCCTGCCAGCCGGGGCGGCGCAGGGTCACCGCGGGGATGCCGGTGGCCGCCGCGGCGCGCACCGCGTTCGCCGTGATCGTCCCGGCGAACGGGTGGGTCGCGTCGACGAGAGCGTCCACGTGCTGCTCGCGCAGCCAGGCGGCCAGCCCTTCGGGTCCGCCGAAGCCGCCGGTCCGCACCTCCCCGGCGAGGGAGCCCGGCCGGGTCACACGTCCCGCGAGGGAGGTGGTGACGCGGACGCCGGATCGCGCCGCCAGCTCGGCGGCCAGGCTACGGGCCTCGGTGGTGCCGCCGAGGATCAGCACGTGCGGGGACGGGGGCAGGCGGGACATGGCGTCGAGACTAGGGCCTGTCCGGCGGATCAGGTCGCGGGAAAGGCACGGCGCCTGCCCTACGGTCCGTCAGGTCAGTAGGAGCTGGAGGCCCCCCACCACCGTCGCCGCGATCACCAGCCGCTCGAACAGACGTTGGTTGATCCGGGTCACGGCCCATTTGCCGATGAACGCCCCGGGCACCACGAACACCACGAGCGCGGCGTCGAGAAGCAGCGAGCGGCCGTCGATCAGGCCGAGGCCGGCGCTGAAGGGCAGCTTGGAGACGTTGACGATCAGGAAGAAGAAGGCCGAGGTGCCGAGGAAGCCGAGCTTGCGGAAGCCCGCGGAGAGGAGATACATCGACATCACGGGGCCGCCCGCGTTGGCGACCATCGTGGTGAAGCCGCCGAGGACGCCGTACGAGCGGGCCTTCACGCGGCCGGTCCGGGAGGTGATCTCGTCGGGCTGCCCGTCCGCGTCGGCGGCCTGCCGTCGGCGCCACATCGTCACCCCGGCCATGAACAGCAGGATCACACCGATCGACGTCCGGACGATCGCGTCGTCGGCCCACACCAGGAACAGGGTGCCCGCGACCACGCCGACCGCCACCGCCGGGAACAGCCGCCACAGCGTGGGCCAGTGCGCGTGGCGCCGGTAGGTGAGCACGGCCAGGATGTCACCGGCGATCAGCACCGGCAGCAGGATGCCGGTGGAGGCGCGGGCCGGCAGGACCGCCGCGAAGATCGCGAGGCTGACCGTGTTGGCCCCGCTCACGGCGGTCTTGGAGAAGCCGACGAGCAGGGCCGCGAAGGCGAGTGCGGCGAATTCCCAGCCGGTGAGGTGCCACAGCGTCATGGTGTCCATTGCGGGCACCGATGCTATGCGCATCTATCCGTGGCCCGTAAGCACCGTCTCGCCAGATGATCCTTAGCGGTCCGCGTAAAGCACCCGGAGTTCCCGCTTCAGCACCTTCATGCTGGGTCCGAGCGGCAGCGCGTCCGCGAACTCCACGCGGCGTGGGTACTTGTACTTGCCGAGGTACTGCCTGGACCACTCGGTGACCTCGGCGGCGTCCGGCGTCGTGTCGGGGGCCGGGACGACGACGGCGCACACCTCCTCGCCGTGCAGTTCGTCCGGGAGGCCGATGACGGCCACCTGCGCGATGCCGGGGTGGCGCATCAGCACCTCCTCGACCTCGCGCGGGTAGACGTTGTAACCGCCCCGGATGATGATGTCCTTCTTGCGGTCGACGATCCGGAGGTACCCCTCGTCGTCCTTGGTGCCGAGGTCCCCGGTGCGGAACCAGCCGTCGACGAGCGCCTCGGCGGTGGCCTCCGGGCGGCCCAGGTAGCCGGAGAAGACGTTGTGGCCGCGTACGACGACTTCGCCCAGCTCACCGGGCGGCAGCAGCTCGACGGTGCCCTCGGCCTCCGCGCGGGCGATCTCCACGTCCACGCCCCACAGGGGGTGGCCGATGGTGCCGGGCTTGGCGCCGAACACCGGCTGGTTCACGGCCGCCGCCGGGGAGGTCTCCGACAGCCCGTACCCCTCGAAGACCTTCGCACCGAAAGCCGCCTCGAACCGCTCCAGGACGGCCACCGGCAGCGAGGCACCGCCGGAGATGCACACCCGCAGGGCGGGCAGAGCCTCTGCCCCGGCCGCCGCGGCGGCGAGCGCGACGAACATGGTCGGCACCCCGTGGAAGGTGTTGACGCCCTCCCTCACCATCAGCTCGATCGCGCGCTCCGCGTCGAAGCGCGGCAGCAGGACGAGGGTGGCTCCGGCACGCCAGGTGGAGTTCAGGGAGACGGTCTGGCCGAAGGCGTGGAAGAGCGGCAGCGCGCCGAGTGCGACGTCGTCGGGTCGGATGTCGTTGGCGTCGAAGGCGTTGACGGTCGCGTTCATCACCAGGTTGAAGTGGCTGAGCACGGCGCCCTTGGGGACGCCGGTGGTGCCGCTGGTGTAGAAGACGACGGCCGGGTCGTCGGCGTCGCGGGTGACGTAGGTCGGCAGTGGCTCGGCGTCGGCCGCGAGCTTGTCGAGCTCGTCGCCGAGGGTGATGACCCGTACGCCCGCCTCCCGCGCGGCGGCCGCTCCGGTCTCCGCCTGTGCCGGGTGGCACAGCAGCAGCGTGGCGCCACTGTCCCGCAGGACGTGCTCGACCTCCGTCGGTGACAGCAGCAGGTGGACCGGGACGACGACGCCACCGGTCGCGGCGATGGCGTAGTACGCCTGCGGGAAGTCGGCGGTGTTCGGCGCCATCAGCGCGACCCGGTCCCCCGGGCGGACCCCCAGGCCGGTGAGGGCGCCGGCCTGGGCCCGGGCCCGCTGCTACACCTCGGCGAAGGTCAGCCGCAGGTCGCCCTCGACCAGCGCCTCCTTGTCGGGACGGCGCCGGGCGTTCTCGGCGAGGATGGCGGCGACGGAGAGGGTTGCCATGGGGTGTTGCTCCGTTCCTTGCTGCGGCTCTGCAGAGGGGGTGGGGTGGCGTGCGGGCGAGTCGGGGGTACCGTTCGGAACTTGCCGGGGTCGCGGGGCCGACCCGGTCCGAACGACACCCCCTAGTGCCGCTCGACCAACACCGCGCTGCCCTGCCCCACGCCCACGCACATCGTGGCGAGCCCGCGGGCCGCTCCCGTGCGGCGCATGCGGTGGAGCAGGGTGGTCAGGATGCGGGCGCCGGAGCAGCCGAGCGGGTGGCCCAGCGCGATGGCGCCGCCGCTGGGGTTCACGAGGTCGGGGTCGATGCCGAGCTGGTCCACGCAGGCGAGGGCCTGGGCGGCGAAGGCCTCGTTGAACTCGGCCGCCGCGAGGTCGTCGACGCTCCAGCCGGCGCGGGCGAGGACCTTGCGGGTGGCGGGGACCGGGCCGATGCCCATGACGTCCGGGTGGACGCCGGCCGAGCCGCCCGCGACGTAGCGGCCGAGGGACTCGAGGCCCAGGTCGTTCAGGGCCTCCTCGCTGACCAGGAGGAGGCCGGCGGCGCCGTCGTTCATCGGGGAGGCGTTGCCCGCCGTGACGGTGCCGCCGGCGCGGAAGACCGGCTTGAGACGGCCCAGCTTCTCGACGGAGGTGTCCTCGCGGACGCACTCGTCGGCGTCGACGACCACGCCGTCGGGGCGTTCGAAGGGGAGCAGTTCGTCGTCGAAGTGGCCGCATCTCCGGGCCTCGGCGGCGAGGCGGTGGCTGCGCAGGGCGAACTCGTCCTGGCGTTCGCGCGGGATGCCGTACCGCTCGGCGACCTCCTCCGCGGTCTCGCCCATGGCCAGCAGACCGTGCAGGTCCTTCATCGCCGGGTTGACCAGGCGCCAGCCGATCCGGGTGTCGGCGGTCTCGATGCGGTGCGGCAGGGCCTCGTCGGGGCGGGGCAGCACGAAGGGGGCGCGGCTCATGGACTCCGAGCCGCCGGCGAGCACGATGTCGGCCTCGCCGGCCGCGATGGTGCGGGCGGCGGTGGTGACGGCCTCCAGGCCGGAGGCGCACAGCCGGTTCACCGTGGCGCCGGGCACGGACTCGGGCAGGCCCGCGAGCAGGGCGGCCATGCGGGCGACGTTTCGGTTGTCCTCGCCGGCCTGGTTGGCGGCGCCCCAGTAGACGTCGTCGACGCGGGCGGGGTCGAGCGCGGGCACGTCGGCGACCAGGCCCCGGATCACGGCGGCGGCGAGGTCGTCGGGCCGCACGCTGGACAGGGCGCCGCGGAGCTTGCCGATCGGGGTGCGGCGGGCGGCCGCGAAGTGGACGGGACGCACGAGGGGACTCCTGACCGTCACTCGGTCGCCGGGCGGCGAACGAACACTCGAAACGAACACTTAACTCGAAACGAACACTTAATTAGCACTGCTAGTTTTGGACTATAGACCGCCGGACTGCTCCCTGGGAAGATCCTCCGGTGACCTTCACCGACGCAGCTGGAGGAGAGATGACCGAGGCCCGCGAGCACGTACTGACCGGAACGCGGGGACGGCTCACCGCCCGCGAGTGGCCCGCCGAGCGGCCCACGTACGTGGCGCTGCTGGTGCACGGATACGGCGAGCACATCGGCCGCTACGACGAGGTGGCCGGCGTCCTGACGGAGCACGGTGCGGCCGTGTACGGCGCCGACCACACCGGGCACGGGCGGTCGGACGGCGAACGGGTGCTGATCGAGGACTTCGAGGACGTGGTCACCGACGTGCACACCGTGGCCGAGCGGGCCCGGACCGCCCACCCCGACCTGCCGGTCGTCATGATCGGGCACTCCATGGGCGGCCTGATCGCCTCCCGCTACGCCCAGCGCCACCCCGGCGAGCTGACCGCACTGGTACTGTCCGGGCCGGTCATCGGCGACTGGGAGCTGCCGCGCACGCTGCTCGCCCTGGCGGAGATCCCCGACACCCCGATCAGCCCGTCCTCGCTCTCCCGGGACCCGGCGGTCGGCGCGGCGTACGCGGCGGACCCGCTGGTGTGGCACGGCCCCATGAAGCGGCCGACGGCTCAGGCGTTCGTACGGACCCTGGACACCGTGGCCAAGGGCGGCGACGTCGGTCGGCTCCCGCTGCTGTGGGCCCACGGCGACGACGACCGGCTGGTACCGCTGCCCGGCAGCCGCGTAGGCGTCGAGCGGCTCAGCGGCGGCGACCTGACCGAGCGCGTCTACCCGGGCGCCCGGCACGAGATCTTCAACGAGACGAACCGGGCGGAGGTGTTCACCGACGTCACGCACTTCCTGGACGGCGTACTCGCCCGCTGAGTGCCGGGCGTTCGCCCCGGAGCACGAGCGGCGGCGTTTGCCCTGGAGCCCCATGGGCACCCGCGCCCCCATGGAGTGGTCGCGCCGCGCCGCCTGCGTGGATGAGGACCCCGAACTGTTCTTCCCGGTGGGCACGGCCGGACCGGCTCTGCGGGACACCGAGGCCGCCAAGGGCGTCTGCGCCCGGTGCCCGGTGAGCACCCAGTGCCTGGCGTTCGCCCTGGAGCTGGGGCAGACGTCGGGCGTGTGGGGAGGCACCGGCGAGGAGGAGCACGTCGCTCTGCTCCGTACGACCGCGCAGTACGCACATGCGTACGACTACGCACATACGCACGACGAAATGAGGGGCAACTCATGGCCGACGCCCTCGAACTCGACGCGCTGTGGGAGGACTTCCACCGCGTGGTGAACATGACCTCCGCGGAACTCTCGGACTGGCTCCGGGTGCGCGACTCCGGCGAGCTGACCGAGCCGCTGCCGGACGACGCCGGCTCACCACTGGGGCAGCACGTCCTCGCGATCCTGCAGAAGCGGCGCACGGACCTGACGGAGGACGACCTCCGGGCGATGCGCAAGGTCGTGGACACCGTGACCTCGCAGACCGACCTGGAGAACGAGCCCCGGTCCGAGGACACCCGGCTCAGGCACCGGCTCATGACGGTCGGTCACGACCCGCTGAAACCGTAGCCGTGAGCCGTGACCAACGGCGGGTCGTACGGGAACTCGTCGACGCGCACGGGCAGACGTACGCCGAGGAGGCGGGCATCCGGCTGAGGGACACTCCACAGCCGCTGTACCGGCTGCTCGTCCTCGCCCATCTGCTCAGCGCCCGCATCAGCGCTTCGATCGCCGTGGCCACCGCCCGTGCCCTGCACGAGGCGGGGCTGCGCGACCCGCGCCGCATGGCCGGCGCCGAGTGGCAGGAGCGGGTGGACGCGCTCGGCCGGGGCGGCTACCGGCGCTACGACGAGCGCACCGCCACCCAGCTCGGCGACGCCGCCGAACTGCTGACCGAGCGATGGGGCGGGGACCTGCGCCGGCTCCGGAAGGAGGCGGACGGCGAGGTGCCCGAAGTGCGGCGGCTGCTCCAGGAGTTCCCCGGGGTGGGACCGACCGGCGCGGACATCTTCCTGCGCGAGGCCCAGCGCGTCTGGCCGGAAGCCGCGCCCTACCTGGACCGCAAGGCCCTCCAGGGCGCGGAACACCTCGGCCTGCCGGGCGATCCCGACCGGCTCCTCGACCTCGCCGGAAAGACGGAACCGGCCGTCCTCGCGGCGGCGCTGGTGCGCGCGTCGGTCGACAAGGAGGTCGCGCGGGACACGCTCGACCGCGCCGGGTGAGCCTTCCCGGCTCCCGCTGCCTCACGGCTGTCGGTCACGGCTGCCTCACGGCTGTCGGTCACGGCTGCCGGTCACCCGAACAACCCCGTGCGCTGGTGCGTCCGCGGGTGCGGTGGTGCGCTGAGGACACCGTGTCACGTCCCAGGAGGCATCCGCGATGAGCCGTCGTCCGTCCCACCCCGTCCGTCTCATGGCCTCCGCCCTGGCTGCGGGCGCGCTGCTGACCACGGCGGCCTGCTCGGACGACGGAGGCGGGTCGCGGGCGGCCTCGGACACCGCCGCACAGGCCCGCGCCGCCGAGCAGAACGCGGCGAAGCAGACCCCGAGCGGCTCCCCCACGGACTCCCCGACCGGCTCACCCACGAACTCCCCGACCGGCTCACCCAGTGCCTCCCCCTCCACCCTCACCGAGTCCGGCGCGAAGGCCGCCCTGCTCACCGAGGCCGACCTGGAGGGCGAGTGGAACCAGGTCCAGGACGCGGACAAGTGGCGCGACCGGCTGCTCGTCGGCGAGGTCGACGTCTCCGACTTCCTCACCGCCAAGACCGACGCGGCGGACTGCCAGAGACTCCTCGACGGCCTCTACCGCGACAATCTGCTGGGCGAGCCGTCGGGGCCGTCGGCGCTCACCGGCTTCGAGCAGGGCGACTCCCGCCTGCTGGAGCAGGTCGCCGCCTACGACCGCGCCGGACTGGACGACAGCCTGAAGTGGATGGACTCCCTGCCGCAGAAGTGCGATCAGTTCACCGCGACCGACGAGGCGGGCGAGAAGCGCACGGTCCAGGTCACCGAGGCCTCGGTGCCCGAGGTCGGCGACGCGCGCGAGGGCCTGCACGTGACCGTGCAGGGAACCGCCGCCGACAACCCGGCCACGCTCACGCTGGACGTCGTCGCCGTACGCGTCGGCACCTCCGCCCTCACCGTCACCGGCGGCGGCCTGGACGGCGACGAGGCCGCCTCCGTGGAGCAGGCGGTGCGGCAGGGCACCGAGCGCCTGAAGACCGTCCTGGACGGCGGAACCCCTTCGCCGCAGCCCACCAACCTGGACTGACGGCCTCGCCGGACGGCCCCGGCACCACGCCCCGTGGCGCGTCACCCGACGCGGCGTGGGGCACCGCCGTGTACGCACCTCGGGCGAAAACCGGACACCGTGATCACCGGACGGCACAATGAGGGTGTGCGCCGACTGCCGGCGGGGCTCGCTCCACGCCGCCCGGCGGCCTGGTGGACGGCGGTTGAGCGGCGTGGGACCGGTCACAGTCCCGGAGCGCCGCCCGGGAAGCAGGAACGGCTGAAAGTATGATCAAGCGATGTCTGACATGACCGAAACCACGCCGGGCTGGCTGTCGACCGACGAACTCGAGATGGCGCGCGCCCGCATGCCGATCCTCTACGTCGAGGCCGTGCCCGTGCGCGTCGACGACAGCGGAGAAGTCACCAGCGTCGGCCTGCTCCTGCGCATCGGTCCCGACGGGACGGTCAGCCGGACGCTGGTCTCCGGCCGGGTGCTGCATCACGAGCGGGTCCGGGACGCCCTGCTGCGTCACCTGGAGAAGGACCTCGGCCCGGTGGCGCTGCCTCGGGTGCCGTCCTCGCTCCAGCCGTTCACGGTGGCCGAGTACTTCCCCACGCACGGCGTCACGCCGTACCACGATCCCCGGCAGCACGCTGTCTCCCTCGCCTACGTCGTGCCGGTGACCGGCGACTGCCGGCCGCGGCAGGACGCGCTGGACCTGGTCTGGTTCAGCCCGCGGGAGGCTCTGTCACCGGCGGTGCAGAGCGAGATGCCGGGCGGGCACGGGGTGCTGCTGAAGCAGGCGCTGGCGCATGTGGGCTGCGTGGTCTGAGCCCTCGGTGGCCGGCCGTCCGCACGGGCTACTCCCCGGGCCGCTCCCCGTTGCTCAACTGCGGGTCCAGGTCGTCCCGGAGTAGACCCCGGGACCCCGTCTGGCCGGTGCGGTAGGCGGAGCGGGCCACCAGGTGGGAGGCGACCGGGCCGGTGAGGAACTGGAAGAAGACGATGAGCGCGAGGGTGCCCAGGTCGATGCCGTGGCGCAGCCGCAGCGCCACGCCGACGAGGACGAGGAGCATCCCGAGGGTCTGCGGCTTGGTGGCGGCGTGGCTGCGGGAGAGCACGTCGGGGAAGCGGAGCATCCCGATCACGCCGAGCAGGCACTGCAGGCAGCCGAGGAACAGGAGGACCGCCCCGATCAGGTCGGCGGCCTCGGCCCAGGCGTTCACCGGTGGTCCTCCCTGCCGTCCGCGCGCACCGAGGGCCGGTCGCGTACGGCGATGAACCGGGCGATGCCCACCGAGCCCGTGAAGCCGAGGAAGGCGAGCACCAGCATCACCGGGAAGTAGAAGGAGTCGCCGTCGTGGGCGGCCTTGACGCCGAGGCCGGCGATGATGAGCGCCGCCGCCACGTCCAGGGCGACCGCGCGGTCCAGCATCGAGGGCCCGTACCAGATGCGGTACAGCAGCAGGGCGCCCGCGACGAGGATCATCACGGCCGAGGCGACCAGCACGGCCTCTTCGACGGCACGCAGGGTGGTCACGGCGCGGGGTCTCCTTCCGGTACGGGCTGGGCGGCGAGGGCGATGTCCTCGGCGGTGCCGAAGGCGCGGGCCACGAGTCCCTCCATGCGCCACACCGACCGCTGGGCGCTCTCGATCTCGCCGGGGTCGTCGGCGTCGAGGACGTGCAGGAACAGGGTGGCCGTCGACCGGCGCACCTCGATCACGGAGCCGCCGGGGACGTTGGAGACGGCGACGGCGGTGGCCGTGAGCATGAGGTCGCTGCGCACCCGCAGCGGGACGGCGACGACCGCGGCCGGGTACGGGCCCTTGGCGAAGATCTGCCGGGTGACCTCGACACTCGAGGAGAACATGTCGTACAGCAGGTAGACCGTGAGCCGCAGGATGCCCAGCGGACGCAGCCGCAGGCCGAGGTCGACGGCGGGCAGTGGGAAGGCGAGGCAGAGGCACACCGCGACGATGACGCCGTTGACGAGGTTGGCCCAGGACAGGGTGCCCCACAGCATGATCCAGATGACCGTGAGCCAGGCGATGAGCGGCAGGTCGAGCACGCGTCTGCCGCTACCGAGGCGGAAGGACCAGCTGTAGGGGGAACGGTCGCGGAAGAGGTTGCTCATCGGCCGAGCACCGCCTCGATGTAGGGGGTACGGGCGAGGAGTTCGGTGGCGGCGGCCTCGGTGAAGGTGGTGAGGGGGCCGCCGAGCACGGTGTAGAGCAGGCCGAGGGCGACCGCGGCGCCGGTCGCGACCAGCATCGGCCAGGGCAGCCGCCTGGTGGTGGTGATGGTCTGGCCCAGAAAACCGGCCGGGACCACGGCACCCGCCGGCACCGGCAGGCCGCGCCCGGCGCCGGTCTCCGCCCCGTCCGCCCCGTGCTCCCCGTCCGCCCCGCCCGCCCCGTCTTCGTCATTCGCGTCGTCGCCCGGCTCGTCCTCGGCCGACTCCAGCACCCTGCCCTCGCCCTCGGCCCCGGGCGGAGCGTCCCGCCAGAACGCGAGGTTCCAGACCTTCGCCATGACATAGAGGGTGAGCAGGCTGGTGGCGGCGGACCCGGCGACCAGCGCCCAGGCCCAGCCGCCCCCGTTGTCGACGCCCGCCCGCATCAGGCCGAGCTTGCCGATGAACCCGGAGAGCGGCGGGATGCCCGCGAGGTTCATGGCGGGAACGAAGAACAGCACGGCGACCAGCGGCGCGGTCTTCGCCAGGCCACCGAGGCGGGTGAGTTCCGTGGTGCCGTCGCGCCGCTCGATGAGCCCGGCGACGAGGAAGAGGGTGGTCTGCACGGTGATGTGGTGGGCCACGTACACGATCGCCCCGGCGATCGAACCGCGCCCGGCGAGCGCGATACCGAAGACCATGTAGCCGATGTGGCTGATGAGAGTGAAGGAGAGCACCCGCTTCAGGTCGGTCTGGGCGACCGCGCCGAGGATGCCGATGACCATGGAGGCGAGCGCGGCGAGCATCAGCAGGTCGCCGAGGCGGTGGCCGGGGAAGAGCAGGGTCTGGGTGCGCAGCATCGAGTACACGCCGACCTTGGTCAGCAGGCCGGCGAAGACCGCGGTGACCGGTGCGGGCGCCGTCGGGTAGGAGTCGGGCAGCCAGGCCGCGAGCGGGAACACCGCCGCCTTGATCGCGAAGACCGTCAGCAGCATCGCCTCCAGCAGGGTGCGCACCCCGAGCGGGACTTCCTGCAACCGCCCCGCGAGCTGGGCGAAGTTGACGGTCCCCGCGACCGAGTACGTCATGGCGATGGCGACGAGGAAGAGCACCGAGGAGAACAGCGAGATGATCACGTACGTCGACCCCGCCCGGACGCGGGTCGCGGTGCCGCCGATGGTGAGCAGGACGAAGCTCGCGACGAGCATGATCTCGAAGCCGACGTAGAGGTTGACGAGGTCTCCGGCCAGGAAGGTGCAGGAGACGCCTGCCACGAGGATGAGGTAGGCGGGGTGGAAGACGCCGACCGGCGTCTGGTCGTCGCGGTCGGCCATGCCCTGGCCCAGCGAGTACAGGTTGACGAGCAGGGTGACGGCGCTGGACACGGTGAGCATCAGGCCCGCGAGCCGGTCGGCGACGAGGGTGATGCCGACCGGCGGCGCGAAGTCGCCGAGGTGCACGCTGAGCGGACCGTGGCGGTCGGCGGCCACCATGAGGATGACGGAGAGCACGAGGACCGCGCCGAGCACGGCGAGGGTGATGAAGCGCTGGAACCGCTGGAGCCGGGGGCCGATGGCCAGTTTCAGGCCCGTCACGCACAGGGGCAGCAGGACGGGGAGCGGCACGAGCGCGTTCACTTGGTTCCTTCCGTGCCGGCGCCCTCGGGGTCGTCGGGCTGGTCGGGCGGCGGGTGGCCGGAGTCCTCGCCGGGGTGCGAGTCGGGCTCGCGGCCGGTCTCCTCGGGGTCGTTGGAGGGCCCGGCGACGCGGGCCGGTGCCGGTCCCGGCCGGCCCGACGGGTCGGTGGTGCCCAGCTCCCGGCCCTCGCGGTAGTCCTCCGGGTCGGCGCCGAGGATGTCGTTCCACAGGTTCCCGGAGACGTCGTTGGCGCGGGCCTGGTAGGCGCGTTCCTCGCGGACCCGTCGGCGCAGCCGTTTGCGGGCGGCGCGGTAGCGGGCGCCGAGTTCGGGGTCGGTGCCGTGCTCGGCGCGCGCCTCGCGGTAGCGGTCCCGCAGTTCGCCGCGCCGGTCGAGGAACTCGGCGCGCAGGGCGACCAGCCGGTCCTCGGTGTCGTCGCTGATCTCGTCGGAGCCGGTGACCTGGTGGCTGCGGTAGGCCATGGCGAGCAGAAACGCCGTGGTGGCGAGGGTGATGACGATCGCGGTGAGGGCGATGGCCTGGGGCAGCGGGTCGGTGACCCGGTTGCGGATGACGTGCGGGTAGAGCAGCGGCGCGTCGCCCGCGCTGCCCGTCGAGGCGAGGACCAGCAGGTTGACGCCGTTGCCGAGGACGACCGCGCCGAGCAGGATCCGGGTCAGGGACCGGGTCAGCAGCAGGCTGGCGCCGACGGCGCTGAGGACGGCGGCGGCCACCAGGAGGGACAGGCTCACGGTCATGCGGGGCCCGCCTCGCCGCGCGGGGTGTGTCGGCCGGCGGCCGCCCGTTCGATCTGCCGGTCGATCCGGGCGCCGAGGGCCCGCACGATGTCGAGGACCACGCCGAGGACGAGGAGGTAGACGCCACAGTCGAAGAGGACGGCGGTGGACAGGTGGGCGTCCCCCCACACGGGCAGGTGGCCGTGCCAGGTCCAGCCGTGCAGCACGGTGCCCTCGGCCAGGCCGCCCAGTGCGACCCCGGTGGACAGGAACAGGCCGAGCCCGGTGAACAGGCCCGCCTTGAAGGGCACGGCGTCGGCGAGTTCGTGCCGCCCGCCCGCGAGATAGCGGGCGATGAAGGCCACGCCGGCGGTCAGGCCCGCGACGAAGCCGCCGCCCGGCAGGTTCTCCGCGCACATCAGCAGGTAGACGGAGAGGACGAGGATGGGGTGGAAGATGAGACTCGCGACCACTTCCAGGACCACGGAGCGGCGCTCGGGGGCGAGGGTGGAGCTGGCCGCGAGCCAGGTCCGCTCCGGTGCGCCCTCGTCGCCGCTGGGCAGGCCCGCCGATTCGTACGAGGTCGCCCGCCAGGCAGTGCGCAGGCCGGCGTGCGGGTGGTCCCCGGGCAGCGGCAGTACGGGCTGCTCGGCGCTGTCGGTGCGGCGGTGCAGGTAGATGAGGCTGGTGACACCGATCGCGGCGGCGGCGAGCACCGCGGACTCCCCCATCGTGTCCCAGGCCCGCAGGTCGACGAGGATCGTCGCGACGACGTCCTTCAGACCGTGGTGGGCGGTCTCCTCGACCATCGCCGCCCCGGCGCTGTCGGCCCGGCGGTGCCCCGCCATGATCCAGACGACGAGGCCGACGGCGGCGCCGCCCGCGAGCGCCACCGGCATCCGCAGTGCGCGCCGCCACCGGCTGTAGTTCTCCTCGAAGTGCACCGGCATCCGGCGCAGCACGAGCACGAAGACGATCATCGAGACGGTCTCCACGCAGAACTGGGTCAGCGCGAGGTCGGGCGCGCCCTGCACGACGAAGAGCAGCGCGGTGCCGTATCCGGTGAGCCCGGCGAGCACGACGGCCTTCATCCGGCGCCGCACAACCAGGCACAGCGCGGCGGCGGCACAGGTCAGCGCCGCGACACCGGCCTGCGCCGGGGTGTCCCACAGGCGCGGCGCGGGCACTCCGGTCCAGGGTTCGTCGGCGACGAGTACGGCGATCTGTCCGGCGAGGACCACGCTCATGGTCGTCACGAGGTACACCGACAGCGAGCCGCGCTGCACGAAGCCGGTGCACTGCAAGGCGGCGCGTTCCAGCGCGAGCAGCAGCCGTCCGAAGTTCCGGTCGGCGGAGCGCCAGGCCAGGGCCTGCCCGACACGCTGGACGGGGCCTGCGGCGAGGAACAGCAGGACACCGCCCGCCCAGGCCGCACAGGACAGGCCGAGGGCCAGGCCCGCCCCGTGCCACAGCGCCAGGTGGTACGGGTGGACGGGTACGGGGAACTGCCCGGCGTACGTACCGAGGAGCCCCTGGAGCCAGGACACGCCGGGTCCGAGGGCGAGGCAGGCCAGGGCCAGGCACGGCGGGCGGCGCGAGGAAGGCCGGCGGGACGGCGTGCGCGTCGGTGTCCTGGAGGCCGGGCTTGCGGGCGAAGGCACCCCACAGGTAGCGCAGCGTGTAGGCGGTGGTCAGGGCCGAGCCGACGACCGTCGCGGCGAGCGCCCAGCGGTCGGCGGTGCCCCCGTCCAGGAGGGACTGGAAGGCGGCCTCCTTGGCGGTGAAGCCGAGCAGCGGCGGTACGGCGGCCATGGACAGTCCGGCGACCACGGCGACGGTGCACACGGCGGGCAGCCGGCGCCCGAGCCCGGAGAGTCTTCGCAGGTCGCGGGTGCCGGTGGCGTGGTCGATGACCCCGGTGACCAGGAAGAGCGGGGCCTTGAACAGGGCGTGGCCGAGGATCATGGCGGTGGCGGCGAGACCGGTGTCGTGCCGGCCCGCGCCGGCGAGGACGGTGAGGAAGCCGAGCTGGCTGACGGTTCCGTACGCGAGGACGAGTTTGAGGTCGTTCAGGCGCAGCGCCCGCCAGGCGCCCAACAGCATCGTCGCGGAGCCCAGGACGAGCAGGAGCGGCCGCCAGGGCGTGACCTCCGCGAACGCGGGAGCGAGCCGGGCGATGAGGTAGACGCCGGCCTTGACCATCGCGGCGGCGTGCAGATAGGCGCTGACCGGGGTGGGGGCGGCCATGGCGTTGGGCAGCCACAGGCTGAACGGCCAGATCGCGGACTTGGAGAGGGCGCCGACGAGGATCAGCACGATCGCGGTGGACAGCGCCGCCGACGCGGACGGCGGGTCGGCGAGGATCGCCGAGATCCGGTAGGTGCCCGCCTCGTGACCCAGGATCAGGAAACCGACGAGCATGGTCAGTCCGCCGAGCGTGGTGACCGTCAGGGCCTGCAGGGCGCTGCGCCGGTTCCGCTTGTGGTCGCTGGTCTGGCCGATCAGCAGGTAGGAGAAGACGGTCGTCAGTTCCCAGAAGATGTAGAGCAGGATCAGGTCGTCGGCGAGGACCAAGCCGAGCATCGCCCCGGCGAAGGCGAGGAGGTTCCCGGCGAACCTGCCCAGTTGCCGCGACCGGTCGTCGAAGTAGGAGGCGCAGTAGACCAGGACGAGGGCGCCCACTCCCGCGGCGAGCAGCACCATGAGTTCGGCGAGGGCGTCCAGCCGCAGCGCCCAGTCCACGCGGTAGGCGGGCAGCCAGGCCCACTCGGTGGTGTCGGCGCCGCCCGCGGCCGTCGTGCTCCACCGGGTGGCCGCCCAGACGGCCGTCGCGGCGGGCGGCAGCGCCAGCACGATGAAGGCGCGGGTCCCGCACCACCTCACCAGCGGCGCGGCGAACAGCGCGAGCGCGAAGTGGCAGAGGATGAGCGCGGACACCCGACAGTGATATATCGGGCATCTCGCCTGGGCGCCCAGCCACGCCGCAGGGCAGACAATCGAGGGGCGGTTTCGGATCTCTCCGAAACCGCCCCTCGATCAACGACTGTCTCCAGTCGGGACGACAGGATTTGAACCTGCGACCCCTTGACCCCCAGTCAAGTGCGCTACCAAGCTGCGCCACGTCCCGTTGCCCGCCTGACCTGGGGTTTCCCCCGGCCGAACGCGCAGGAAAACCATACCGCACTCGGGCCGGTGGTCGCGCATCGCTTTCCGGGGCACGGCCCGCCGGGCGACACGCCTCCGCACGGCCCGCCGTCAGCGCTTCTCCGCGCGGGACGGCTCGGGTGTGGCCGCCGCCGTGCGGTCGGAGCCGGCCGCGGCCGCGTCGACCCGCACCAGTCCGCGCACCGCCGGTATCAGCAGCAGGGCGGCGCAGACGGCGAAGCTCGTCGCGCCGGCGACGAGCAGCACATGGTCGGCGCCGATGACCGAGGCGGCGGGTCCCGCGAGGGCCTGGCCGACGGGCATCATGGCCAGCGAGCCCGCCACGTCGTAGGCGTGGATGCGGTTGAGGACGTCCGGCGGGACCTGGGTCTGCACACTGGTCGCCCACATGACGCCCCAGAAGGACATCCCCGCCCCGGCGACGGCGGCTCCGGTCGCCATGGCGGGCACGCCGAGCCCGGCTCCGACGCTCGCCGGGAAGGCGGCGAAGCCGACGAGGGCGATCGCGCCGGCGCGGAGCATGCGGCGGGGCCGCAGCCGCAGCGCGAGGAGCCCGCCGACGACGGTGCCCGCGCCCAGGGCGGAGTTGACCAGGCCGTACGCGCGTGGGCCGTGCTCCTGCACCACCTCGGTCGCCACCAGCGGGACGGTCGGGCCCCACACGGCGATCATGTAGACGCACCAGACGGCGATGACGCCCCACAGCCACTGCCTGGAGCGGAACTCCCGCCACCCCTCGACCAGGTCGGCGCGGAAGGCCTTCGTCCCGCCGCCCACCACCACTCGGCTGCCCGGCGCGAGCGGAGGCAGCCGGAGCAGCAGCAGGCACAGAGCGCTGACTCCGTACGTGGTCGCATGGGCCGCGAAGACCCCGCCCGGTGAGGCGAAGCCGACCAGGAGACCGGCCACCGCGGGCCCCGCGAGCTGGGCGGCGGACTCGGCGACGCGTATCGCGCCGTTCGCGCCCTGGATGTCGGAGGCGAGCCGGGGCACGGTGCTGGCGACGCCGGGCTGGAAGACGGCGCCCGCGACGCCGTTGACGAACCCGATCGCGCAGATCTGCCACAGCACGACGTGGCCGGAGAAGAACAGGACGGCGGCCAGCGCCTGGGTGCCGAGCCGCACCAGGTCGGCGCCGATCATCAGTTTGCGGGTGCTGAAGCGGTCGGCGAGGACCCCGCCGAAGACGACCAGGCCGGCGAACGCGGCGGCCGTCGCGGCCATGGCGAGACCGACCGCGCCCGCCCCGTACCCGTGCTGGAGCAGACCGGCGGCGAGCGCGACGGGCAGCATGGTGTCGCCCAGCCGGGCGATGGCCCGGGCCACGAAGAACAGCGCGAAGTCCCGCGACCAGACAGCTCGCGCCGCGCCCGCCCCGGCCGCCCCCTCGTGCGTGGGCTGCGACGACGTCCCGGCCATCCCGCACTCTCCCCTCCACGGCCGGCCCCGCCGGTCGCCCGCCCCGTGCGGCCCCTGCTGGTCCCCGCCCGGCCCCTGACCCCGCGCGCGTCGTACGTCCGACAGCCGGAGCCCCCTTCGGCCCCGGCTGCCACGCATGTCACCGGATCATGCCACGGGGCACTGACAACGCCCGAGGGGTTTTCAGCCCCCGGCCGGCAGCCCCAGCCGGGGGTGGGACTCCAGCAGCCGGGTCGGGGCCGCCTGGCGCCAGGAGTCGGCGAGGATGTCGCGCAGCTCGTCCTCGCCCTCCAGGGCGGCGAGGCGGGCCCGTACCCAGGCGAACTGCGCCTCGTGGCCAGCGATCCAGAACTTCCCCGGCTCGGCCAGCACGAGTTCGTCGCGCTCCTCCTTGGGGCAGCGCACCGCGATGGAGGTCTCGTCCTCGGGCAGCGTGGCGAACATCTTCCCCGCGACCCGGAACGTGGGCATGCTCCAGGCGATCTTCTCCGTCGTATCCGGCAGGGACAGGGCGATACGGCGTACGTCTTCTGCGTCCGGCATGTCAGGCACGGTAGCCGCCGCCACTGACATTCACCCGGCGTCGGCCGGGGCGCCCACCTGCGAACCGACCTGCTTGAAGTAGAGCGTCGTCGGCCGCAGTTCCCCGCCCGGGTCCGCCGCATAGTCGGGGATCGTTCCGGCGCGGGTCCACCCGCGGGAGCGGTAGAGGTGCTCGGCGGGGCTGCCGGTCTCGGTGTCCAGGTGGAGCAGGGTGATGCCGGCCCCCGCGGCCGCCTCCTCCGCTGCGGTCAGTAGCCGGCGGCCGAGCCCCCGGCCTCGCGCCGTACGGGAGACCATCAGCTTGGCCACCTCGGCGCGGTGGCGGCTGTTGGGCTTGTCGGGCAGGGCGAGGCTCACCGTTCCGAGCACACGGTCCCCCTCGTGCGCGACCCAGACGGCGAGCCGACCGGCGGCCACCGCGGCGGCCCGGCCCCGCCACCAGGCGAGGGCGTCCGCCCGGTCGAGCGGCGCGAGGAAGCCGACGGACGCGCCGCCCTCGACGGTGTCGGTCAGCAGGTCCGCCAACTCCTCCAGCAGGGCGGTCAGTCGGTGCTCGTCCACGCGGCTCACGATCACGGCAGCACCACCGCCAGCACATAGCGCGCGTCCTCGGGGCCGGCGCACCGGAACCTCGTCGGCCCCCACACCCGCATCCGCAGGCAGTCCCCGGTGCCGAGGTGGTGCTCGACGTCCTGGGCCGTCACCTCCAGGGCCCCTTCCAGGACCCAGATGTGCTGTTCCAGGCCGGGCACGGGCGGCCGGTCGTAGGCGAGGTCGGCGCCGGCGGCGAGCCGTCCCTCGACGAGTTCGCCGCGCAGGCCGGCGTGCGGCGGGGACACGGAGCGGCGTGCGAACCCGGCGGACCGGTCCTCCCACAGCGGCTGCTCGGCGGCCCGTACCAGCAGCGCGGGTTCCGCCTCGACCTCGCTGAGCAGCCGGGACATGGTCCGTCCGTAGACGGCGCACAGGCGGTTCAGCAGGGCGGCGGTGGGGCTGATCTCCGCCCGTTCGGCGCGGGACAGCGTGGACCGGCTCACTCCGGTGCGTTCCGCCAACTCCCCCAGCGACCAGTTGTGTTCGGCGCGCAGCTCGGCCAGTCGGGCGGCGAGCCGGGCGTCCACGAGGTCGGGAGCCTTGGACTCCTCATCCGCGTCTCTCATATTCGGGACGTTATCCCGGATATGAGACGGCCGTGTTACTGAGACCTCACACCCGGGCCGCCTCGTCGAGCGCGTCCAGGACCGGGCGGATCAGCGGGTGCTCCTCGGCGCCCCGGCGCACGGCCGCGAAGACGCGGCGGGTGGGCGCGACCCCGTCGACCGGGCGGACGACCACTCCCGTGAGGTCCGTGCCGTGCAGGGCCGAGCGCGGGACGAGTGCCACGCCGACATCGGCCGCGGCGAGCGACACGACCGCGCGGAAGTCGTCCGAGGAGTGCTCCATGCGGGGCTGGAAACCGGCGTGCTCGCAGGCCAGGACCACCACGTCATGGCAGGGGTTGCCCGGGTAGGGGCCGATCCACGAGTCCTTGGCCAGCTCCCCGAGCGGCACCTCGTCGGCGTCGGCGAGGCGGTGGCCGAGAGGGACGACCGCGTCGAAGGGCTCGGCGTACAGGGGGACGTGGGTCAGCCGCGGATCGTCGGCGGGCGGCGCCCCCCGGTACTCGACGGCGACGGCCACGTCGACCTGCCGGTCGAGGACCATCGGCAGGCTGGCGTCGCCCTCGGCGTCCTGGACGCGGATGCGGATGCCGGGCGCCGACTCGGCGAGGCGGGCCAGCGCGGGCGCGACGACCAGGGCGATACCGGTCGCGAAGGAGGCGACCGTGACCGTGCCCGCGTCGCCCGAGCTGTACGCGGCGAGTTCCGCCTCGGCCCGCTCCAGCTGGGCGAGGACGGCGTTGGTGTGGCTGAGCAGGATCTCGCCGGCCGGGGTCAGCCGTACGCCCTTGGCGCCGCGCTCGACCAGGCGGTGGCCGGTCTCCTGCTCCAGGGCGGCCAGCTGCTGGGAGACCGCCGACGGGGTGAGGTACAGCGCGGCGGCAGCCGCCGTCACGGTGCGGTGGTCCGCCACCGCTCGGAGGATGTGCAGCCGCCGCGCTTCGATCACGGGATCGATTCTCTCACCCACCGCACCTGCCGCGCCCGTGGCCGCAGGTCACGCCCGCGTCAGGCGTCCAGCTCCTTGCGCGCCGCCACGAAGGCGTCCACCGCGCGGTTCACGTCCTCCGTCGAGTGGGCGGCGGACAGCTGCACCCGGATGCGGGCCTGGCCCTGCGGCACGACCGGGTAGGAGAAGCCGATCACGTACACCCCACGCTCCAGCAGCAGCTCGGCCATGCGGCCCGCCTTCGACGCGTCGCCGATCATCACCGGCGCGATGGCGTGGTCGCCGGGGAGGATGTCGAAGCCCTCCTCGGTCATCCGGTGGCGGAACAGGGCGGTGTTCTCGGCGAGCCGGACGCGGAGGTCGTCGGCCGACTCCAGCAGGTCGAGCACCTTGAGGGAAGCGGCGGCGATCACCGGGGCGAGCGTGTTGGAGAAGAGGTACGGCCGGGAGCGCTGGCGCAGCAGGGCGACGATCTCGGCGCGGGCGGCGACGTAGCCGCCGGAGGCGCCGCCGAGGGCCTTGCCGAGGGTGCCGGTGATGATGTCGACGCGGTCCATGACGCCGTGCAGCTCGGGGGTACCGCGCCCGCCGGGGCCGACGAAGCCGACGGCGTGCGAGTCGTCGACCATGACCATGGCGTCGTGGCGGTCGGCCAGGTCGCAGATCTCGCGGAGCGGGGCGACGTAGCCGTCCATGGAGAAGACGCCGTCGGTGACGATCAGCTTGCGGCGCGCGTCGCCGGCGGCCTTGAGCTGCGTCTCCAGGTCGGCCATGTCGCGGTTGGCGTAGCGCAGGCGCCTGGCCTTGGACAGGCGGATGCCGTCGATGATCGAGGCGTGGTTGAGGGCGTCGGAGATCACCGCGTCCTCGGGGCCGAGGAGGGTCTCGAAGACGCCGCCGTTGGCGTCGAAGCAGGAGGAGTAGAGGATCGTGTCCTCCTGGCCGAGGAACGCGGAGAGCCGGGCCTCCAGTTCCTTGTGCACCTCCTGGGTGCCGCAGATGAAGCGCACGGAGGCCATGCCGTAGCCCCAGCGGTCCAGCGCCTCGTGGGCGGCGGCGACGACCTCGGGGTGGTCGGCGAGGCCGAGGTAGTTGTTGGCGCAGAAGTTGAGGACCTCGCCGGGGCGGCCGCCCGCGGTGACGTTCACGGTCGCGGACTGCGGGGTGCCGATCACACGCTCGGGCTTGTGCAGCCCGGCGGCGCGGATCTCGTCGAGGGTGGCGCGCAGGTCGTCGCGCACGGAGTCGAACATGTCAAAAGCTCCTGGAAGAGGCGTTGGCAGAGGCGCTGGAGAAGACGCTGGAAGAGGCAGGTGACTTACGCGGTCCAGTCGAGGATGACCTTGCCGCCCTTGCCGCCGGCCGCGTCCTCGAACGCCGCCTCGTGGTCGCGGTGGCTGTAGCGGCCGGTGATGACGGGGGCGAGGTCGAGGCCGCCTTCGAGCAGCACCGACATGGCGTACCAGGTCTCGAACATCTCGCGGCCGTAGATGCCCTTGACGGTGATCATCGAGGTGACGATCCGGGCCCAGTCGACCGGGAACTCCTCGGACGGCAGGCCGAGCATCGCGATCCGGCCGCCGTGCGTCATGTTGGCGATCATGTCGCGCATGGCCTCGGGGCGGCCGGACATCTCCAGGCCGATGTCGAAGCCCTCGCGCAGGCCGAGTTCGCGCTGTCCGTCGGCGATGGTCGACTTCGACACGTCGAGGGCGAGGCTCACGCCGACCTTGAGCGCGAGGTCCAGGCGTTCCTGGCTCACGTCGGTGATCACGACGTTGCGGGCCCCGGCGTGCCGGGCGACGGCGGCCGCCATCAGGCCGATCGGCCCGGCGCCGGTGATGAGGACGTCCTCGCCGACCAGCGGGAAGGACAGGGCGGTGTGCACGGCGTTGCCGAACGGGTCGAAGATCGCGGCGACGTCGAGGTCGACGGGGACGCGGTGCACCCAGACGTTGGTGGCGGGCAGGGCGACGTACTCGGCGAACGCCCCGTCCCGGCCGATGCCGAGCCCGACGGTGGCGCGGCACAGGTGGCGGCGGCCGGCCAGGCAGTTGCGGCACTTGCCGCAGACCAGGTGTCCTTCGCCGCTGACCCGGTCACCGGCCTTGATGTCGGTGACGTCCCGCCCGGTGTCGACGACCTCGCCGACGAACTCGTGCCCGACGACGAGCGGGGTGCGGATGGCCTGCTGCGCCCAGCCGTCCCAGGCCCGGATGTGCAGGTCGGTGCCGCAGATGCCGGTGCGCAGCACCTTGATGAGCACGTCACCGGGTCCGATGACGGGATCGGGGACGTCCGTGAGCCGGAGGCCGGGCTCCGCCTTCTCCTTGACCAGCGCCTTCAACGCTACGGCTCCTGACGGTGAGTCCCGGTGCCGGGCATGCCGAGGCAGCCCGCGTCCG
Organism: Streptomyces sp. NPDC056296; assembly: GCF_042268605.1. Taxonomy (NCBI): domain Bacteria; kingdom Bacillati; phylum Actinomycetota; class Actinomycetes; order Kitasatosporales; family Streptomycetaceae; genus Streptomyces; species Streptomyces sp. NPDC056296. Next base: position 18,948 of record NZ_JBHJRX010000065.1, on the reverse strand, counting down.
GGAAGGGGAGGGGAATCGCACAGCAATCTGCCGTACGACACCGTCCCGGGTCCATCGAGCCTTTCTTAAGCCCGGTCGCAGCTTTCCTTCACGCCCTCACACCCGGTCGCCGCGGTGCCCGTCGGCTCACAGCGGGAGGCCGTCCTCCGCGCTGCGTTCGATGCGCCGTACGAGATCGGCCGCCGTCGACTTGATCGTCGCCAGGCCCGCCTTCCCCCAGGTCCGGGGCCTCACGTCGGCGGCGGACACCGCGCCCAGCACCGTCCCCGTGCTGTCGATGAGCGGGGCCCCCAGGTAGGAGCGGATGCCGAACTCGTCGACGACCGGGTTGCCCGCGAAGCGCGGATAGTCGCGCACGTCCTCCAGGACCAGGGCCTTGCGCCGGACCACCACGTGGGGGCAGAAGCCGTGGTCGCGCGGCTGGACCCGGGCGAACTCGGGACTGGTGCCGTCCCCCCGCGTCACCGGCGCGATCTCGGGCACCCGCAGGCCCGCGAAGAACTGCCCGCCCTCGACCAGGAAGTTGACCATCGCGTACGGCGCCTCGGCGAGCCCGGCGAGATGGGCCGCGTAGGCGTCGAGGGCCGGATCCGGGCGTTCCGCCAGACCGAGCCTGCGCAGCCGCCGCACCCGGGCGGGGGCCTCCCGGTCCTCGGGGGTGAGCAGCAGTCGTCCGGCCGGGCGCGGCGGGTCATAGCTCATGGGCGGGCTCCGTCGCTGTGGGCGTGCGTCATGTGCGGCTCCGTGGCGGTGGGTACGGGAATCACCTGGGGTCACCTGGAGATCACCTGTGGGCGCCGTACCCCGTCGTGGGGGCCGGTGTGTGGGCGATGAGGTGGCGTACGAGGGTGAGCAGGGTCTGCACGCCGGAACTGGAGATCCGGGCGTCGCAGCGCACGATCGGGATCTCGGGATGGAGGTCCATGGCGGCGCGCACCTCCTCGGGGTCGTAGCGGTACGCACCGTCGAACTCGTTGATCGCGACGATGAAGCCGAGTCCGCGCTCCTCGAAGAAGTCGACGGCGGCGAAGGACTCCTCAAGGCGGCGGGTGTCGGCGACGATCACGGCACCGAGCGCGCCCTCGCACAGCTCGTCCCACATGAACCAGAACCGTTCCTGGCCGGGCGTCCCGAACAGGTACAGCACGTGTTCCGGGTCGAGGGTGAGGCGGCCGAAGTCCATGGCCACGGTCGTTTCGAGTTTGTTCTCGATTCCGTCGAGGTTGTCGGTCGCGGCGCTGACCGTGGTGAGCAGTTCCTCCGTGCTCAGCGGTGCGATCTCGCTGACCGCGCCGACGAAGGTCGTCTTGCCCACCCCGAACCCGCCCGCCACGAGGATCTTCAGCGCGGTGGGGAAGGGGTCGGTGGTGTCGTGGCCGGATCCCGGGACGGGTCCGTGGCCGTAGTCAGAGCTGTCGTCGTAGTCCATCGAGCACTGCCTCCAGAAGGGCCCGGTCCGTGGGGTCGTGGTGGAACGAGGCGGGGGGTTTGGTGGTCAGCGCGCCGCAGTCGACGAGGTCCGACAGCAGCACCTTGGTGACTGCCACCGGAAGCCTCAGATGAGCGGCGAGCTCGGCGACCGGGAGGGGCGCCCGGCACAGGTCGAGTGCCTGCGCGTGTTCAGGACCGAGGTAACCGAGGGGGGTCGCCCCCGTGGCCATCACCTGGGACATCAGGTCGAGCTCGACGGTGGGCCGGGTACGGCCGTTGCTCACGGTGAAAGGGCGCACCAGCCGTCCGGCCGCATCGTCGAGCCAGGGCCCGTCGCCGGCCGCGGCCACCCTCAAGGCCTCATCGCCGGGGGTTCGACGGCGTGCTGTCGGGGCGCGGTGACCAGGTAGGGGCGGACGCTCTTGACCAGCATCGCCATCTCGTAGCCGAGCACTGCCGCGTCGGCCTCGCGGCCGGCCAGTACGGCGAGGCAGGTGCCCGAACCGGCGGTGGTGACGAAGAGCAGGGTCGAGTCGAGTTCGACGACGACCTGCCGTACGTCCCCGCCGTCGCCGAAGCGGACACCGGCGCTGCGGCCGAGGGAGTACAGGCCGGAGGCCAGGGCCGCCATGTGGTCGGCGCTGTCCGCGTCGAGGCCGTGGACGGACTTCACCAGTCCGTCGCAGGACAGGAGCACCGCGCTGGACGTGTGCGGCACGCGCTGCACGAGGCCGCTCATCAGCCAGTCGAGGTCGGATACATGGCCGGTCGGCGCGTGGCTCGCCATGGTGGATCGACTCCTTGGGGTACGAAGGTCTGCGGGAGCGCTGGTGGGGGTGGGGGTGGGGAGGAAGCGGGGGGCGGTCGCGGGGCTGCTCATCCGGCCGGGTCCCGGTGGGTCGGTTCCATGGGGATCGGCTCCATGGGGATCGGCTCCGTGTGTGCCGGCTCCATGCGGGACGGTTCCGTGCGCGTCGGCGCCGGATCGACGCGCGTCGGCTCCATGGGGGCCGGCCCCATGTGCTGCTGGGCCTCCGCGAGGCCGATGCCGCGTTGGAAGGCCGCCATGAGTCCGGGGTCGTGGCCGGCGTGCTGCTCGGGTTCCTGGCGCGGTGCGGGTCCGCCGCGCAGCTGGGGCGCGATGTGCTCCTGGGCGCGGCGGCGGGGCAGTTGGGGCTTGCCCATGGTGCCGCGCACCGCACTGTGGCGCGGGACGGGCGGGGTGGCCGCGTGCTCGGCGAGGACGCCCCGGTCTTCGGGCCGGACACCGGGCACGGCGGCTGCCGGGGTGGGCCGGTCCCGGTGGGCGCCGCGCACGGGCAGCGGCACGGGTTCGCCAGAGTCCGCCCTGCGGGCCGGGGCCGGCGCGGGCACCGTGGGGGCGGGCGCGAAGGGGACGGGAGCGGGTGCGGCTGGGGCTGCGGGTGCGGCGGGGACCGGCGGCATCGCGGGGGCGTCGGTCGGCGGCTGCTGCCGGGGCGGCGGCAGGGGCACGGGTTCGGCCCCGCCGGCCTCCGCCGGCCGGGCTCCGCCCGCGGGGAGCACTCCCGGCTCCGTGCCCAACAGGGCCTGCGGCACGACCAGTACGGCCTGGACACCGCCGTAGATGTTGGTCTGCAGGCGGACGGTGATCCCGTGCCTTTTCGCGAGCTGGGAGACGACGTACAACCCGATGCGGCCGTCCGCGAGCAGGCGGGCGACGTTGACCTGGTCCGGGTCGGCGAGCAGGGCGTTCATCCGGCTCTGTTCGCCGACGGGCATGCCGAGTCCGCGGTCCTCGACCTCGACGGCGAGGCCCGAGGTGACGAGGTTGGCGCGCATCAGCACCTGGGTCTGCGGGGCGGAGAACAGGGTGGCGTTCTCGACGAGTTCGGCCAGCAGGTGGATGACGTCGGCGACGGCGTGGCCGCGCAGGGTCCCGTCGATCGGCGGGACCAGCCGGACGCGCGAGTACTGCTCGACCTCGGCGATGGCCGAGCGGAGCACCTCGGTCATGTCGACGGGGTTGCTCCACTGCCGGCGGGAGACGGCGCCGCCCATCACGGCGAGGTTCTCGGCATGGCGGCGGATGCGGGTGGCGAGGTGGTCGACGTGGAAGAGGCCCTTGAGGAGGTCGGGGTCCTCGATCTCGTTCTCCAGCTCGTCCAGGATGGAGATCTCCCGGTGCACCAGCGACTGCAGGCGCCGGGCGAGGTTGACGAAGACCTCCAGCTTCTGTTCGCTGCCCGCCTGGCTGGAGAGCTGGGCGGCCCGGACGACGGCGGTGACGGCGCCGTCGTGGGCGCGGGACAGGTCGGCGGCGAGCAGTTCGAAGTCGTCGGCGTCGTCCGGCGGTCCGCCGCGCGGTTTGCGCTGGGGCGGGGTCTCGCCGCGGCGCAACGCCTCGACCACGGCCCGCAGATCGCCCTCCTGGCGCGCGGTGCTGCGCCGCAGGGCGCCGACGCGGTCGTGCACGGACCGCGCGGCGCGGTCGGCGGCGACGGCGGCGGTGACGACGGCCGCGAGGGTCACCGTGACCGCCCCGGCGAGCACGCCCCACAGGACGAGGCCGGGCCGGGCGCCGGTGGACCGGACGGTGAACAGGACGACCGCGCAGGCGCCGAGGGCGACAGCGACGGGCGGCAGCACGGCGAGACGCAGGAGTTGGGGGCGTATGTGGGTCTCGGGCAGCGCGGGGGCGGTGGGTGAGGCCGGCCGGCCGTGCCGCCCGCCCTCACGGCGGTCTGCTCGCGCGGCCGGGGCGCGGAGGTGAGACATCGGGGTCCTCGTACTGGTCCGTTGGTCCGTCGGGCCCGGATCGGGCCCTGATGCTCGCGCGTGGTGGCGGATGCCACGCGGACACGCGACGCCACGCGGGCACGCGTCGTCGCGGTGTCGACCGAGCGGACCGGGGGATCCGGTCTACGTCGCCCGACGGACACTGACAGTAGTCGCCCGCACATCATGTGCGGTGGGCAGTTGCCAAAGTCCCCCGGACAACGTCCCGCTCTGGTATGAGGCTTCGTACGACAGCCCGATAAGCCGGTGAAGCTTCCGCTCCGGAAGCACTGGGAACCGGTCCGACTCGATCAAGTTCAGTCACCGCGAGTGACAACGGAGACTCCCGCCCGGACGGGGCGAGGAGATGACGGGCGTCGCGCCGGGGACGCCGCCCGCCTCACCTTCGCCGACCGCGGTACGTGCCCGCGGTACCGCGGCGGGCCATCATCCGCCGTACAGCCGCCTCGCGCGGGATCTCAACATTCCCGGCTCCGGCGTACGGCGGGGGCGCCGGCCGGTCAGCGCAGCGCCTGCGGCCCTACGACGGCATGCGCGCCTACAGCCAGTCGAAGACCGCCTTCGGCCTCTTCGGCCTGGAACTCGACCGGCGCAGCGAAGCGGCGGGCTGGGGCATCACGAGCAACCTCTCTCACCCCGGAGTCGCGCCGACGAGCCTGCTCGCCACCCGCCCGGCGGTCGGCCGCGCCAAGGACACGCTGGGCGTGCGCCTGATCCGCCGCCTGTCCGCCCGTGGCCTCGTTGTCGGCACGGTCCACACCGCACAGCTGCCCGCCCTCTACGCCGCCACTTCCCCCAGGGCCATGGGCGGCGGGTTCTACGGGCCGAGCGGCCCCGGGCACCTGGGTGGCCCTCCGGCGGAGCAGAGGCTGTACAGCCGCCCGCACAGCACCGAGGAGGCGCGGCGTGCGTGGCAGACCTCCGAGGAACTCGTGGGTGTCCGATCCTGCGGATAGACCCGGTGCGGGCCTGCCCGGCTCAGTGGCCGAGGTGGGTGTCAGGTGAACGGCAGAGGGTCCGGCAGGAGCCAGGTGGCCGCCGCCGCTCCGCTCACGAGGGCCGTCGCCCAGCCCGCCCACGGCCGCCCGGACAGGGTCCGGGCCCCGGCAACAGGGCGGTTTTGTCTAGACCTATTTTGTCTAGACCTCTTGCCCCGCCCATGACCTGCGGGCTACGTTTCCCGCTGTTCGGAGTACTGCACGTTTCCTTCAATTCCCTTGATGAGCAAGGCTGGAAGGGGCATGTCCGTATGCAGGACCGGAGTCTGTCCAGACGAACCGTTCTCGCCTCCGCGACGGTGGTCGCCGCGAGCGCCACGGGCATCGTGGGCGTGGCGGCGACCCCCGCGGTCGCGCACAGGCGCGACCACCGCCTCAAGAAGATCATCTCCAGGATGAGCATCGAGGCGAAGATCGGCCAGCTGTTCGTGCCGTACTTCTACGGTGCGTCGGCGACTTCTCCCAGCCAGTTCGACCAGGACCGCAATCTCAGGGAACTCGGCGTCCGCACCGTGGCCGAGCTCATCGCCAAGTACCACATCGGCGGTGTCATCTACTTCTCCGGCTGGACGAACAACATCCAGGACCCCCGCCAGATCGCGGACTTGACGAACGGTGTGCAGCGCGCCTCGCTCGCCCTGCCCACCCCCATCCCGTCCCTGATCTCCATCGACCAGGAGCACGGGGCCAACGTCCGCATCGGCAGCGGCGCCACCCAGCTGCCGGGCGCGATGGCGCTCGGCGCGGGCCGCTCGCTCTCCGACGCGCGCACCGCCGGGTGGATATCGGGCACCGAACTGGCCGCCCTGGGTATCCACCAGAACTTCGCCCCGGTCGCCGACGTCAACGTCAATCCGGCCAACCCCATCATCAACGTCCGCTCCTTCGGCGCCGACGCCCGCGAGGTCGGTCGTATGGTGGCGGCCCAGGTGAAGGGGTATCAGCAGGCCGGCGTCGTGGCCTGCGCCAAGCACTTCCCGGGCCACGGGGACACCGCGCAGGACAGCCACACCGGACTGCCCGTGATCACCCACACCCGAGAGGAGTGGGAACGCATCGACGCCCCGCCCTTCAGGGCCGCGATCGCCACCGGCGTCGACTCGATCATGACCGCGCACCTCCAGGTTCCCGCGCTCGACCCCAGCAACGAACCGGCCACCCTGTCGCCCACGATCCTCCAGGGCGTGCTGCGCGACGAGCTCGGCTTCGACGGTGTGATCGTCACCGACGCCCTCAACATGCAGGGTGTGCGCACCAAGTACGGTGACGACCGCGTGCCCGTCCTGGCCCTCAAGGCCGGCGTCGACCAACTGCTGTTCCCGCCGAACATCGACGTCGCCTACCACGGCGTCCTGGCCGCCGTCCGCAGCGGCGAGATCACCGAGGACCGACTCGACGAGTCGGTCCTGCGCATCCTGCGGGTCAAGGACAAGGTCGGCCTGCTCAGCGGCAGCCCGTACGCCTCCCCGAAGGAGGTCGACCGGGTCGTCGGCGCCCGCAGGCACCAGCGCACCGCCGCCCGGATCGCCGAGCGCACCACCACCCTGCTGGTCAACGAGGACGAGGCGCTCCCGCTGCGCCGTCGGCAGAAGAAGCTGCTCGTGGTCGGCGCCAGCCCGGCCTTCCCGACCGACGACACCCGCACCACGGTGCCCGAGCTGGCCAAGGCCTTCGACGAGCTGGGCTACAGCACCACCCACCTCGCCACCGGCCGGGCTCCCGACGCGGCGAAGATCGACGAGGCCGTGGCCGCCGCGCGGGGACGGGACGCGGTGGTGGTCACCACCGACAACGTCGGCGCCACCAGCGCCCAACGCACCCTGGTGTCCAGGCTGCTCGCCACGGGCGTTCCCGTCATCCACCTCGCGGTGCGCAACCCCTACGACATCGCCCACCTAGGCCAAGTCCCGGCCTCACTGGTCTCCTACTGTTGGACCGAGGTCGAACTGCGCGCCGCGGCGCGGGTGATCGCCGGCCGGGTCGAGCCGCGCGGCAAATTGCCGGTACCCATCCAACGGGCCGACGACCCGACCAAGGTCCTCTTCCGCTCCGGGCACGGCCTGTCGTACGACGACTGACGTCCGCGTCCCCCACGGCTTTCCGTCCCGGTGCCCCTGCAGGGGGAGCACCGGGGCCGAAAGCGTCACCCGCTCGGCAGCGTGGCCGGACTCTCGCCCGCAACGGCAACCCGCTCACCCAGCAGCGGCAGGCCGACCACACGGCTTCAGGCGGCACGCAGGGGGTACTCGCGTCCCAGGACCGAACGGGGAGGATCGCGGTGGACGAATCGTCGCTACGGGCGGTGGGCTGGGCGCGTTCGCTACCGCTGGACAGCAGTCCGAAGTCGGCGCGTGACTGGGCGCTCGGGCACCTGGATACCCTCGGCTGGACCGACAGCGCACGGGACACGGTGGACGCTGTGCTGTTGACCGTCTCGGAACTGGTCACCAACGCTCACGTCCACGCCCACTCCCACGCCCAGTTGGCGATGACCTGGGACGGCCACTGCCTGCACGTCGCCGTGCACGATACTTCCACCACCCTGCCCACGCCCCGCCCCCCGAGCGGCGAACGCCTCGGCGGACGGGGCATGTTCCTCGTCGATGCCCTCACCGACGACTGGGAAGCCCGCCGCTGCCCTAGAGGAAAGACAGTCATCGCCTGCTTTCGTCCGCCGACGACGTCCGAGAGTGCCCGCTGACAGCGTGGAAGCCGCCAGCCCCTGATGCTCGCCCGTCCAGGCGGTAGCCACCGCCCGCACACCGATGGACGCCCAAGCATCTGCCCCCGAGCTCGTCCCCGACCGACGTCACCGCTCACCGGCGAGGTCGAGATCACCCCTGCTCGGCTCGGCCACGACCTCAGCACCCCGCGGACGCCGCCACGGGTGCGCGATCGGACCGGACACCGCCTGCCACCACGGCTCCTCGGGCAGCCGCCCCGCCGGCTCGAACGGCTCGCCGGGACGAGGGAAAGCCACCGCCTGCCCCGCCTCCCCAGCCGCATCCCTCGTCCACTCCACCGGCTCCGCCCACGCGTGCGGAGCGAGGTTGAAGGTCCCCCAGTGGATCGGCAGCAGGGCACCGCCGGGCCGCCCTCCCTGCAGATCGAGGTGGGCGCGGACGCCCTCCTCGGGAGTCATGTGGATGTCCGGCCAGAATTCGGCGTACGCCCCGAGCTGGATCATCGTGGCGTCGAACGGGCCGTGTGCGGCGCCGATGTCCCGGAAGCCGTCGAAGTAGCCGGTGTCGCCGCTGTGGTAGACGCGGTGCTCCTCCCCGGCGACGACCCAGGACGCCCAGAGAGTGTGCTGGGTGTTGCGCAGTCCCCGTCCGCAGAAGTGCCGGGCCGGAGTGGCGGTCAGGGTGAGGCCGCCGACGCGCGTCGACTCGTGCCAGTCCAGCTCGCGCAGCCGGCCCGTGGAGACGCCCCAGCGTTCGAGGTGGGCGCCGACGCCGAGCGGCACCGCGAACAGGGTGTCCGTGCCGGCCAGCGCCTTGATCGTGGGCATGTCCAGGTGGTCGTAGTGGTCGTGCGAGATCACGACGACGTCGACCGGGCCGAGGGCCGCCAGGGGCACCGGGACCGGATGCAGCCGCTTGGGACCGGCGAAGGGGAACGGGGAGCAGCGCTCGCCCCACACGGGGTCGAAGAGCACCCGCTGTCCGTCGATCTGGGCGAGCACGCTGGAGTGTCCCATCCAGGTCAGCCGCAGTCCGGTGGCGGGCGGCTCGGCGAGGTCGGCGAGCGTGGTGGCGTGCACGGGCACGGTGCCCAGCGGCGAGCGACGGAGCCGGGCCTGCCGGTCGAAGTAGATCTTGGCGAATTCCGCGGCCGATCCGGAGGGCCGGGTTCGGGCGGTGCCTCCGGGGTTCTGGAAGACGCCGTCACGGAAGTGCGGCGATCTGCGGATGCGCGCCATGCGCTCACCGCTCGGGTCCGCGCCGAAGGCCGCGGGCCGCGGCACGCTGAGCCCGGGGCTCGGGTAACGGAAACCGGCCACGGTACCTCCAGGTGGAGTAGGTCAGGCTCTCATTATCGTCTCGTCCGACGTCACTCGAACGCCGGATGTCACATCCGAGTTCCCTCCGCCCGTCGTACCGGTGAGGGCGCCCCCGACGGAGCGCCCGGAAACACACACCGGCACGACCGACGGACAGGAAGGTGGCCCTCATGGCCCGCGTATCCCTCACCCCGCCCCGGACGCTCCTCCTCCGCGTCATGGAGTGGTACTCCCGGCGCGCCTACGGCAAGGTCCTCGACCCCGGCAAGGCGCTCGCCCACAACCCGCGCGTGCTCTGGGGCGACCTGCGTTTCGAGCAGTCCGTGGCCAAGTGGAACAGGCTGGACTCCGACCTGAAGGCGCTCGCGGTGATGGCCTCGGCGGCCTCGATCGGCTGCTCCTGGTGCATGGACTTCGGCTACTGGGAGAACGCCGAGCGCGGCATGGACCGGCGCAAGCTCCACGACGTTCCGGCGTGGCGGGAGAGCGATGTGTACACGCCGCTGGAGCGGGACGTCATGGAGTACGCCGAGGCGGTGACGGCGACGCCGCCCACCGTCGGCGACGACCTCGCCGAGCGGCTGCGGGCCCGGCTGGGCGAGCCCGGGTTCGTGGAGCTGACGGCCATGGTCGCCGTCGAGAACCTGCGCTCCCGCATGAACGCGGCGCTCGACCTCACCAGCCAGGGCTTCAAGGACTCCTGCGACCTGCCCGGCACGGGGCCCACCAGCCCGGTCACCGCGACGACGGACTGAGCGACCGGGCCTGAAGCGGCCGTCGCCGCATGTCCGGGCGCGTGTATAGGGTGACGGGCGTGGTGAGAGTCCGGTTGGGTGTCGCGGAGCGGCGCGAGGAGCTGCTGCGCGCGGCCATCGAGCAGATATCGGCGCGGGGCGTGGCGGCGTTGCGGATCGCCGACGTGGCCGCCGCGCTCGGTGTCAGCAACGCGCTGGTGCTCTACCACTTCTCCACGAAGGAGAAGCTGGTCGCCGCGGCGTTCACGTACGCCGCCGAGGACGATCTCGCCCGTCTGCGCAAACTGCTCGGCCGCCGTACGTCGGCACTGCGCCGGTTGCGGGCGGCGGTGCGCTGGTACGCCCCGACCGGGCAGGCCAAGGGCTGGCGGCTGTGGATCGAGGGCTGGGCGGTGGCGCTGCGCGAGCCCGCGCTGCGGGAGGTCACGCGGGAACTGGACCGTCAGTGGAAGGCGGCGATCGCCGAGGTCATCGCCGAAGGCGTGGCCGCCGGGGAGTTCACCTGCCCGGAGCCCGACGGCGCGGCCCTGCGTCTGACCGCCCTGCTCGACGGGCTGGCCGTGCAGCTGACGTCCTACCCGGGTGCGGTGTCCCGGGCCCGCGCCCAGGAGTGGACGGACGAGGCCCTCGCCCGAGAACTCGGCCTGACTCGCGAGGCGTTGACGACACCACGGCGCTAGGCGCGGCCTCGCGCGGGGCCGGCGGCTCCTCACCGCGGACGGACACCCCCGCCCCGGCGTCCGGGGCGCGACGGGCCAGCCCCTCGATCACCGTTCCACCGGCGGCCGGGCCCGCCCCCACAGCCGCGCCACGACGGGCCGGCCACCGTTCCACCGGCGGCCGGCCCGCGCCCCCGCATGCGCGGCACGCCGGACGGCCCCCCGGCCACCGTTCCACCAACGGCCAGGCCCGCGCCCCCACAGCCGCGCCACGACGGGCCGGCCACCCGGCCACCGTTCCACCAACGGCCAGGCCCGCGCCCCCGCATGCGCGGCACGCCGGACGGCCCCCCGGCCACCGTTCCACCAGCGGCCAGACCCGCCCCCACCCCTCGCCACCCGGCGGCGAACCGGACGCCAGCCACCCGCCCGCCGGCGTCCGCCCACCCGGCCCACGGCCACCCGCGCAATCCGGCAGAGCGACCCCGCGACCGTCCGCCGCACGCCCCACACCGCGCCGTAAGCCGCACGCCGCACACCCCACGCCGCCGTCAGGCCACCGCCGCGATCCGCACCTTGATGTCGTCCGGCGACAGCGCCCCCTTCGCGGTCACGTGGTCGCCCGACGACTCGCCTCGCAGTCGGCGTCCGATCCACGGCACCAGGTACTCGCGTGCCCAGTGCACGTCGTCGCGCCTGACGTGCAGGGTGCCGCGGGGCGGCAGGGCCGGCCAGGGCTGGTCCGGGTCGGCGGGGACGCGCAGGCCGAGGGCCTGGCCCGCGCGCAGCGCCACGCGCGTGTGGCCCTCCGGCGACAGGTGCAGCCGGTCGGCGTCCCACGCCCTGCGGTCCTGGACGCTCCGGAGCGACCACAGGTCGAGCACGGGGCAGCCGTAGCGGTCGGCGACGGCACGGACGTGCCCGTTGTAGGTCGCGATCTTGCCGCGCAGATGTTTGAGGACGGGCACCCCACGGGTGTCGAAGCCGGTCGTCACCAGGACGGTGCCGGCCGCCGCGGTCAGCGCGGCCACCGCGCGCTCGAACCGCTCGGCCACCTCGTCCGGATCGGTGCCGGGCCGGATGATGTCGTTGCCGCCCGCCGCGAACGAGACCAGGTCCGGGGCGAGTTCGACGGCTCGCGGGACCTGTTCCGCCACGATCCGGTCGAGCAGCCTGCCGCGCACGGCGAGGTTCGCGTACCCGAAGTCGCCCTCGGGGCGCCGGTCCGCGAGCAGTACGGCCAACCGGTCCGCCCAGCCGACGAACGCCCCCTCGGGGCCGGGGTCGCCGACGCCCTCGGTGAAGCTGTCCCCCACCGCCACGTACGACCCGATCACTTCTCTGCTGTCACTCTTCGAATCGTCTGCCACGTCGGCCCATGATTCACCTTGGAATGTGACCTACGCGACCGTAGGAAAGGGTTGACGGTCGGTGAGAAAAACCACGCCTAAAGTGTTCGTCAATTCCGGAATACACCGAAGGCCGGACCCGGGGATCGGGGTCCGGCCTTCGGAGGCGCGGAGGCTGCGCCGGAGCCGTCGTCAGAGAGAGACGCCGTGCGAGCGCAGGTACGCGATCGGGTCCACGTCCGAGCCGTAGTCCGGCGAGGTGCGGATCTCGAAGTGCAGGTGCGGACCGGTCACGTTGCCGGTGGCACCCGAGAGACCGACCTGCTGACCCGCCGTCACGGACTGACCGGCGGAGACGGAGAGCGAGGACAGGTGGGCGTACTGGGCGTAGTGGCCGTCGGAGAGCTGGATGACGACCTGGTTGCCGTACGCGCCGCCCCAGCCGGCGGAGACGACGGTGCCCGCGCCGACGGCCTTGAGCGAGGTGCCGGTCGGGACGACGAAGTCCGTGCCGGTGTGGTAGCCGCTGGACCACATGCTGCCCGACTGGTGGTACGGGGTGCCGACGCTGCCGCCGGGAACGGGCGAGGCGAAGCCGCTGGCGGTACCGGCGGACTGGGCGCTCGTGTTCGACGAGTCCGAGGAGGAGGTCTTCGCGGCGTCCGACGACTTCTCGGCCGACTCGGACTTCGCCGACTCGGACTTCTCGGAGGACGACTTCTTCGGCGCGGCGGGCTTCTCGGCCGGCTTCTCCGACTCGGCGGAGGACGAGGGGGCCGACGACTTGGCGGCCTGCTCGCCGACCGAGAGCTTCAGGCCGGGGTGGATCAGCGACGGGTCCGAGCCGACGATGTCGCGGTTGTCCGAGTACAGCTTCTTCCAGCCGCCGTCGACGTCCTGCTCGTCGGCGATCTTCGAGAGGTAGTCACCGCTCTTGACAGTGTACGTCCGCGAGTCGGAGTTCTTCTCGGCGCTGCCGCCGGCGGCCTTCTTCGCCGTCGTCGGTATGGACTGAACGGCCTGCTCGGACACGGACTGCGCGGGTGCGGCCTGGGCGCCGGCGGCGCCGAGCAGCGGGAGCGCGAGCGCGGCGCCACCGGTTCCGGCGACGGCGATGGTGCGGGTCAGGCGCATGGCCCTGGTACGGCGGTGCTTACCCTTCGCGGGCATGGCGAATTCCTCTCCGGCGCCTACGAGGTGAGCTGTCGGGTGCGAGCTGGAGATGCCCGGCCGCGCCGAGACGCGGCTTTACCCCAAGCCGTTCCGGGAACCGGAACAGGCAGTTGTACCTGTGGGTCCCCCGCTCCTGCCGTGTACGGGTGGTGGATGAGTGCGGGCTCCGGTCGGCGGCAGGATTAGGCGTCCGTCCGGATCGGTGGTGAACGTAAGGGACCAAGACGCGCGGGGACAAGCGAGGGGTTCCATTGGCAGGTGTTCCGATTGATCCTTTACGGGAATTACCGGTCACCCTCCGTCGATTCGCGCAGTGCCCTTTCCGGTAAACAGCCTTGAAAACCGGTCGCATTACGTGAACATGACGGGCAACGCACGGTCACGGATATGACGCTGCTCACGCGCCGTCTCCCCAGTCCCTTTTATTCCAGCGCTAGTTGGAATGAAGGTGCCAATTCGGACAGAAGGTTCAGATATGACGCAGTCGGGCGATGGTGCCGCCGAGGCCCCCGGACCGTGCCGTATCTTCGAGTGGTGCCCGTCGGCGAGCAGCGTCGACGGGGCGGAGTGGGAGGAGCCCCCGTGACGCAGCAGGTCCCGTCGACCGAACCCGAGCTGGCCGGTGTGCGTAACTTCCGTGACGTGGGCGGGCTGCCGACCGTGGACGGGCGGCGGGTGCGACAAGGGGTGCTGTTCCGCAGCGGCCACCTGGCGCACGCCACCGGGGAGGACGCCGCGTTCCTGGCCTCGCTGGGCCTGCACACCATCTTCGACTTCCGCAACGCGGCCGACCAGAAGCTCGAGGGTCCGGACGTCGCGCTGCCGGGCGTGCGCAATGTGAACCTGCCGCTGAGCGATCCGGCCGACGGTGCCGAGTTCTGGAAGATGGTCCGCGACGGCGACCTCGACCAGCTGCGCGAGATCCTGGCGGGCGACAAGGGCGCCGACCGGATGATCGGCTCCTACCGCATGATCATCAAGGAGCGCACGGCGGAGCACTCCCGGGTACTGCACGCGCTCGCCGAGGACAGCGTCCCCGCGCTGATGCACTGCGCGGCCGGCAAGGACCGCGCGGGCCTGTCGATCGCGGTCACCCTGCTCGCCCTGGGCGTCGAGCGCGAGGCCGTCATCGACGACTACCTGAAGTCCAACGCCGCGCACCGTCGCTACAAGGTGCGCCGCAGCAGCTCCGCCGCCTCGGCCTACTCCCCCGAGGTCATGGAGCTGCTCAGCCCCCTCTTCGACGCGCGCGCCGAGTACCTGGCGGCGGCCTTCGAGACCGTCGAGGAGACCTGGGGCGGGGTCGACGCCTACCTGGAGAAGGGCCTGCGGATCACTCCGGAGACCCGGGAGCGGCTGCGCGAGCGGATGCTGGACTGAGCCCACCGGCTCACCGACCGGCCCACCCGCTCACCGGCTGTTGGCGCCCACCTCGAAGAGCAGGTAGATGAAGGCCGCGAGGACGTGTCCCACGATGAGGTAGATGAAGAGCCGCACCCACAGGGCGCGCGGGAGCTTCTCCTGCAGGTTCATGGCGTCCCTCCAAGGGTGGGGTGGGCCGGCGTGGTGGCGAGTCCAGGCATAGCGCTGCCGAGGCACTCTGCGTCAGGGTGTGGACGAACAGTGACTCGACCCCGTCGGCGATCCGGTGCAGGGTTAGCGAGTCGAGGCGCGGGCTGTCGCCGGGGCGCCTACAGGTGCGCTTCAGCTGAGCGCTGACAGGGACGCGAAACAGCACCATCTGGCCGCCGCGCCCCAGTCAGCGATGTCTCATAGGTTTCCGAGACGGTCGTACCTTGAAGCGCTCTCCCGGGTAGCTCAGGAGACTCTCCGCCTGGATCGCTCCGGGGAGTTTGACGGGTCATGCCCGTCCGACGACGACCCTTCCGGCCGCCGGAGCAAGTACAGGACTCACTCGGGCTGCTGTGAGCTTGATTGTCGCCCCCAACAGAGCACTAAGCGTACCAGTCCCATTACTTTGCGCTGCCCATCACTGTCAGGCAGGACACCTGCGGCGGCCCGGCGCCACACCGCACGCAGCTGCGGTGCCACGACGGACACCGCGTCCGGCGACGGCGGACCGGTTCATGGGAGGTCATGCCTCCATTCAGCCCGATACTTGCCCGACGGGCAATTTTCTTGCCTCAGAGGCGAAGACGGTCGCGGCCGGACGCGCTAACGGTTGCCCACCGCCTGCCTGACCAGCGTCTTTCCGAAGTCCCACATCAGGCCGCCGCCATTGTGGGCGTCGTCCATCACCTCGGTGAAGGCGTCGACGAACCGGTCCGCGTCCCCCGCGTCGATGATCAGCGGCGGGATCAGCTTGATCACCTCCAGGTGGTCGCCGGACACCTGCGTCAGGATCCGGTGCCGTTGCAGCAGCGGCACCACGACCATCTGCGCGAACAGACCCTTACGCGCGGCCTGCAGCATCGTCCAGCGGCTGCGCAGCTTCAGGGACCTGGGCCGGCCGAACTCGATGCCGATCATCAGCCCCCGCCCCCGGACGTCGGCGAGCAGCTCGTAGCGGTCCACCAGCTCGGCCAGCCGGGACTTCAGCCGCTCCCCCACCGCGGCCGCGTTCGCCACGATCTCCTCGTTCTCCATCACCGACAGCACCGCGAGCCCGGCCGCCATGGCCTGCGCGTTGGACCCGAAGCTCGCCGAGTGGACCTGCACCCGGTCCATCGAGGAGAACACCTTCTGGAAGATCCAGTCCTTGCCCAGCGTGGCCCCCACCGGCACGTATCCGCCGGACAGCGCCTTGGCCACGCACACCAGGTCGGGCTCGACGCCGTCCTCGTGCTGGAAGGCGTAGAACCTGCCCGTCCGGCCGAGGCCCGTCTGCACCTCGTCGGCGATCAGCAGCGCCTTGTGCCGGTGCAGCAGCTCCTGCGCGGCGCGCAGATAGCCGGGCGGGGCCTCGTGCACGCCCTTGCCCTGGACCGGCTCCACGATCAGCGCGGCCACGTCGCCGTGCTTGAGCTCCCGCGCCAGGGCGTCCAGGTCGCCGAGCGGGACGGCGGTGTCGGGGAGCAGCGGGGCGAAGCCGTCGCGGAAGCCGTTCTCGCCGTTGACGGACAGCGAGCCGGTGGTCAGCCCGTGGAAGGCGTGCGAGCAGTACAGGATCCTCGGCCTGCCGGTCGCGTACCGGGCGAACTTCAGCGCGGTCTCGACCGCCTCCGTGCCGCTGTTGCCGAAGAAGACCCGGTCCAGGTGCGGGCTGTAGGAGAGCAGCTTCTCGGCCAGCAGCCCGGGCAGCGGCGGGCAGTCGAAACGGGTGAGGTCGGCCAGCGAGGCGTCGAGGACGTCGTGCAGCGCCTTGCGTACGACGGGGTGGTGGCGCCCCAGGCCCATCACCGCGAACCCGGCGAGCATGTCCAGGTAGTCGTTGCCGTCCGCGTCCCAGAAGTGCGCGCCCTCGGCCCGCTCGTAGACCTTGTCGAAGCCGATGGTGTGCAGCATGCGCGGCAGCTGGTGGTTGAGGTGCTTGGCGTGCAGCTCGTATCGCTCGGCTCCGCGCTCGGCCAAGAGCGCGGCGAGGTCGAACTCCTTGGTCATTCAGCTCTCTCCTTGGACTGGCGTGACGGTCCGTACGTCCCCGGCCTGATCTCCGGCCTTTTCCCCGGCCTGCGCTCCGGCCTGCGCTCCGACGGCCAGGCTCGCGCTGATCCGCCCGGCGATCTCGACCGGCGTGAGACCGATGTCGGCGAGCACCTCGGCGCGCTTGGCGTGTGCGAGGAACTGCTCGGGGATGCCGAACCGGCGCACGGGTACGTCGACGTCCGCGTCGCCCAGCGCCAGTGCCACCGCCGAACCGACCCCGGCGGCGCGGCTGTTGTCCTCCACGACGGCCACCAGACGGTGTCGGGCGGCCAGGGGCGCGAGCGCCGGGTCGACGGGTTTGACCCAGCGCGGGTCGACGACGGTGCACCGGATGCCGCGGGCTTCGAGCAGCTCGGCGGCGCGGAGGCAGACGGGCGCCATCACGCCGACGGCCACGAGCAGCACCTCGGGCCGGTCGGCCGCGTGCAGGACGTCCATGCCGCCGACCCGGTCGACGGCGGGTACGGCCGGGCCCACGGACTCCTTGGGGAAGCGCACCAGCGTCGGCGCGTCGTCGACGGCCACCGCCTCGCGCAGCTGGGCGCGCAGCTGGTCGGCGTCGCGCGGGGCGGCGATGCGCAGCCCCGGGACGACCTGGAGGACGGACATGTCCCACATGCCGTTGTGCGAGGGCCCGTCGGCGCCGGTGACGCCGGCCCGGTCCAGGACGAAGGTGACCCCGCAGCGGTGCAGGGCCACGTCCATGAGCAGCTGGTCGAAGGCGCGGTTGAGGAAGGTGGCGTAGACGGCGACGACCGGATGGAGCCCGCCGGTGGCGAGGCCGGCCGCGGACACGGCGGCGTGCTGCTCGGCGATGCCGACGTCCCAGACCCGGTCGGGGAAGCGTTCGGCGAAGGCGGCGAGGCCGACCGGGTGCAGCATGGCCGCGGTGATCGCCACGACGTCGTCGCGCTCCTCACCGATCCGGACGATCTCCTCGCCGAACACGGACGTCCAGGACGGCCCGTTCGAGGGGCTGAGCGGCGCGCAGGTGAGCGGGTCCATCACACCGACGGTGTGGAAGTGGTCCTCCTCGTCGCGCAGGGCGGGTTCGTAGCCGCGGCCCTTCTCCGTGAGGCAGTGCACCAGCACCGGCCCGTGGAAGCGTTTCGCGCGCCGCAGCGCCGACTCGACGGCCCCGGTGTCGTGCCCGTCGATCGGGCCGACGTACTTCAGCCCCAGGTCCTCGAAGAGCCCCTGCGGGGCGAAGGCGTCCTTGAAGCCCTTCTTGGCGCCGTGCAGGGCCTCGTAGACGGTGTTGCCGACCACGGGGGTGCGCTGGAGGACATCCTTGCCCCAGGCCAGCATCCGCTCGTAGCCGTCGGTCGTCCGGAGCGTCGCGAGGTGGTTGGCGAGACCGCCGATGGTCGGGGCGTACGAGCGTTCGTTGTCGTTGACGACGATGATCAGCGGCCGGTCCCTGGCCGCCGCGATGTTGTTCAGGGCCTCCCAGGCCATGCCTCCGGTGAGCGCGCCGTCGCCGATGACGGCGACGACGTGGCCGCGCTCCCCCTGCACCTGACGGGCCTTGGCGAGGCCGTCGGCCCAGCCGAGGACGGTGGAGGCGTGGCTGTTCTCGATGACGTCGTGCTCCGACTCCTCGCGCGAGGGATAGCCGGACAGGCCGCCCTTGCCGCGCAGCTTGGAGAAGTCCTGCCGCCCTGTCAGGAGTTTGTGTACGTAGCTCTGGTGGCCGGTGTCCCAGAGGATGCGGTCGGTCGGTGACTCGAACACCCGGTGCAGGGCGACGGTGAGTTCCACCACCCCCAGGTTGGGTCCGAGGTGTCCGCCGGTGCGGGCGACCGCGTGCACCAGGAAGTCACGTATCTCGTCGGACAGTTCACCGAGTTCCGCCTCGGCCAGCGCCTTCAGGTCGCGTGGTCCCCGGATACTCTCCAGAATCGTCACGCTCGGGCCCCCTTCGGTCCGTGCTGTTCAGCTCACGGTGACGGCCGGCTCCCCCGACGCGCCGTCCTTCTCCATCTGTTCGGCGATCCGCATCGCTTCGTCGATCAACGTCTCCACGATCTTGGACTCGGGGACGGTCCTGACGACCTCGCCCTTGACGAAGATCTGGCCCTTGCCGTTGCCGGAGGCGACGCCGAGGTCGGCCTCGCGGGCCTCGCCGGGGCCGTTGACGACGCAGCCCATGACGGCGACGCGCAGCGGGACGTCCATGCCCTCCAGGCCGGCGGT
>NZ_JBHJRX010000064.1:16765-46845 GCF_042268605.1 Streptomyces sp. NPDC056296 | reverse complement strand
AACCCGCGCAGACAGTGGCGCGAGCTGATGGAGGCCCGCCGCCACCTGTACGAGGAGGTCGCCACGGTCGTCGTGGCCACCGACGGGCGTACGCCCGAAGAAGTCACTGAGGCCCTCCTGCTGGGCGAGCGAGAGGTGTGACCGTCGACTGCCATTTCCCCTCCTCCATGGGTAGGCGCGTCGCAGCGCGGCCACGCGAACGTGTGGCGTCTTATCCGGATGCTCGAGACAGTTCAGTGCAGTACTGAGAATCAACGTGCCGTAGACCGCTAGGGCGTTACTGCTGGCTGGTGACGACTTTTGCCGAGCTGCTGTCCGTGTTCTCGCGGTGACCCGCTATATAGCTTATGGGCAGCCGTGTGCCAGAAAGAGGGGGCGAAGTCGTTCGTGCGATGGCGATGCAAGGCGCCTGGTAAAACGGGTCACGAGGCTGTCTTTCGTTGCCGGTCACAAGTGGGTGGGGAGTCAACCTATTGTCAGCCCGCTCCGGCCAGGTTGAGCACCAGTTCGGGCGAAGCCCCCCCCGGCTGTGGTCGGGTCATGCAGGTGCGCGGGATTGATGGAACGGTTGCGCAGTGCCCCCGGGCGGAGGTCTGACCCATGAGATCTATGACCGAAGTGACCAGTCACGGACCTGTCGACTGTCGTCACAGGATGGTGCCTGCTGTCACCGAGCCGCAGGGCGTGTCCCCATAGGAGCCTTGCCGACGATCAGGCGCCACCACAGTCCAGACAGCCCGAGCCAGTGACGGCTACTCAGCACGTCACGAAGCCGGAGGCGAACCATCATGACGACCGGACAACGCAACATCTCCTCCGGCAGGATCCTCCCGTTCGGCGCGAGATCGTCCTGAACGTGGACACCCACGGGGAAGTTCATGTCGCCGCCGTGATCTCCCTGCTCGGGAAGGTCCTGGGTATTGAGCCCTCTCGGTGACGGTGGCTGGCTACCGTCAGATGCTTGCCTGGGCCCGCAAGCGGGGGACGGTGCGCCGAGCCGGCGTAGAGGGCACGGGCACCTTCGGCACGGCCCTGACCCGTTATCTGCTGGGCCAGTAGATTCAGATGTTCGATGCGAACCGGCCCGACCGTTCGGCCCGCAGGCTGCTCGGGAAGTCGGATCCGCTCGATGCACAGGCCGCTGCGAGGGCCGTGCTCAGTAATCGTGCTCGAGCCTGGGCGAAATCCGGCGACGGTCCGGTGCACAGCGCCCGGATCTACAAGCTCGCCAAGGACTCCGCGGTCAAGGCCCGCACCCAGGCGATCAACCAGCTCAAGGCCGTCCTGGTCATCGCCGACCCCGCCCTGCGGGAACGAATGTCGGGCCTCGGTAACGCCGAGTTGTTCCGCACCTGCGCGACCCTCGGCCCACCCGACGGTGGGGGAGACGAGGACGCGGTGACCCAGGCCACCCACATGACGCTGCGCATGCTTGCCGAGCGCATCGGACAGCTCACCGCTCAGATCAACGAGCTGAACCAGCGCCTGACCCGGCTCGTCGAACTCCACGCCACGCAGCTGCTCGAACCGGTGGGCATCGGCCCGGACAGCGCCGTCACTCTCCTGATCACCATGGGGGACAATCCCGAGCGGCTGAACTCAGAGGCGTCCTTTGCTGCCCTTTGCGGGGTCAGTCCCATCGAGTATTCGTCGGGGATACGGCGCACGCGCCGACTCAACCACGGCGGCGACCGCCAGGCCAACGCCGCCCTGCACCGCATCGTCTTCACCCGGCTACGCCACGACCCCCGAACCCAGGCGTACTACGAACGCCGCACCCAGGAGGGCAAGACCCGGCGCGAGATCGTCCGGTGCCTCAAGCGGTATGCCGCCCGCGGGGTCTTCAACCTGGTCAGACCGGTTTCCCGCACCCCCTCGTTTTAGCGGCGTCTGTGAGACGTGAGAGGCTCTGGGACGTGAGTGAGACACCGCCGAACACCCTGCAATACCGCTTTGACGGGCCGGAAGACGCTCCGGTTCTGATCCTGGGGCCGTCCCTCGGTACCACATGGCACATGTGGGACCGGCAGGTGCCCGAGTTGGCGCAGCAGTGGCGGGTCTTCCGCTTCGACCTGCCGGGACACGGCGGCGCCGCCGCGCACCCGGCGGGCTCCGTCGTCGAGCTCACCACGCGTCTGCTGGCCACCCTCGACGGACTCGGCGTGCAGCGCTTCGGCTACGCGGGCTGCGCCTTCGGCGGTGCCGTGGGCATCGAACTGGCTCTGCGCCATCCCGAACGCCTCGCCTCCCTCGCGCTGATCGCCGCCTCGCCGCGCTTCGGCACGGCCGACGAGTTCCGCCAGCGCGGCGTGATCGTCCGTACGAACGGGCTGGACCCCATCGCCCGCAGCTCGCCCGAGCGGTGGTTCACGGGAGGGTTCGCCGCCGCCCAGCCCGCGATCACCGAGTGGGCCGTGCAGATGGTGCGGACCACCGACCCCGGCTGCTACATCGCCGCCTGCGAAGCGCTCGCCGCGTTCGACGTCCGTGGCGAACTCGGGCAGGTCGGCGTCCCGACCCTGGTCCTGGTCGGCTCCGACGACCAGGTCACCGGCCCCGCCGAGGCCCGCACCCTGGTCGCCGGTATCCCGGACGCCCGCCTCGCCGTCGTCCCCGGCGCCTCCCACCTGGTCCCGGTCGAGCAGCCCGCGGCCGTCACCGACCTGCTGGTGCGGCACTTCACCACCGCCTGGCAGACCGGCCACGACGCCTCCACGGGCCAGATCGCCGTCCCGGCCGCCCACGTGACCCCACCCGCCGCCCCCGCGGGAACCGCGGGACCCGCGGCCCTCGCGGCCTCGGCCGCCCCCGTCCAGCCGGCCATGGCCCCGCCGCCGCAGTCGGCCGCGCCCATCGCCGAGATCGCCCCGGCCGCCGTACCGACGCAGGCCCCGGCGCAGGGACGGCCCGACCCGTACGAGGCGGGACTCAAGGTGCGCCGCGAAGTGCTCGGCGACGCGCACGTCGACCAGGCGCTGGAGCGGGCGGACGAGTTCTCGGGCGACTTCCAGGAGCTCCTCACCCGGTACGCGTGGGGCGAGGTCTGGGACCGGCCCGGTCTGGACCGGCGCACCCGCAGCTGCGTCACCCTCACCGCCCTCGTCGCCGGCGGCCACCTGGAGGAACTCGCGCCCCACCTCCGGGCCGCCCTGCGCAACGGCCTCACCCCCGGCGAGATCAAGGAAGTACTGCTCCAGGCGGCCGTCTACTGCGGCGTACCGGCCGCGAACGGCGCCTTTCGGGTGGCGCAGCAGGTCATCCGGGAGGAGACCACGCCGCCCGAGTGAGTCCTGCCCGGCCGTGCGCCGGCCCGCGGCGGCAGGATGGAGTCATGAAGCTCACCAAGAAGTCGCACGCCTGCGTCCGCCTCGAGAAGGACGGGCGGACGCTCGTCCTGGACCCCGGCGGATTCAGCGAGGAGGATGCCGCCCTCGGCGCGGACGCGATCCTCGTCACCCACGAGCACCCCGACCACTTCGACGAGCTGCGGCTGCGCGCCGCGATGGAGGACAACCCGGCCGCCGAGATCTGGACGCTGAAGTCGGTCGCGGAGAAGATCTCGGCGGCGTTCCCGGGCCGCGTGCACACCGTCGGCCACGGCGACACCTTCACCGCCGCGGGCTTCGACGTGCAGGTCCACGGCGAGCTGCACGCGGTGATCCACCCGGACATCCCCCGCGTCACCAACGTCGGCTTCCTCGTCGACGGCGGCAAGGTCTTCCACCCCGGCGACGCCCTCACCGTCCCCGACCACCCGGTGGAGACGCTGATGCTCCCGGTCATGGCGCCGTGGAACAAGATCTCCGAGGTCATCGACTACGTCCGTGAGGTGAGGCCGCAGCGCGCCTACGACATCCACGACGCCCTCCTCACCGACCTCGCCCGACCGATCTACGACCGCCAGGTCGGCGAACTGGGCGGTGCCGAGCACCTGCGGCTCACCCCGGGGGACTCCGCACGAGTGTGAGGCCCCCGACCGGTGACGACCCGGGCGGGACGGGGTTGTCAGTCCCGCCCGGTAGGTTGTGGGACATGCGCATCGCGACCTGGAACGTGAACTCGATCACCGCCCGCCTGCCGAGGCTCCTCGCCTGGCTGGAGAGCAGCGGCACCGACGTGCTGTGCCTCCAGGAGGCCAAGGTCGCCGAGGAGCAGTTCCCCTTCGACGAGCTGCGCGAGAAGGGCTACGAGGCGGCGGTGCACGCCACCGGCCGGTGGAACGGCGTGGCGGTGCTCTCCCGCGTGGGCCTGGAGGACGTGGTCAAGGGCCTGCCCGGCGACCCCGGCTACGACGGCGCACAGGAGCCCCGCGCGATCTCCGCCACCTGCGGCCCGGTCCGCGTCTGG
Organism: Streptomyces sp. NPDC056296; assembly: GCF_042268605.1. Classification (NCBI taxonomy): domain Bacteria; kingdom Bacillati; phylum Actinomycetota; class Actinomycetes; order Kitasatosporales; family Streptomycetaceae; genus Streptomyces; species Streptomyces sp. NPDC056296. Next base: position 42,498 of record NZ_JBHJRX010000064.1, on the reverse strand, counting down.
TCGGTGTACGTGCCCAACGGCCGCGAGGTGGAGCACCCCCACTACGCCTACAAGCTCCAGTGGCTCGAGGCGCTGCGCGCGGCCGTCGAGGGCGACGCGACCGGCAGCCGCCCGTTCGCGGTGATGGGCGATTACAACGTCGCCCCGACCGACGACGACGTCCACGACCGCGCCGCCTTCGAGGACTCCACCCACGTCACCCCCGCCGAGCGTGCCGCCCTCGCCTCCCTGCGCGGCGCCGGCCTGTCCGACGTGGTCCCGCGCCCGCTCAAGTACGACCACCCCTTCACCTACTGGGACTACCGCCAGCTCTGCTTCCCCAAGAACCGCGGCATGCGCATCGACCTGGTGTATGGCAACGAGCCCTTCGCCAAGGCGGTCACCGACTCCTACGTCGACCGCGAGGAGCGCAAGGGCAAGGGCGCCTCCGACCACGCGCCGGTCGTGGTGGACCTGGACGTGTAGGCGCCCCCGGCCTCCCGCGCCGCTCCTGCGTGCCCTGTGGTGCACATGGCGGTACGAATGACAGTCTGGAGGTATGAACTTCCCCTTCCTGGGCAAGCGGCGCGAAGATCACCGGGCTCACGACGCCGAGGGCATCGGTGACCTGCTCGCCGACTGTGATCTGCTGCGCTCCCAGGCCTTGCGGGAGGGTGTCCGGCTCGACGACTCCGAGGTCTCGCTGGAGCAGCTCGACCAGGTGCTGCCGCGCTGGCGGAGCGACGAGGAGATCCTGACCTGGCTCGGCAACGACGCCGGTCTGTACCTCGGCACCGTGATCGTGCGCACCGTGCCCGGCGCCGCCTGGTCCATCCGGTCCGACGGTCAGCCCGTCGTCCGGCTCGCCTCCGGCCGGGAGTTCGACGTGGTGGAGTCCGGCCACGCGTGGGCGGCGGACGGCGTGCCCGAGCTCTCGCAACTGTACGGCGAAGTCGCGGAAGCGTGAGGGCGTCCAACCTTTGGCCCAACGATCGCCTTAAATAGGGCTAATGCCCGTAAGGTGCGTGTCGTTGGCATACCTGCCGTTTGTGTCGATACGTTGCAGTGGTCAGGTCACACAGGTCACACACGAACGCACAGGGGCATGCGCAGGGTGCAGCCGGAGATCACTGCTCGCGCGGCGGATCGGACACCAGGACGGGCCGTCCGCAGGCGAGAAGAAGGTCAGCTGCACACCGGTCCTAGGCCCGGTGGGAGTTGCGGGTCGTCGGCGCCGGTGTCGGCAGGGGGCTCGTCGCCGCCCGGGTCACGTCCCCGACGAGCTCGACGACATCCGGGCCGTACGCCTGCGAGTTGACCACCTTCAGCAGCAGCACGAAGGAGTTGTTGCCGTGCTTGCGGGCGAGCTTCTCGTGGTGACGCGCGAGGTAGCGGGTGGCGGCCTGGTTGGTGATCGCGCGCTGACCGCAGAACAGGAAGGCGGGCCGGGCCTCGCGCCGGTCCCCGGCGGTGAGACGGGCCAGCAGGACGTACTCCGTGATGCCCGCGTCCATGCGGTAGCGCTCGCCACCGATCTGGAAGGCGCCGCGGTCCGGGCCCGGCTCCGGATCGACGTTGATCCGCACCCCGGGCAACATGGCCGCCATGTGGGCCACCATGCGCCGGTTCGACCCGGGACCGCCCACGCAGAACTCCGTACGCTCGCCGAAGCCCTGGTGGACCATGTCCTGGGTGACCACCTGGACGTGCGCGCCGCAGTCCTTGATCAGGGCGGACAGCTCCAGCAGCGCGAAGACGTCGAAGCGGTGGACCGCGGGTTCGGAGGCGGCGGGGTCCCGGTTGACGACCAGCAGCGACTCGGAACTGTCCGGCAGCCCGAAGAACGCCTGCTTGCGGCGGAGTCTGCGCTTCCACAGGTAGGTGCGGGCGAACCAGCCCAGCGCGGCGCTGATGCCGGCCGCGACCACGCCGAGGACGATGTTGCGTACGTCGTCAGTCATGGGCGCGCATGCTAGCGGGCGTCGGCGTACCGGTGTTCGACGGGCCGCGGTGCAGGCGCTCCCCACGTGCTCCTGACGCGACCATGGCGATCAACTAAGCTGCCCGAACGGCCCTTCCCTGGAGGTGCGGATGCGTCGCCCTGTCGCACGGAAACTGACGGTTCTGGCGGTCTCGGTCGCCGTGGTGTCGGTGGGGGCGGCGGCGCCACCCACCGCCCAGAGCAGACCCGCCGCCCCGAAGACCCCGGTCGCCGTCGGCTACGGCGGCGCGGTCGCCAGCGTCGACCCGGACGCCTCCGCCGCCGGCATCGAGATCCTGCGCAAGGGCGGCAACGCCGTCGACGCCGCCGTGGCCACCGCGGCCGCCCTGGGTGTCACCGAGCCCTACTCCGCCGGCATCGGCGGAGGCGGCTACTTCGTCTACTACGACGCCAAGTCCCGTACGGTGCGCACCATCGACGGCCGCGAGACCGCTCCGCTGACCGCCGACGAGAACCTCTTCACGGAGAACGGCGAGCCGATCCCCTTCGCCGACGCCGTCAGCAGCGGCCTCGCCGTCGGCACCCCGGGCACACCCGCCACCTGGCAGACCGCGCTCGACAAGTGGGGCAGCCGGAGGCTCGGCTCCGTGCTCAAGCCCGCCGAGCACCTGGCCCGGCACGGCTTCACCGTCGACGACACCTTCCGCTCCCAGACCGCCGCCAACGAACAGCGGTTCCGTTACTTCCCGGACACCACCGAGTTGTTCCTGCCGGGCGGCGAACTCCCGGTCGTCGGCTCCACGTTCAAGAACCCGGACCTGGCGCGCACCTACAAGGAACTGGGCCGCGAGGGCGTCGGCGCGATCTACCACGGTGAACTCGGCGAGGACATCGTCGCCACCGTCAACGAGCCCCCCGTCGACCCGGACTCCGGCTGGAACGCCCGCCCCGGCGACCTGTCCGCGAAGGACCTCGCGGCCTACGAGACCAAGCTCCAGGCGCCGACCCGGACCTCGTACCGCGGCCTGAACGTCTACTCCATCGCGCCCTCCTCCTCCGGCGGCACCACGGTCGGCGAGGCCCTCAACATCCTGGAGCGCACCGACCTCTCCAAGGCGAGCAAGGCCCGTTACCTGCACCGCTTCATCGAGGCGAGCCGTATCGCCTTCGCCGACCGGGGGCGCTGGGTCGGCGACCCCGCCTTCGAGGACGTACCCACGAAGGAACTGCTGTCCCAGCGGTACGCCGACTCGCGCGAGTGCCTGATCAAGGACGACGCGGCGCTCACCAGCCCCCTCGCGCCCGGCGACCCGAGGCACCCCGCACCCTGCGCGCGCGGCGGGACGGCGGCGCCGACGACGTACGAGGGGGAGAGCACCACGCACCTGACGGTGGCCGACAGGTGGGGGAACGTCGTCGCCTACACGCTCACCATCGAGCAGACCGGCGGCAGCGGCATCACCGTGCCCGACCGCGGCTTCCTGCTCAACAACGAGCTGACGGACTTCTCCTTCGCCCCGGCCAACCCGGCCGTCCACGACCCGAACCTGCCGGGCCCCGGCAAGCGCCCGCGGTCGTCGATCGCGCCGACGATCGTGCTGGACCAGCACCACAAGCCGGTCGTCGCGGTCGGTTCGCCCGGCGGCGCCACCATCATCACCACCGTGCTCCAGACCCTCACCGGCGTCATCGACCGCGGACTCCCGCTCGTCGACGCGATCGCCGCCCCGCGCGCCAGCCAGCGCAACGCCGCGCAGACGGAACTCGAACCCGGGCTCTACGACAGCGGACTGCGGGGCGAGCTGGAGGCGCTCGGGCACTCGTTCAAGTCCAACCCCGAGATCGGCGCGGCGACCGGCGTGCAGCGGCTGCCGAACGGCAAGTGGCTGGCCGCCGCCGAGAAGGAACGGCGCGGCGGTGGTTCGGCGATGGTGGTCAGGCCCGTCGGGTAGCGCGGGTCACAGTTCGGGGACGGGCCGCTCGGGCGTCCGGAACGCCAGCCGCCCGTCCTCGACGTCGACCGTCACCCGGCCGCCGTCCGCGATGCGGCCGTCCAGCAGCAGCCGGGACAGCTCGTTGTCGACCTCGCGCTGGATGGTGCGGCGCAGCGGACGGGCGCCGTACTCGGGCTGGTAGCCACGTTCGGCGAGCCAGTCCACGGCCGCGTCGGTGAACTCGGCGGTGACGCCCTGCGCGTGCACCATCCGGCGGGTCTGCTCCAGGAGCAGGCTGGTGATCTGCCGCAGTTGTTCGCCGCTGAGCTGGCGGAAGACGACGATCTCGTCGATGCGGTTGAGGAATTCGGGCCGGAAGTGCTCGCGCAGCGGGCGCAACACCTGCTCGCGCCGGGCCTCCTCGTCAGCCTCCGAACCACCGGGGCCGAAGCCGATACCCGCTCCGCGCCGGGTGATCACGTCGGAGCCCAGGTTGCTGGTCATCACGACGACCGTGTTGCTGAAGTCCACCGTCCGGCCCTGCGAGTCGGTCAGCCGCCCGTCGTCCAGCACCTGGAGCAGGATGTTGAAGACGTCCGGGTGCGCCTTCTCCACCTCGTCGAGCAGGAGCAGCGAGTACGGGTGCCTGCGCACCACCTCGGTGAGCTGGCCGGCCTCCTCGTGCCCGACGTAGCCGGGCGGGGCGCCGACCAGGCGGCTGACGGTGTGGCGTTCCTGGTACTCGCTCATGTCGAGCCGGACCATGCGGTCCTCGCTGCCGAACAGTGCCTCCGCCAGCGCCCGCGCCAGCTCGGTCTTGCCGACGCCGGTCGGGCCGAGGAAGAGGAAGCTGCCGATGGGCCGGTCGGGGCTGGCGAGCCCGGCGCGGGAGCGCAGTACGGCGTCGGAGACGACCCGTACGGCCTCGTCCTGGCCGACGACCCGCTCGTGCAGGTGGGACTCCAGGCCCAGCAGGCGGTCCTTCTCCTCCTGGGTGAGGCTGCTGACCGGGATGCCGGTCTGCCGGGACACCACCTCGGCGATGGACTCGGTGCCGACCACCAGGTTCAGGCCCTCGTCGGCCTCGCCGCCGCCGTCGGCCTCGGTGATCCGCTGCTTCAGCTCGGTGATCCGGTCCCGTAGTTGCGTGGCCTGCTCGTACTGCTCGTCCGTGACCGCCTGGTCCTTGTCCCGGATCAGCTGGTCGACCTCGCGCTCCATGGCGCGTACGTCCGTGCCCTTGGTGCGGGCCCGCAGCCGCACCCGGGCGCCGGCCTGGTCGATCAGGTCGATGGCCTTGTCCGGCAGCCGGCGGTCGGTGAGGTAGCGGTCGGACATCTCCACGGCCGCCACCAGCGCCTCGTCGGTGTAGCGGACCTGGTGGTGGGCCTCGTAGCGGTCGCGCAGGCCGCGCAGGATCTCGATCGCGTCCGCGGTGGTGGGCTCGGGCACCAGGATCGGCTGGAAGCGGCGGGCGAGCGCCGCGTCCTTCTCGATCCTGCGGTACTCCTCCAGCGTGGTGGCGCCCACGATGTGCAGCTCCCCGCGGGCCAGGGCCGGCTTGAGGATGTTCCCGGCGTCCATCGAGCCGCCCTCGCCGCCACCGCCCGCGCCGACGACGGTGTGCAGCTCGTCGATGAAGATGATCAGCTGCTCGGAGTGGGCGCGGATCTCGCCCACGATGTTGTTCATCCGCTCCTCGAAGTCGCCCCGGTAGCGGGTGCCGGCGACCACGCCGGTCAGGTCCAGCGCGACCACCCGGCGTCCGATCAGGACGTCGGGCACGTCGCCGTCCGTGATGCGTTGGGCCAGCCCTTCCACCACGGCGGTCTTGCCGACGCCCGCGTCACCGATCAGCACCGGGTTGTTCTTGCCGCGGCGGGAGAGCACCTCCACGGTCTGCTCGATCTCCTCCTCGCGCCCGATCACCGGGTCGATCCGGCCCTGCTGGGCCAGGTCGGTGAGGTCGCGGCCGTACTTGTCCAGGGTCGGCGTGTTCGTGGACCGCGGCCCCTCCGTGCGGCCCTTCGCGGCGTCCGGCGGCTCCGTCGGCAGACCCGAGGGCGCGAACCGGGCCGCGTTCAGGATGTGCCCGGCGGCCGAGTCGGGGTTGGCGGCCAGGGCGCTGAGCACGTGCTCCGGGCCGATGTACCCGGTGCCGGTCGACCGGGCCAGCTCGTGCGCGTCCAGCAGGGCGCGCTTGACGGCCGGGGTCAGGGAGAGCGAGGTCGGCGGCGGGACCTCGCCCGGCGGATGCTGCACCGGGCCGGTCCGCTCGTCGATCTGCGACGCCATCGCGTCGGGGTCGGCACCGGCCCGGCTGAGCAGACCCCGGGTCGGCTCGGTGGCGAGCGCGGCCCGCAGCAGGTGCTCGGTGTCCAGGTCCCGGCTGCCGTGCTCCGCGGCGTACTGGGCGGCGCCGCGCACCAGCTCCCGGGCGGGCTGGCTGAGCAGCCGCCCGATGTCGATCTGCCTCGGCCTGGGCCCGCCGAAGAAGCGTGCCAGGAATTCCGCGAACGGGTCACCCTCCGGGCCCATGAAGCCGCTGCTCATCGTTTCCGGTCCTCCGCTGCCTCGCTGATCGACGTGCCGGGGCCGGGTAACCCGGGCGGGGTGCGCTCATGCCCAACATGACACGTTCTGTTCCTGCGGGCATGTGCGGCAACCCCGGTCCCCGGACCGCCTCAGAGGCCGTCCCGCGAGGTCAGGACGCGCGGACCGGCCTCCGTGATCGCCACCGTGTGCTCCACGTGCGCCGCCCGGGAGCCGTCGTTCGTGCGCAGGGTCCAGCCGTCCGCTGCGCAGTGGTAGTCGTCCCGGCCGCCGCCGATCAGCATGGGCTCGATGGCGATGACCATGCCGTGCCGCAGGGGCAGTCCGCGTCCCGGCCGGCCTTCGTTCGGGACCCCGGGGTCCTCGTGCATGCGCCGGCCGATGCCGTGGCCCCCGAAGTCCTCCATGATCCCGTAGCCGGCCGTCCGGCACACCGAGCCGATGGCGTGCGCGATGTCGCCGATGCGGTTGCCGACGACGGCCGCGTCGATGCCGGCCGCGAGGGCCCGCTCCGCGGACTCGATCAGCGTCACGTCCGCCGCCCGCGGGGTGCCCACGGTGAAGCTGACCGCCGAGTCGCCGGCCCAGCCTGCCAGGATCGCGCCGCAGTCGATGGAGACGAGGTCGCCGTCGCGCAACCGGTAACCGTCCGGGATGCCGTGCACGATCGCGTCGTTCACCGACGCGCAGATGACGGCCGGGAAGGGCGTCGGGGCGAAAGAAGGCCGGTAGCCGAGGAACGGTGACGCCGCCCCCGCCGCCCGCAGCACCTCGTGCGCCACCTCGTCCAGCTCCAGCAGGGACACCCCCACGTCCGCGGCCCGCCGTACGGCGGTCAGGGCGCGTGCGACGACCTGGCCGGCCTCGTACATGGCATCGATCGACGTGTCTGTCTTCAGTTCCACCATGCCAATTACTATACCGGTATTTTAATTGGCTCCGGCCCGCCCCGGTCCGGTACGGGAAACCGGTATTAGAATGACGGCATGGTACGCACACCCCTGACCCCCGAAGAGCGTGAACGCGGCGAGCAGCTCGGGAGGCTGCTGCGTGCGGCCCGCGGCGAGCGGAGCATGACGGAGGTCGCGGCCGAGGCGGGCGTCTCCGCCGAGACCCTGCGCAAGATCGAGACCGGCCGTGCGCCGACCCCGGCGTTCTTCACGGTGTCCGCGCTGGCCCGTGCGCTGGGGCTGTCCATGGACGAGCTGGCGGGGCGGTGCGCACTGGCGGTGGTGTGAGGGTGGTGTGACGACACTCCTCGAAAACTCGCCGTAGCGGCGTCGTAACACGACTGGTGTTCCCTACGTGACCGGGTGGACCGGATGGACCGGACCGGTGTCCTCCGTGGGGCGGGAGTCGAGCGATGGCCGTGGAACAACTGCCGGGTCGGGTACGGCGGTTCGCCCAGTACCTGACCGACCTGCTGACGCTCCTGGACCAGGAGGGCGGCTGGTGCGGAGTGTTCTGGCAGCGCGACCCCGACGGCATGCGGGCCTGTCTCGACGGGCGCGAGATGCCGCCCTGGGACGTGGTGGAGGCCCTGCTCCAGGACTTCGCCGGCCGGTACGGCGCCCCCGCCGCCACGGCGGAGACGGACCGGGCCCGTCCCCTGCACGCCGCCGCGCTCACCGCGTACGACTCCCTCCCCGACGCCCGGGACGCCCTCGGTGACCGGCTCGACGTCATGCTCCGCGAGCAGCGGTACGCCGCCGAACGCCAGGTGGAACTGGGCCGCCTGCTCGCTTCGGCCACCGACCGGGAGGCGGCCGACGCCCTCCGCCTCGACCTGGCCTGGGCCCGCGACGACCACGCCCGGGCAACGGCCAGGTGCGCCGAGATCCGGGCCCGGACGGCGGAGCTGGACCGCCGCACGGAGGCCGTCCGGCTGGGGGAGGCCGGGACGGGCACCGGGATCCGCGCGCCCGACGCCATGGCCACGGAGGGCGGGGCGCAGGCCGCTGGGGGAGGTGCCGTTTCCGAAGGGCCCGAGCGGGCGGGCCGCCCGCTCGGGACGGCACGGCCGCCGCGCGGCAAGGCCGGTGCCGAAGGCGCGGGGCCCCGCAAACGCCGCCGGGGCGGTGCGCGTTTCGCCGGGGTCGTCGAGGAGGACGCGGCCCTCGCCGCCGTAGCGCCGGACCGCCTACCGAGCCCGTTCGCCGCCCCGGAGGGGAAACGCACTCCGCGCGGCGCGCGTTTCGCCGGTACCGCGAAGGCGGTGGAGCAGCCGGCACCACGGCCCGAGCCACCGACCGTGACGGCGGCGGACCGGGCGGCGGCCGACCGCCTCGTCGAGGCGCTGACGCGGCTGCGTGCCGAGGGGCGCGGTGGGGAGGCGCACGCCCTGTTGGCCGAGGCCGCGCACGGGCCCGCCGCCCGCTTCCCGCTGCTCGCCACCCGGCTGGAACAGGCCGGACTCGGCGCCGACTGGACGACCCTGCTGTGGGAGACCGCCTCCCTGCCCGCCGAGAACTTGGTCGCCGCCGCCGACGCCCTCGCCGCGGCCGGACGCGGAGCCGACGGGGAGCAGATCCTGCGGCAGGGCGTGGTACGTCCCGCCGCCGAGATCGGCGCCGCCGTCCTCGCCCTGGTCGCCGAGGGCCGGCACCGCGAGGGCCGCGCGCTCCTCGACGCCTGCGTCCGCGCCCGCACCCCGGAAGAGGCCGCCCGCAGCGCCGAACCCGCCCCGCCGGTCCTCGTACCGCTGTTGCTGGCGGCGGCCCACGGAGTCTCCGACCAACACCACCGGGACCTCGTCCACGCCCTCCGCGTCGCCGGGTTCGCCACCTGAGGCACGCCTCAGCCACCCCACCAGCCCCACCACTCACCCACAGGAGTGCGAATCGCGATCGACACCACGGCTTGGCGACGATGGTCTTGGCAAGCCCGTCCGGCCAGGCTTACGTTCGTCCCTCTACTGCCTGCTCTACGGGCGTAGAGGCTCTGGCGTCGTGTCGAAGGAGCAGCTCATGGCCAACGTCGTACGTGCCGCTCTGGTCCAGGCCACCTGGACCGGCGACACCGAGTCCATGGTGGCGAAACACGAGGAGCACGCCCGGGAGGCGGCCCGGCAGGGGGCCAAGGTCATCGGCTTCCAGGAAGTCTTCAACGCCCCCTACTTCTGCCAGGTCCAGGACCCCGAGCACTACCGCTGGGCCGAGCCCGTGCCCGACGGCCCGACCACCCGCCGCATGCAGGCCCTCGCGCGCGAGACCGGCATGGTGATCGTCGTCCCCGTCTTCGAGGTCGAGCAGTCCGGCTTCTACTACAACACCGCGGCCGTGATCGACGCCGACGGCACCGTCCTCGGGACGTACCGCAAGCATCACATCCCGCAGGTGAAGGGCTTCTGGGAGAAGTTCTACTTCCGTCCCGGCAACCTCGGCTGGCCCGTCTTCGACACCGCCGTGGGCAAGGTCGGCGTCTACATCTGCTACGACCGGCACTTCCCCGAGGGCTGGCGGCAACTCGGCCTCGGCGGCGCCCAGCTGGTCTACAACCCCTCCGCCACGCACCGCGGCCTCTCCGCCCACCTGTGGCGGCTCGAACAGCCCGCCGCGGCCGTCGCCAACGAGTACTTCGTCGCCGCGATCAACCGGGTCGGGCAGGAGGAGTACGGGGACAACGACTTCTACGGGACGTCGTACTTCGTGGACCCGCGCGGGCAGTTCGTCGGCGAGACCGCCAGCGACACCAAGGAGGAACTCGTCGTCCGCGACCTCGACTTCGACCTCATCGACGAGGTGCGGCAGCAGTGGGCCTTCTACCGCGACCGCCGCCCCGACGCCTACGAAGGGCTGGTGCGGCCGTGACCAGGGACCTGTTCGGCCGGCACCGCGCCGTCCTGCCCGACTGGCTCGCCCTGTACTACGAGGACCCGCTGGAGATCACGCACGGCGAGGGCCGCCACGTCTGGGACGCCGCCGGCAACAAGTACCTCGACTTCTTCGGCGGCATCCTCACCACGATGACCGCGCACGCCCTGCCCGAGGTGACCAAGGCCGTGAGCGAGCAGGCCGGGCGGATCATCCACTCCTCCACGCTCTACCTCAACCGGCCCATGGTCGAACTCGCCGAACGCGTCGCCCAGGTATCCGCCATCCCGGACGCCCGCGTCTTCTTCACCACCTCCGGCACCGAGGCCAACGACACCGCGCTGCTGCTCGCCACCGTCCACCGGCGCAGCAACACGATCCTGGCGATGCGCAACAGCTACCACGGCCGCTCCTTCAGCTCGGTCGGCATCACCGGCAACCGCGGCTGGTCCCCGACCTCGCTCTCCCCGCTCCAGACGCTGTACGTCCACGGCGGCGTACGCACCCGCGGCCCCTACGCGCACCTGGACGACCGCGACTTCATCGACGCCTGCGTCGCCGACCTGAAGGACCTCCTCGGCCACACCCGCCCGCCCGCCGCGCTGATCGCCGAACCCGTCCAGGGCGTCGGCGGTTTCACCTCACCGCCGGACGGCCTGTACGCGGCCTTCCGCGAGGTGCTGCACGAGCGGGGCATCCTGTGGATCGCCGACGAGGTGCAGACCGGCTGGGGCCGCACCGGCGAGCACTTCTGGGGCTGGCAGGCCCACGGGCGCGGCGGCCCGCCGGACATCGTGACCTTCGCCAAGGGCATCGGCAACGGCATGTCCGTCGGCGGCGTCATCGCCCGCGCCGAGATCATGAACTGCCTGGACGCCAACAGCATCTCCACCTTCGGCGGCACCCAGGTCACCATGGCGGCCGGCCTCGCCAACCTCACGTACCTCCTGGAACACGACCTCCAGGGCAACGCCCGGCGCGTCGGCGGCATGCTCATCGAACGGCTGCGGGCCGTCGCCGCCCAGGTGCCGCACGTACGGGAGGTGCGCGGGCGCGGGTTGATGATCGGCATCGAGCTGGCCCGGCCCGGCACCGACGAGGCCGCCCCCGAGGCGGCGTCCACCGTGCTGGAGGAGGCCCGCGCGGGCGGGCTGCTCATCGGCAAGGGCGGCGGCCACAGCACCAGCGTCCTGCGCGTCGCCCCGCCCCTGTCCCTCACCGTCGCGGAGGCCGAGGAGGGCGCCGCGATCCTGGAACGCGCTCTGCGGAGCATCTGAGAGCCGCGTCCCGAGCCGAGGAGGCGCCGCCATGACCACCACCTGGGACCAGGACCAGCAGCCCTGGGAACCCGCTCTGTCGGTCCGTCAGGTCCTCACCCTGGAGCGGGTGCTCGCCGGGCAGCCCGAGGTGGTGGCCGGCGAGCACCGGCTCGACCGGCCCGTGCGCTGGGTGCACGTCGCCGAGGCCGCCGACGTCGGCGTGATGCTCAGCGGCGGCGAGATGGTGCTCACCACCGGGGTGCTGCTCGCCGGCGACGAGGACAAGCAGGGTGAGTACATCCGCTCCCTGCACCGCGCGGAGGCCGCGGCCGTCGTACTCGGTCTCGGCCGCGCCTTCCCCGCCCCGCCGGACGTGATGCGCCGGGTGGCCGAGCGGTGCGGTCTGCCCATGGTCGTCCTGCACCGGCCCTTCCCCTTCGCCGAACTGACCGAGGAGGTGCAGTCCCGGCTGCTGCGGCGCAAGTTCGCCGCCGTCAGCCTCTCCGAGGCCGTACGCACCGAACTGACCGGACTGATCACCGCGGGCGCCCCCGTGCAGCGCCTCCTCGACGAGGTGGCCCGGCACGGCGGCTGCCCGGTCGTCGTCACCAACCTCGCCCACCGCGTCCTCGCCACGGCGGGGGAGCGGCCCGCGGTCGACGACGTGCTCCGGGACTGGGAGCGCATCGCCCGCCAGGCCGGTGCCGGGACGGCCGACGGCTGGATCCGCGCCGAGCTGAGCGGCCGCGGGGAGCGCTGGGGGCGGCTGGTGCTGTGCGGCTACCGCGGTGACCGGGCCGCCGGCCGGCTGCTCGCCGACCGCGCCGCCGAGGCCCTCGTCCTGCACCGCATGCGCGGCTGCGACGGGACCCACGCCGGGGGCTCCGGGAACCCCGGCAGCTCCTGGGACTCCTGGGAGGAGCAGTCCGCGCGGAGCCTGCTCACCGACCTGGTCAGCGGCGCCGTACCGGCACGGCAACTGCTGCCCCGGGCGCGCGCGGCCGGACTGCCGGTCAACCGGCGCGTCTTCGTCCCGCTCGTCGTCCGCGACCAGGAACCCGCCCGGCTGAACCGCGTGCTGCGGCTCCTTGGCCTGCCCGGGATCGTCGCGGAACTCGCCGACGGTGCCGGCGCCGTCCTGCTCAGCCTCGCCCCCGACCAGGACGCCAGGGCGCTGACCGCCCACTTCGCTGCCCGGCTGCGGTCGGAGCCGGAGTCCTCGCACGCCGTGGTGGCGGCGGCCGACGCCCGCGCCGCCTGGGACGACGTACCGGCCGGCCTGCGCGAGGCCCGGCACGTCGCCGACGCCGTGGCCGACTCCGCGACCGCCCTCGACCCGCCGCCCGTCGTGCGCCTGCGCGACATCCACCTGCGCGGACTGGTCCGGCTGCTGCGCGACGACCCGCACGTGCAGTCTTTCGCCGAGCGGGAGCTGGACGGACTGCTGCGCAGCCCCGACGAGGACCTGCTGTCCGTACTGCGCACCTACCTCGCCACCGGCCGCAACAAGTCCCGCACCGCCCGGCTCCACCACGTCTCCCGGCCCGCCCTCTACCGCCGTCTGGAGGCCATACAGGGCCGCCTCGGCGTGGACCTCGACGACTTCGAGCAGGCCGCCTCCGTCCACATCGCGCTCCTCGCCCACGACGCGCAACAGGGGTGACACCGTGCAATGCCCGACCCTCGCAGACGTGACACCGTGCCACTCAATTCGGCCGTCCGCCCTTCCTAGGCTCGCAGCACACCGAGCGAGTGGAGGCCGAAGATGAGCCGAGTGATCCGTGCCGCGCTCTTCCAGACCGCCTGGACGGGCGACAAGGAATCGATGATCCAGGTCCACGAGCAGGCGGTCCGCGACGCCGCCGCCCAGGGGGCACAGATCCTGTGCTTCCAGGAGCTGTTCTACGGACCGTACTTCTGCCAGGTCCAGGACCCCGAGTTCTACGCCTACGCCGAGCGCGTCCCCGATGGCCCGATCGTCGAGCGCTTCCAGCGGCTCGCCCGCGAGCACGGCATCGTCCTGGTGCTCCCGATGTACGAGGAGGAGCAGCCCGGCGTCCTGTACAACACCGCCGCCGTGATCGACGCCGACGGCTCCTACCTCGGCAAGTACCGCAAGACGCACATCCCGCAGGTGCGCGGCTTCTGGGAGAAGTTCTACTTCCGCCCCGGCAACAGCGGCTGGCCCGTCTTCGACACCGCCGTCGGCAAGGTCGGCGTCTACATCTGCTACGACCGGCACTTCCCGGAGGGCTGGCGGGCGCTGGGCCTCGAAGGCGCCGAGATCGTCTTCAACCCGTCGGCCACCTCGCGCGGCCTGTCCGGCTACCTGTGGCAGCTGGAGCAGCCGGCGGCGGCCGTCGCCAACGAGTACTTCGTGGGCGCCATCAACCGGGTCGGCGTCGAGGAGTTGGGCGACAACGACTTCTACGGCACCTCGTACTTCGTCGACCCGGAGGCCCGGTTCGTGGGCGAGGTGGCGAGCGACAAGGAGAGCGAACTCGTCGTCCGCGACCTCGACATGGGCAAGCTGCGCGAGGTGCGCGACCGCTGGCAGTTCTACCGCGACCGGGCGCCGGGCGCGTACTCCCCGCTGACCGCGCCCTGACCGACCGGGGCACCTGACAGGAGGGAACAGCAGCATGAGCAGCCGTACCGTCATCCGCGGTGGCCTCGTCGTCACCGCGTCCGACGAGATCCACGCCGACGTCCTGATCGAGGACGGCCGCATCGCCGCCCTCGCCGCGACCGGCACCCCGGCCACCCAGGCCTTCACGGCCGAGCAGGTCATCGACGCGAGCGGCAAGTACGTCATCCCGGGCGGCGTCGACGGCCACACCCACATGGAGATGCCCTTCGGCGGCACCTACGCCGCCGACACCTTCGAGACCGGCACCCGGGCCGCCGCCTGGGGCGGTACGACCACGATCGTCGACTTCGCCATCCAGAGCGTCGGACACTCCCTGCGCTCGGGCCTGGACGCCTGGCACGCCAAGGCCGAAGGCAACTGCGCGATCGACTACGCCTTCCACATGATCGTCTCCGACGTGAACCAGAAGACGCTCAAGGAGATGGACCTGCTGGTGGAGGAGGGCGTGACCTCCTTCAAGCAGTTCATGGCCTACCCCGGCGTCTTCTACTCCGACGACGGCCAGATCCTGCGCGCCATGCAGCGCGCCGCCGAGAACGGCGGCCTGATCATGATGCACGCCGAGAACGGCATCGCCATCGACGTCCTGGTCGAACAGGCCCTCGCCCGCGGTGAGACCGACCCCCGCTTCCACGGCGAGGTACGCAAGGCCCTCCTGGAGGCCGAGGCGACCCACCGCGCCATCAAGCTCGCCCAGGTCGCCGGCGCGCCCCTGTACGTCGTGCACGTCTCCGCGACGGAGGCGGTCGCGGAGCTGACCCGGGCCCGCGACGAGGGCCTGAACGTTTTTGGCGAGACCTGCCCGCAGTACCTCTTCCTGTCCACCGACAACCTCGCCGAGCCCGACTTCGAGGGCGCCAAGTACGTGTGCAGCACTCCGCTGCGCCCGCGCGAGCACCAGGCGGCCCTGTGGCGGGGCCTGCGGACCAACGACCTCCAGGTGGTCTCCACCGACCACTGTCCCTTCTGCTTCAGCGGCCAGAAGGAGCTGGGCCGGGGCGACTTCTCCAAGATCCCCAACGGCATGCCGGGCGTCGAGAACCGCATGGACCTGCTCCACCAGGCCGTCGTCGACGGGCACATCACCCGGCGCCGCTGGATCGAGATCGCCTGCGCCACCCCGGCCCGCATGTTCGGCCTGTACCCGAAGAAGGGCACCATCGCCCCGGGCGCCGACGCCGACGTGGTCGTCTACGACCCGCACGCCGAGCAGGTCATCTCCGCCGAGACCCACCACATGAACGTCGACTACTCGGCGTACGAGGGCAAGCGGATCAGCGGCCGCGTGGAGACCGTGCTCTCGCGCGGCGTACCGGTCGTCACCGAGCGGGAGTACACCGGGCGCAAGGGCCACGGCGTCTACACCCCGCGCGCCACCTGTCAGTACCTGAACTAGGAGCGGCGCCCATGGACTTCGGACTCGTCCTGCAGACCGACCCACCCGCCTCCCGCGTGGTCGACCTGATGAAGCGGGCGGAGAGCAACGGCTTCAGCCACGGCTGGACCTTCGACTCCGCCGTGCTGTGGCAGGAACCATTCGTGATCTACAGCCAGATCCTGGCCCAGACCTCGGAACTCAAGGTCGGCCCGATGGTCACCAACCCGGGCACCCGTACCTGGGAGGTGACCGCCTCCACCTTCGCCACCCTCAACGACATGTTCGGCAACCGCACCGTCTGCGGCATCGGCCGCGGCGACTCCGCGATGCGCGTCGCCGGTCGCAAGCCCAACACCCTGGCCCGCATCAGCGAGGCCATGAAGGTCATCCGGGCGCTGGGCAGGGGAGAGGAGGCCGACCTCGGCGGCGGCACCGTCATCAGGTTCCCCTGGATCAAACCGGGCGCCGAAGTGCCCGTGTGGATGGCGGCGTACGGACCGAAGGCGCTGAAGATGACCGGCGAGGAGGCCGACGGCTTCATCCTCCAGCTCGCCGACCTCTACCTGACCGAGTACATGGTCAAGGCCGTGAAGGACGCCGCCGTCGCCGCCGGGCGGGACCCGTCCGAGGTGCGGATCTGCGTCGCCGCCCCGGCCTACGTCACCGCCGACGACTCGCCCGAGGCGCTCGCCCACGCGCGCGAGCAGTGCCGCTGGTTCGGCGGCATGGTCGGCAACCACGTGGCCGACCTCGTCGAGAAGTACGGCGCCCACTCCGCCGCCGTACCCGACGAACTCACCGACTACATCAAGGCCCGCGAGGGCTACGACTACGCCCACCACGGACGCAGCGGCAACCCGGACACGCGCTTCGTGCCGGACGAGATCGTCGACCGGTTCTGCCTGATCGGTCCGGCCGAGAAACACATCGAGAAGCTGGGCGCCCTGCGCGCCCTCGGCGTCGACCAGTTCGCGCTCTACGACATGCACGACGCGCAGGAAGCCGTGATCGACGCCTACGGCACGGAGATCATCCCGGCCGTCGACGCCTGACCCCTCCCTCTTCCCCTCTGATCCGAGGGGAAGAGGACTTAAGGACGCGGCACCCGCGCACCCCCCTCGGCACCGCCCGCACGGCCTCTCCCGTCCCACCGCACGATTGGCCTGCCCATGACCGACACCGCGCCCACGGCGATACCGCCGTCCGCCCAAGTCACCCTCCCCGACGGGCGCGTGGAGCTCGCCCCCGGCTCCCCGCCGCCGAGCGGCCCCTACGCCAACGAGGACCTGCTGCCCGTCCCCGTCGAGGGGCGCACCTGGACCACGTACAACTTCTCCGCCCTGTGGGTCGGCATGGCCCACAACACGGCCTCCTGGACGCTGGCCTCCGGTCTGATCGCCGTCGGCATGGACTGGAAGCAGGCGGTGTTCACCATCGCCCTGGCCAACGTGATCGTGCTCCTGCCGATGCTGCTCACCGGGCACGCGGGACCCAGGTACGGCATCCCCTTCCCGGTGTTCGCCCGCGCCTCCTTCGGCATCCGCGGCGCCAACCTGCCCGCCGTGGTGCGGGCGCTGGTGGCGTGCGGCTGGTTCGGCATCCAGACCTGGATCGGCGGTGAGGCGATCTACTTCCTGGCCGGAAAGCTGATCGGCGACGGCTGGACGAACGCGGCGACGTTCGGCGGCCACGCCTGGACGATGTGGCTGTCGTTCGCGATCTTCTGGGCCATCCAGGTCGCCATCATCTACCGGGGCATGGAGACGATCCGCCGCTTCGAGAACTGGGCGGCGCCCTTCGTGCTGGTCGGCGCGTTCGTGATGCTGTGGTGGATGGCCGACAAGGCGGGCGGCTTCGGCCCGCTCTTCGACCAGCCGTCGCGGCTGGGCTGGGGCGGCGACTTCTGGAAGCTGTTCTGGCCCTCCCTCATGGGCATGATCGGCTTCTGGTCCACGCTGTCCCTCAACATCCCGGACTTCACACGCTACGGAAAGAGCCAGAAGGCGCAGACCCGCGGCCAGGCCCTCGGCCTGCCGACCACCATGACGCTCTTCGCGTTCCTCTCCGTGATGGTCACCTCCGGCTCGCAGGCGGTGTACGGGGAGGCCATCTGGGACCCGGTGAAACTCGCCGCGAAGACGGACAACGTGGTGGGGCTGCTCTTCGCCCTCGTCACCGTCCTGGTGGCGACCCTGTCCGTGAACATCGCGGCCAACCTGGTCTCACCGGCCTTCGACTTCTCCAACGTCGCCCCGCGCAAGGTGAGTTTCCGGGCGGGCGCGCTCATCACCTGCGTCCTCGCCGTGCTGATCTTCCCGTGGAATGTACTCCGACCCGCAGGGCTACATCTTCACCTGGCTCGGCCTGGTCGGCGGGCTGCTCGGCACGGTCGCCGGCATCCTCATCGCGGACTACTGGATCCTGCGCCGCGCCCGTCTCGACCTCGTCGACCTGTACCGCACGGGCGGACGCTACTGGTACGACCGGGGCTGGAACTGGCGGGCGGTCGTCGCCTTCCTCGTCGGCGGCGTCCTGGCCATCGGGGGCGCCGACTTCCACCCGCTGATCGACGGCAGGCCCGTGCCGTTCCTGGAGCCGCTGGCCGACTACGGCTGGGCGGTGGGCCTCGGCACCTCCATGGTGCTCTACCTGGCGCTGATGCTGCTGCCCGCCACCCGGCCACCTCGTGTGCCGGCCGGTCCGGCTCAGCTCTGACCGTCGTCCAGGGCGGCCACCGCCTCCTTGGCCGCCTTGATGGCACCCTTGTTGATCGTGTCCGTACTCGGTGCCTTCTTCGACTCGAAGTCGCTGCCGTTGTACGTGATCATCACCAGGGCGTTGGACGCGCGGACCAGCACGGTGCCCTCGCGTGTCTGCTGCTTGTCCTCGGTGGTGAGGTTCACGACGGAGTACGCCGCGTCGCCGAGCCCCGGGACCTCGCCACCGCCGCTCCGGTCGGCGACCCGCCCCTTGTACGACTTCAGCGCTGCCTCGTCCGACTTCATCACCTCGTAGGAGACGTCGAGCCACCGGTAGTCGTACCCCTTGAGCGCGTTCCAGGAGCAGGTGCGGCGCACATCGGTGTCCGTCGAGGGGATCTCCTTGCCGGCCGCCTCGGCACCCGGCACCAGTGAGGTGACCGTCTTCCGGGCCAGGCTCTCGCAGGGTGCCGGAGCGGCGGCGTACGTCTTCGTCACCGCCTCGGTCGCCGGTGCGGAGGCGGACCGGTTCGTGGTGTCGGGCGGCGTCTTGTCCTTCGCGGCCGGTGACGTGTCCGGCCCGGACGACAGCGCCCAGCCCGCCGTGGCGAGCACGGCGACCGGCGCCAGACGCGCGGTCAGGGCGAGCGGCAGGGGAAGAGAACGCACGGCGCACTTCTCGTGGGGGACGGTGCGGAGAGGGTCCGCACTGCGGACGGGACGCCAGTGTCACACGAGTCCCCGTGGGGCGGAAGGGCGAACTCGGTCCGTGGCCGCGCGGTGACGCAGACGAACGGGAACGCCTGTTCCGGGCGAGGGGCCGTCAAGGCCGGACGGCCCCGGCACCTGGTCCGGCGGGAAGCCGTCAAGGCCGGACGGCCTCAACGCCTGGCCCGGCGAGGGAGCCGTCAGGGCCGGACGGCCGTCACCAGCCACACGCCGGCCCGCAACCGCACACCGGTGCCGGTGTCGAACGGGCGCAGGACCTCCTCCGGACCGGCGAGCCGCGAGGCGGGGAGCGCGCCGCCCGGTACGCGCGACAGGAGGAACTCGACGGCATCCCGCACGTCCCGGCCCCAGACCGTCTCGGCGCACACGTACGCCGCGTTCTCGATCCCCTCGGCCGCTGTGCTCGCACGTGCCCGCTCCAGCAGAGGTGCCGAGATGTCGACGCCGGGGCCGTTCCAGGCCTCGGCCGGACGGGGGTCGGCGACGAGGGTCATGAGGTCTCCTGAGGGGTGGACGGGGCGGTGGGTGCGGTCAGGGCGGTCTCGATGCGGTCCACGGCGGCGAACGCGCCGTACGCGACGAGGTGCACCAGGCAGTGGTCGGTGTGCTCGGGCCGGCGCCATGCCGCGACGTCCGCGTCCGTGATCCCGCCCGGCGCGAGCGCGGCCAGCAGCGCCAGCCGCGCGCCGGGCCGCTCCCGCCGGTCGGGGAAGGGCCCTTGGACGAGGGGCGGGTGCGACCCGTCCCAGTCACGCAGGGTGGCGCGTACGAGGGCCTGGTCGTCGGCGTCGAGGAGACCGGCGCCCATCGTGGCGGTGGTGCTCAGTGCCGCGTACGCGGGACCGACCGGTGTACCCGCCGCCCACGCCGGTCCCGGGCCGGGGTCGTCGAGCAGGGGCAGGGCCGCACCGGGCACGGCCGGGCGGCGCACGGTGCGGGACAGCGACCGGCCCGCCAGGCTCCGCACCGGACGCAGCCGCTGCGCGTCGGCCGGGAGCAGGTTTTCGGTCACCAGGGCCGACACGACGCGGTTGATGAAGTGGAAGGCCAGCGCGGTCCCGAGATAGCCGGGAGCCTCCTCGCGCGGGAACGGATACGGCTCCCGCGCGGCCCCCGGGACCCGGGTGCGCCGCGCCCAGTCGAGCACGCGCGCGTGCTGCTCGTCGGCCGGCTCCTGACCCCGGGCCAGCCGCTCGGCCAGGGCGTGGTCGCCGGTCGCGTGCAGCAGCATGGTGTGCGCGTCCACGCAGAACCGGCACTTGTTGGCCTGCGACACCCCGAAGGCGGCGACCTCCTTGCCGGTCCGGCCGCCGGGGCCGGCGATCAGGGACTCGCGCATCAGCGCCCAGGCCGGGGCGACGAGCGCGGGGGCGGAGGAGAGGACCACGAACGGGGCGGGCTCGGGAATGCCGAAGTCCCGCGCCGCCTGTGCGTAGACCTCGGCGACGCGGCCGGTGGCCGCCTTCGGTGGCAGGGGTTCGGTGTGACGGAAGGGTGTGGGCATGGACAGCAGCGTGCGCCACCGGGGCGCCCGCGGTCGTCGTACGGCCGGATGCGGTCGGCGCTGCGCCACCGAGGTCCGGTCCGGCGGGGCACTACTTCGCCGGGAGTAGTCCGCAAGCCGTCCACAGGGCCGACGCGACCGTCGGCGAGGCCGTCTAGGGTGCGGGCATGAGTGGGCGTCGGATCGATCGCAGATGGCTCGCCGACACGGTCCTCGCGGTCGTGGTCGGCGCCCTCGGTATGACCGTCGCCGCCTTCGACGACGACACCCGGGCCCTCGACCACGCGCTGATCGCCCTCGCCTCGGCGGCGCTCGCCTTCCACCGCGTCGCCCCGCGCGCGGTGCTGGCCGTCGCCACCGTGCTCGGCACGGCGTACGTCGTGCACGCCCACCCCGGGCCGCTCTCCGCGCTGCCCGTCCTGGGCGCCGTGCACACCGCAGCCCGGGTCGGCCACCGGGGCGTCGCCGCGGCCGGCGGCGCGGTGTTCCTGGCCGGGTACGTGGCGACCGGCCCCGGGACGCAGGAGGTGGCCGAGCGGGCCGGGTTGCTCGCCGGCTGGTTTCTGTGCGCGGTGGTGACCGGGCTCGCCGACCGGAACTGGCAGGCGTACCTGCGCCAGACCGAGCAGCGCGCCCTGGAGGCGGAGCGCACCCGGGAGGAGGCGGCCCTGCGCCGCGCCGGTGAGGAACGCCTGCGCATCGCCCGGGAGTTGCACGACTCGCTCACGCACAGCATCTCCATCGTCAAGCTCCAGGCGGGCGTCGCGGTCCACCTGGCCCGCAAACGCGGCGATGAGGTGCCGCCGGCGCTGCTCGCCATCCAGGAGGCCAGTGGCGAGGCGATGCGCGAACTGCGCTCCGCCCTCCAGGTGCTGCGCGCCGACGAACCCACCGGCACCCCGGCACTGCTCGTGGAGCGGGCCCGCGCCGCCGGTCTGGCCGTCGACCTGACGGTCACCGGTGACGAGCGCCCGCTGCCGCAGGCCGTCGACCGGGCCGCCTACCGCATCGTCCAGGAGGCCCTCACGAACGCGGCACGGCACGCGGGACCGGCGAAGGTGACGGTTCTCATCGACTACGGCAGGGGGAGCGAGGGGCGGTTGGCGATCGACGTGGAGGACGACGGAGCGGCCGACCCGGCCCGCCCGCCGACGCCGGGCACCGGCCTGACCGGCATGCGCGAACGCGTGACGGCTCTAGGCGGCACCCTGGGCGCCGCCCCGCGCGCGGAGGGCGGCTTCTCGGTGCGGGCCCGGCTGCCGCTGGGAGAGACGGTATGAACGAGGTCCTGCGGGTGGCGCTCGTCGACGACCAGGCGCTGATGCGCGCCGGCTTCCGGGCCCTCCTCGACGCCGAGGACGGCATCGAGGTGGTCGGCGAGGCGGCCGACGGCGAGCAGGGCGTGGCACTGGTGCGGGACCGGGTGCCCGACGTGGCGCTGGTCGACGT
Source organism: Streptomyces sp. NPDC056296 (assembly GCF_042268605.1). Taxonomy (NCBI): domain Bacteria; kingdom Bacillati; phylum Actinomycetota; class Actinomycetes; order Kitasatosporales; family Streptomycetaceae; genus Streptomyces; species Streptomyces sp. NPDC056296. Next base: position 20,610 of record NZ_JBHJRX010000064.1, on the reverse strand, counting down.
GCAGATGCCCGTGATGTCGGGCATCGAGGCGACCCGCCGCATCGCCGCCGACCCGGCGCTCGCCGCCGTCCGCGTGGTCATCCTCACCAACTACGGTCTGGACGAGTACGTCTTCGAGGCGCTGCGGGCGGGAGCCAGCGGCTTCCTCCTGAAGGACACCGAGCCCGCCGACCTGCTCCAGGCCATCGAGGTGGTGGCACGCGGTGAGGCGCTGCTCTCCCCGTCGGTCACCCGCACCCTGATCGGCGAGTTCGTCTCCCGGCCCCCGGACCGCGCCACCGCCCCCGGCCTGGACCGCCTCACCCGCCGCGAACGCGAGGTCACCGCGCTCGCCGCCCGCGGCCTGAGCAACGAGGAGATCGCCGTGCACATGGTGATCAGCCCGTTGACCGCCAAGACACACATCAGCCGCGCGATGACCAAGCTGGGCGCCCGGGACCGGGCCCAACTCGTGGTGTTCGCCTACGAGTCGGGCCTGGTGGAGGCACGTCAGCGGGAGAACGGACCCTAGGGGACCCGTGCCGTCCACCCGTCGGAGCCGAACTTGGTGCCGGCCAGCTCCCGCGCCCGGGCCAGCTCCTCGTCGGTCACCTTTCCCTGGGCGAGCCCGTACCGGCCGGCGAACGACTCGATCATCCGCTCGATGACGGCCTCCCGCGCCAGCCCGGTCTGCCGGCGCAGCGGGTCCACCCGCTTCTTCGCGCTCCTGATGCCCTTGTCGGACATCTTCTCCCGCCCGATGCGCAGCACTTCCAGCATCTTGTCCGCGTCGATGTCGTACGACATGGTCACGTGGTGCAGCACGGCGCCGGGACCGCCGCCCGGCCCCACGACGCGCTTCTGGGCGGCTCCCGCGATCTTGCCCTGGTCGGTGGCGATGTCGTTCAGCGGCTGGTACCAGGCGCGGATCCCCATCTCGCCGAGGGCGCCGAGCACCCAGTCGTCGAGGTAGGCGTAGCTGTCCTGGAAGGAGAGCCCCTGCACCAGCGCCTCCGGCACGGACAGCGAGTAGGTGATGGTGTTGCCGGGCTCCACGAACATGGCGCCACCGCCGGAGATCCGGCGCACCACCTCGATGCCGTGGCGGGCGGCGCTCTCGGCGTCCACCTCGTTGCGCAGCGACTGGAAGCTCGATGATCACCGCCGGGGCGCCCCACTCCCACACCCTGAGCGTCGGAGGGCGCCGGCCCGCGGCGACCTCGGCGGTCAGCACCTCGTCAAGCGCCATGTGCAGGGCGGGGGGCTGCGGGCCCTCGTGGATCAGCTGCCAGTCGTAGTCCGTCCAGTCCGTGGCGTGCGCCAGGGCCCGGCGCACGGCGATGCCGACGCCCTCCGAGGTCAGCCCGTACATCACGGTGCCCTCGGGCAGCGCCGCGTCGATCCGCGCGGCGAGTCCGGCGGCGTCGGTGTCCGCGGGGGCGCCCTCCAGCGCGCGGTTCACGGCGTCCAGCGCCTCGTCCGGTTCCAGGAAGAAGTCGCCCGCCACGCGCACGTGCCGCAGCACACCGCCGTCGGCCTCCACGTCCACGACGACCAGCTTGCCGCCGGGGATCTTGTATTCACCGTGCACCGATCCGCCTCCGTTTCCGCACATGAGGGGCAACAGCGGAGCCGATCACGGTGTTCCCGGGGCCGTCCCACCCGCGTACGGGGCCGGCGGCCGGTGCCGGTTAGCCTGACCGCATGCGGGTCACCAGGGAGCTGCCGACGCTCGCCGCCGGCGAGGTGGACGTGCCCTTCGTGATCAAGGGGTACGAGGAGGTCGTCGCCGACGACACGGCCTGGAACGAGCACTCGCACCCGTGGCACGAACTGCTCTGGAACGAGCACGGCGCGTCCACGGTCGTGGTGGGCTCCCGGGTGTGGTGCGTCACGCCGACGCTGGGACTGTGGATGCCGGCGGGGCAGTTGCACTCCGCCTCCGCGGTCGCGGGCACCTCGTACCGGGCCCACTTCTTCCGGCACGGCACGGTGTCGGCGCTGCCCGACGTACCGGTCGCCGTGGACATCACCCCGCTGCTCCGGCTGCTCCTGGAGCGGCTGGAAGAGGAGGACCTGACGTCGCGTTCCCGGGCCGTGACCGAGACGATGGTCCTCGACGTCCTGCGGCCGTCGCCCCGGGCGCTGTTGGTGCAGCTGCCCACGTCCCCGTTGCTGCGGCCGATCGTGGACGCGGTACGGGCCGATCCCGCACACCAGCGGACGCTGGCCGGCTGGGCGGCCTCCCTCGGGTGCAGCGCCCGCACACTGACCCGGGCGTTCCGGACCGAGACGGGCACCAGTTTCGCCCGTTGGGTCGCCGCGGTACGGGCCCAGCACGCCGTGCAGCTGCTCTCCCGTGGATTCGAGGTCGACGTGGTGGCCGACGCGGTCGGCTACCGCTCGGCGAGCGCCTTCGGGGCGGCCTTCCGGCGGACCACCGGGACCACTCCGGGCAGCTTCCGGACTCGCTGACGGACCCGCTGACGGACCCGCTGACGGGCCAAGGATGTCCCGATCGCTACACGGCCTGTCCAAAAGACTCGATTGATGCGCGCGCGCCGACTCCATAACCTGTGCAGGTAAGCCTTACCTAACTAGCTGGCGCGCGTGCTGTGCCCTGCTTCCCGGCCGCCGAGTCCGCGTGCCGGAGCGCGGGCCCCGGCACCGCCGACCGAAAGTGACACCACGGGTCGATGAGAACTCCACGCCTTCGTGTGCTCGCCCTCGCGGCGGCCCTCCTGTTCGGCCTCACCGCCTGCGGCGGCCAGGACGGCGACCAGGGGAAGCAGGACGACAGCGGCGCCGCCGGCGCCGACGGCTCCGGTCAGTTCCCCGTGACGGTGAAGCACGCGCTCGGGACCACCGTCGTCCCGTCCAAGCCCAAGCGCGTCGCCACCGTGAACTGGGCCAACGAGGAGGTGCCGCTCGCACTCGGCGTCGTCCCCGTCGGCATGGCCAAGGCCAACTTCGGCGACGACGACGGGGACGGCGTACTGCCCTGGACCGAGAAGCGCCTCAAGGAACTCGACGCCAAGACGCCCGTCCTCTTCGACGAGACCGACGGCATCGACTTCGAGGCCGTCGCCGACACCAGGCCCGACGTCATCCTCGCCGCGTACTCCGGGCTGACCGAGCAGGACTACGAGACCCTCAGCCAGATCGCCCCCGTCGTGGCCTACCCCGAGGCCGCCTGGGCGACCCCGTGGCGCGACATCATCCGCCAGAACAGCAAGGCCATCGGACTCGCCGAGGAGGGCGACAAGCTCATCGGCGACCTCGAGGGGCGGATCAGCAAGACCGCCGCCAAGTACCCCCAGCTCAAGGGCAAGACGGCGATGTTCATGACGCACGTGTCCTCCAAGGACGTCAGCCAGGTCGGCTTCTACACGACCCACGACACCCGCACCCAGTTCTTCACCGACCTCGGCATGAGGATCCCCGCGAGCGTCTCCGGGCCGTCCGAGTCGACGAAGAAGTTCGTCCTCACCAAGAGCGCCGAGCGCATCGACGACTTCAACGACGTCGACATCATCACCGGCTACGGCGACGACACCGGCGAACTGCTGGGGGCCCTCAAGGACGACCCGCTCACCTCCAAGCTGGCCGCCGTGAAGCGGGGCTCCATCTATCTGCTGCCCGGCAGCACCCCGCTGGCCACCGCCGCCAACCCCACCCCGCTGTCGATCCCGTACGTCCTGGACGACTACGCGAAGGCGCTCGCCGAGGCCGCGGACAAGGTCAAGTGACCGTTACCGACACCCCGACCGCGGGGGGGGAGAGGGGGGGGGGGGGTGCGGGGGGGGGGTGCGGTCTGTTGGTTTCCTTTGGTGTCGCTGGTCCTGTTTGTGGCTTTGGGGGGGCCC
>NZ_JBHJRX010000064.1:13174-16755 GCF_042268605.1 Streptomyces sp. NPDC056296 | reverse complement strand
TAGAGGGTTGTCTGTTGAGCCGGCGAAAAAGTTAAGGGGGTGGTTACCGACACCCGAACCTCATAGAGAACGGGGTGGGTAGGGGGCCCGGCGCGCATCCGCGTCCTGTGGCTCCTCGTGGTCGCCGCGGTCCTGATCGCCGTCATGACGGCCTCCCTCGCCTTCGGTTCCCGCGGCGTCGCCTGGTCCGACGTGTGGGCGGCGCTCGGCGGCGCGGAGTCCACCCTGGAGGAGGCGGCGGTCGCCAAGCGCATACCGCGTACGCTCCTCGCCGTCGTCGTGGGCGCCGCCCTCGGACTCTCCGGCGCGGTCATGCAGGGCGTCACCCGCAACCCGCTGGCCGATCCCGGCATCCTCGGCGTCAACATGGGCGCCTCCCTGGCCGTGGTCACCGCCATCGCCTACTTCGGGCTCGCCTCGGTGGACGGATACATCTGGGTGGCGATGCTCGGGGCGGCGCTGACCGCCGGCTTCGTGTACGCCATCGGCTCGCTGGGCCGCGGCGGCGCCACCCCGCTGAAGCTGGCCCTCGCCGGCGCCGCCATCACGGCCGCCCTCACCTCGCTGGTCAGCGCCGTCGTACTGCCGCGCAACGACATCTCCGACACCTTCCGGCTGTGGCAGATCGGCGGCGTCGGAGGCGCCTCCTACGACCAGCTCGGCAGCGTCCTGCCGTTCCTCGGCGCCGGGTTCGTCATCTGCCTGGTCTCCGCCCGGGCCCTCAACTCGCTGGCACTGGGCGACGACCTGGCCGCCGGACTCGGTGAACGGGTGGCCCTCGTCCGGGCCGGCGCGGCGCTCGGCGCGGTCGTGCTGTGCGGCGCGTCCACCGCCGTCGCCGGGCCGATCCTCTTCGTCGGTCTCCTCGTACCGCACGTCTGCCGGCTCCTGGTCGGCGTCGACCACCGCTGGCTGCTGCCGTTCTCCGCGCTGAGCGGCGCGATCCTCCTGACGGCCGCGGACGTGCTGGGCCGGGTCGTGGCACGGCCGGCCGAGATCGACGTGGGGATCCTGACCGGGATCATCGGTGCCCCCTTCTTCATCCACATCGTCCGACGCCAAAAGGTCAGGTCCCTGTGAGCGCCCCAGCCGTCCGCGCCCCGTCCACGACGGCGGCCGTCACCCGGGCGCGGGTCCGCGGCGCGTACCGGCGCCGGCTCCTCGTCCTGACGCTCCTGCTGCTGGTCGTCGCCGCGTTCGTCACGACCCTCATGGCCGGCCACACCTTCTACCCGGCCGGCGACGTGCTGCGCGTGGTCCTGGGCGAACAGGTGCCGGGCGCCTCCTTCACCGTCGGCACGCTGCGGCTGCCGCGGGCGGTACTGGCGCTGACCGCCGGATTCAGCTTCGGCATGGCCGGCGTCACCTTCCAGACCATGCTCCGCAACCCGCTCGCCAGCCCCGACGTCATCGGCATCAGCGCGGGAGCGAGCGCGGCTGCGGCCCTCGCCATCGTGACCTTCTCGATGAGCGGGACCGGGGTGTCGATCGTGGCGATCGCCGCCGCGCTCGGAGTGGCGCTGCTCATGTACACCCTCGCGTTCCGCGACGGGGTCGCCGGAACCCGGCTCATCCTGATCGGCATCGGTGTCGCCGCCATGCTCGACAGCGTCACCTCCTACGTCCTGTCGCAGGCCGGCGAATGGGACCTCCAGGAGGCGATGCGCTGGCTCACGGGCAGCCTCAACGGCACCACCTGGGAGGAGACCGTGCCCGCCGTCCTCGCCGTACTCGTGTGCGGCCCGGTGCTGCTGTCCCGGGCCGGCGACCTGAGCGCGCTGAGCCTGGGCGACGACACGGCGTCCGCGCTCGGCGTCCGCGTCGAACGCACCCGCGTCACGGTGATCGTCGCGGCCGTCGGGCTGATCGCGTTCGCGACGGCGGCCGCCGGACCGATCGCGTTCGTCGCGTTCCTCTCCGGACCGATCGCCGCCCGGCTCACGGGAACCGGCGGCTCCCTGCTGGTGCCCGCGGGACTGGTCGGCGCCCTGCTCGTACTGGTCGCCGACTTCACCGGCCAGTACGCCTTCGACACCCGCTACCCCGTCGGCATCGTCACCGGCGTCCTCGGCGCGCCCTACCTCGTCCACCTGATCGTCCGCACCAACCGGGCCGGAGGCTCACTGTGACCGCGTCCCACACCCTCGCCACCGAGGCCCTCACGCTCGGCTACGGCGACCGTGCCGTCATCGAGGGCCTGGACCTGACCCTCGCGGCCGGGCGGATCACGGTGATCGTCGGCGCCAACGCCTGCGGCAAATCGACGCTGCTGCGCGCGATGTCCCGGCTGCTCGTCCCGCGCACCGGCCGCGTCGTCCTGGACGGCAGGGAGGTCCACCGCACCCCCGCCAGGGAACTCGCCCGCACCCTGGGCCTGTTGCCCCAGTCGCCGGTCACCCCCGAGGGCATCACGGTCCTCGACCTGGTCGGCCGGGGCCGGCACCCCCACCAGCGCGCCTTCTCTCGCTGGACGGCGAAGGACGACGCGGCGGTCGCCGCCGCGCTGGACGCCACCCACACCACCGACCTGATGGACCGGGCCGTCGACGAACTCTCCGGCGGCCAGCGCCAGCGGGTGTGGATCGCGATGGCGCTGGCCCAGCAGACCGACCTGCTGCTGCTCGACGAGCCCACCACGTTCCTCGACATCAGCCACCAGATCGAGGTCCTCGACCTGCTGACCGACCTGAACCGGACCCGCGGCACCACCATCGTCATGGTGCTGCACGACCTCAACCTGGCCGCCCGCTACGCGGACCGGCTCATCGCCCTGGCGTCCGGACGACTGCACGCCGCCGGAGCGACCGGGGAAGTGATGACCGAGGACACGGTCCGGGCCGTGTACGGCATGGAGAGCCGCGTCATCGAGGACCCGGTCTCCGGCAAGCCCCTCGTACTGCCGATCGGCCGCCACCACTCGACGACCGCGGTCGCCGGGGACCGCTGAGCCATGGCTCGCAAGCTCGCCGCGCTCCTGCCCGACCTGGCACCCTGGCGCTCCTCCCGGGACTTCCGGCTCCTGTGGACGCAGGGCCTGGTCACCTACCTCGGCAGCGTGATGGCGCTGATCGCACTGCCGCTCCAGATCAAGGACCTCACCGGCTCACCGCTCGCGGTGGGCGTGATGGGCGCCGTCGAACTGGTCCCGCTCGTGGTCTTCGGACTGTACGGCGGTGCCTTCGCGGACGCGGTGGACCGGCGCAGGGTCATCGTGCTGACCGAGGCGGGACTCGGACTGCTGGCGGCCGTCCTGCTGCTGAACGCGATGCTGCCGCGGCCCAGCCTGTGGCCGCTATACGTGGTGGCGGCCGGGGTGGCGGCACTCGCCGGACTCCAACGACCCGCCCTGGACTCACTGCTGGCCCGGATCGTCCCGCACGACCAGCTCGCCGCGGCGGCCGCGCTGAACGCCCTGCGCTGGCAGGCCGGCGCGATCGCCGGGCCCGCGGCGGCGGGCCTCGTCGTGGGGGGGGGGGGGAGGGGGGGCAAGTGCCGGCCGCCAGCGAGGTGCCTTCGCGCCCTTGGTGCCCTTCTCCGCCGGGTCTTATGCTCTTTTCTAGCCCAAGACCCCGGAAAAACAG
>NZ_JBHJRX010000064.1:0-13164 GCF_042268605.1 Streptomyces sp. NPDC056296 | reverse complement strand
CCTAGGCCACCCCTCGCCTCGTTTCTTGCTTCCTTTCCTTTGTGGTCCCCCCCTCGCCCCCCCTCCCCCCCCCCCCCACCACCGTGGTCTGCTTCGCCCTCTCGGTCCTGATGTGCCGTCGGCTCTCGCCCGTGCCGCCCATTGAGCACGCGGCCAAGCCGTCATGGCGCGGTATCGCCGAAGGGGCCCGGTACGCCTGGTCCAGGCCGGTGCTGTTGGGCACCTACGCGGTCGACCTCGCGGCGATGTTCTTCGCCTTCCCGAACACGATCTTCCCCTTCCTCGCGGACGAACTCGACGCCGACTGGTCCCTGGGCCTGATGTACGCGGCCGGGTCCGTCGGCTCCCTGCTGGTCAGCCTGACCAGCGGCTGGGTGTCCCGGACCCGACGGCACGGTCTGCTGGTGGTGTTCGGCGCCGCCGGCTGGGGCCTGGCCATGGCCGCGGCCGGCTGGACGTCACACATCTGGCTGGTGCTGGTGTGCCTCGCGCTGGCGGGAGCGGGGGACATGCTGAGCGGGCTGGGACGCTCGACCATCTGGAACCAGACCATTCCCGACCGCCTGCGCGGCCGGCTCGCGGGCATCGAGGTCCTCTCCTACAGCATCGGCCCGCAACTCGGCCAGGTCCGCGCCGGAGCGATGGCCGGCTGGACCGGCGCCCGCCCGGCGATCTGGACCGGCGGACTCGCCTGCGTCGCCGCGGTGGGCCTGCTCACCACGGCACTGCCCAAGCTGCTCAGTTACGACGCCCGAACCGACGAGGACGCGGCACGCCGGCGTGCCGCCGCGGGCGGCCCCGTGGACCCGAGCCCGGTCGCGGGCGACGTGGCGTAAGCGATCCGTCATACTTTCCGGCCCCTGTGTGCGCCGTCGGCCGCGTTGAATGGAGGTGTCGACGGAGGATCATCGAAAGGCGGGGCGGGACATGGCGCGTGGGCTGAGGAGACCGGGCAGGCGGTTGGTCGTCGCGGTGCTGGCGGTGGTCGTCGCCGGGGCAGGCCTGGGGCTGTACTGGTTCCAGCCGTGGAAGCTGTGGCAGGACGAGACCGTGGACGAGGCGCTGCCGGCCGCGCAACCGGCGTCGTCCTCCCCTCCCGCCACCTCCGCCACCGGTCCGGCCCCGTCGCCGAGCGTGGCCGCGGGGCCCCGGACACTGGCCGGCGGCGAGCTGATCAGCCACGAGCACAGCACTTCCGGCAAGGTCGGACTGGTGCGGCTCGCGGACGGCTCCCATGTCGTACGGCTGGAGAACCTGGACACCAGCAACGGCCCGGACCTGCGGGTGTGGCTGACCGACGCGCCGGTGAGGGAGGGCCGGGCCGGCTGGCACCTGTTCGACGACGGTGAGTACGTCAGCCTCGGCAAGCTCAAGGGCAACAAGGGCAGCCAGAACTACGTCGTACCCGCTGATGTCGACCTGTCCCGGTACACCAGCGTGAGCATCTGGTGCGACCGCTTCGACGTCTCCTTCGGCGCCGCGGAACTCGCCCGCGTCTGATGCCTGCCGCCTGGCGCGGGCGGCGCCGCACGTCGAAGGGAGCGCATCAGGGACGGGCAGGCTCGCGGGAGAGCGTTCCCGCGGGCCCGAAGGGGAGCCGGGTGGCCAGGACGGCGGCGCTGCGCGCCATGGGCGTGGCCATGATCCCGGCCACGCTGGTGCGGCCGGCGATGTAGGCGTCGAGACGGCGCCACGCCGGAGGCAAGCGGGTCAGGGCGGTGTGGACGAGGCCGGGGTTGCGTGCGAAGAGGTCCATCAGCGTGCTGCTGGCGCTCATTTCGGCGCCGAGGACGCCATCGATCTCCCGTGCGTAATGGTCGGCGGCGGTGCTCGCCTCCGGCTCGGCGGCGGTGACGAGGCGGGCGCAGGCGCGGCCCGCGAGGTCTCCGGAGCGCAGCGCGTAGGAGATGCCCTCCCGGGACCAGTGGTCGACGAGAGCGGCGGCGTCACCGGCGACGAGGACGCGCCCGCGGGCCAGCGGGGAGTCGGGGCGGCGGCATCGGGTCAGGTGGCCGGTGTCGTGGATCGGAGGGGGGCCGACGAGTCCGTGGCGGGTGAGGAAGTCGTCCTTGTAGGCCCGCAGAGCCGCGGGGTTGCCCCGAGCCGCCACCACTCCGGCGGTGCAGACGTCTCCCTTGGGGAAGACCCAGCCGAAGGAGCCCGGCAGCGGACCCCACTCCATCAGGAGACGGCCCCGCCACCGGTCGGCGGTCCGTTGGTCGACCGGCACCTCGACCTCCAGCGCGAGGTCGACCTGCGCGCACCGCACTCCCACGTACCGTGCGACTCGGCCGGCGCTGCCGTCGGCGCCCACGACGGCTCGGGCGCGGAGCGTGTCGCCGCGGTTGGTCTTCACCGTGACGGTCTCTCCCTGTTGTTCCAGGGAGGTCAGCGCGGTGCTGTCCCGTACCTTCGCTCCCGCCGCCGCGGCGGCTTCGGTCAGCGCGGCGTCGAGCTCGCTGCGGTAGACCATGGCGATGGTCGGGGACGCGGAGGTGAGAGTGCGCTCCTTGCGGCCGTTGAGCGCGAAGGTGAACTGCCGGGCCGTGTCGTAGACCTTCAGAGGCAGGCCGGGGGGCAGGGCGGCGAGGGACGCTCCGATGAGGCCGCCGCCGCAGGTCTTGTAGCGGGGGATGGCGGCGCGCTCCAGCAGGAGGGTCTCACAGCCGTTCTCGGCGGCGACGCGGGCGGCGGTCGCGCCGGCCGGGCCGGCCCCGACGACGATCACGTCCCAGATGTCGGACGTGCGGGTGGGAGCGGGGGTGGGAGGAGGCATACGAGGGTCACCTAGCGTTCGGGTGCTACGGGTGGGCGGGGGCCGTGGGCTCGGGACGGCTTACGAGGTGGCGGCCGGTTCGGCTTCGGGACGCGCCTCGTCCTGTCCCTCTTCGGGGTCGAGGCGGGCCAGGAGGTAGCGGGTGAGCGCGGAGGCCGTCGGGTGGGTCCACATCACCGTGGTGGGGATGTCCAGGGCCAGTTCGCGTTGCAGGCGGTTGCGCAGGGCGATGGCCATCAGGGAGTCCAGGCCGAGCGTCACCAGGGACGCGTTGGCGTCGAACCGGTCGGTCCCCAGCCGCAGCACCGCGGAGATGTGTTCGACGATCTGGGGCTGAAGGATCTGCTGACGCCGCTGGGGGCAGTCCGTCTCCCGCAGGGACGTCAGCAGGGCGCTGCGGGAGCCACCCGGGTCCGCGCCCGCGACCGGTGCGGCCAGCTCGGCGAAGAAGGCGGTGCGGGCTGTGGCGGGAAAGGACTCCAGCCACCGCGCCGTGTCGACGGGTGTGTAGGCGGTGCGGTCGCGGTCGTGGGAGAGGACGCGTTCCAGGGCGGCGATGCCCTCGTCGGGCGCGATCATGGCGTAGCCGCGTTCCGCCATCCCGGCGCCGCGGCCGACCTCCGCCCACGGCCCCCAGTTGACGCAGGTGGCCGGCAGCCCCTGGGCCCGGCGCCAGGAGGTGAACTCGTCCAGCCAGGCGTTGGCGGCCGCGTAGGCGCCCTGACCGGGGTTGCCCAGCAGTGACGCGGCGGAGGAGAAGGTGACCCACCAGTCCAGCTCCTGGCCGCCCGTGGCGTGGTGGAGCAGCCAGGCCCCGGTCGCCTTGGGGCGCCAGACCCTCTCCAGGAGGGCGGGGGAGAGGTTGGCGACGGTGGCGTCCTCGACGACGGCCGCGGCGTGGACGACACCGCGCAGCGGGTGCCCCGTGGCCACGGCGGCCCGTACGAGGGTGTCGGCGACGCCCGGCTCGGCGAGGTCCCCGCACACCACCTCGAAGCGGGTGCCGAAGGCGGTGGTGAGGGCGTCGAGGGCGGCTCGGGTGGCCGGGGCGGGGGTGCTGCGGGAGGTGAGCACCACGGCCGCGGCGCCCCGCTCGGCCAGCCACCGGGCGACCAGGAGCCCCAGTCCACCGAGGCCACCCGTGACCAGGTAGCCGGCGTCGGGCCGTACGACGGGGACGTCCTCCGGTCGCACGGGCAGGGTGCCGGCGCCCTCGGTGGGCCAGGTGAGGACGAGTTTGCCGGTGTGCCGGGCGGATGCCATGGCGTGGAAGGCCGACGACGCCTCGGTGACGGGGTGCGCGGTGACGGGCAGCAGCGGCAGGGCGCCGTCCGCGAGCATGCCGGTCAGGGCGCGGTAGCCCTCGGCGAGCAGTTCCGGGTCCTGCTGCATCATCATCAGCACGTCGACGCCGGCGAAGGTGACGTTGCGGCGGAAGGGCAGCAGCCCCAGACGGGTGTTGGCGTAGATGTCCCGCTTGCCCAGCTCGACGAACCGGCCCCGGTGCGCCAGCAGGCCGAGACCGGCGGACTGCGCCGGACCGGTGAGGGAGTTGAGCACGACGTCGACGCCGCGGCCCTCGGTGAGATCGCGCACCTGGTCGGCGAAGTCCAGGGTGCGGGAGTCCATGACGTGTGCGACGCCCAGCTCGCGAAGGTACGCCCGCTTGGCCTCGCTGCCCGCGGTGGCCCAGACCTCGGCGCCACAGGCTCGCGCGAGGTTCAGCGCGGCCAGACCGGTGCCGCCGCTCGCCGAGTGGATGAGCACCTTCTCGCCCCGCCGGAGCCGGGCCAGGTGCCGCAGGGCGTACCAGGCGGTCAGGTAGGCGCACGGCAGGGCCGCGGCGTCCTGCGCGCTCATCCCGTCCGGCACCGGCAGGAGGCAGTCGGCGCGGACGGACGCGAAGGAGGACATGACGGTGGACTGGCCCTGGTCCACGAACATCGCGGCGACCCGGTCGCCCACCGCCACGTCCCGGACGCCGTCGCCGACGGCGGTGACCACGCCCGCGCCGTCGAACGCGCTGACGTCGCCGCGCTCCTCGCCCGCGCTGAAGCGCTGGTAGACGCCCATGGCCTGGAGCACGTTGATGAAGTTGACGCTGGTGGCGTCGACCCGCACCTCGACCTCGCCCGGTCCGGGCCGGTGGCGCGACTGGGCGACGAACTCGAAGGAGTCCAGGTCACCGGGGCGCGCGAGGTGCAGGGCCACCCGGTCGCGCGCGCGGTCGACGGTGCGCAGCCGGCGCTCCCGCTCGTCCAGCGGGGCGTTGCGCAGCCGGGCCAGATGACGTGTCCCGTGCCGGTAGGCGACCTCGTCCTGCTCGTCGGGGCAGGACAGCAACTCCTCGGCCACGTCCGTGACCGGCGTCCGCGGGTCGATGTCCAGGACGCCGGGGCGCAGTTCGGGGTGCTCGTAGCTCAGGACCCGCACGAGCCCGCGCAGACCCGCCTGTCCCAGGTCCGGCCGGTCCTCCGGCGCGACCTGCTGCGCGGCGCCGGTGACGGTCCACAGACGCGGCACCGCTCCGCCCCCCGCGGTGTCCGCCAGCGCGTGGGCCGTCGCCACCAGGCGGGCGACCCGCTCGCGTGCCAGGCGGTCGGGGTCAGGGAACGCGCTGCCGGGTGCCGGCAGGTACACCACCGCCTGCGGCGCCTGCTCGCCGGCCCAGGACGGCAGCACCGACGCGGGGCCGTCCTGCGGGGCCGGCGTCCGGACGTCCACCGTGGCGCCGCGCTCCTCCAGGGCACTGCCCAGCACGGCCGCGAACGACTCCCTCCCGGGTTCCGCCAAGAGGACCCAGGTTCCCGTCGCCGGCCGGGGTCCGGGGCGCTCGCACGGTTCCCAGGACGTCCGGAGCAGACGGCGGTCGAAGCGCTCCTCGGCGCTCTCGGCGGGTACGTGGCGGAACTCCACTCCGGTGGCGTCGGCGACCACGGACCCGTCGTCGGCCCACAGCCGGAAGTCGGCGGTGCAGCCGTCGCCGTCCGTCGACCGGAGCGTGACCAGACAGTACCCGCTGAGCGGGAACGCTCCGTACAGCCGCAGCGCTTCGACGCGCCGGGGCAGGATGCCGCCCGCGGGCACGGTACCGGTGCGCAGTACGACGCCCGCGACGGCCTGGAGGCAGGTGTCCAGCATGACGGGATGGCAGTGCAGGGCCTGCGCCCCGGCCCGGCCGTCGTCGGGCACTCGAAGACGGGCCAGGAGGCGGGCGCCCGCCCGGTCCGCCGGTGCCCCGTCCGCGTGCAGGGACTGCAGGCCGAGGAAGGGCGGCCCGTGGTGCACGCCGCGCTCCTCGCGCATCTGCCGGTAGACGTCCGCCGCGTCCACGGCGTGCGGGAACTCCGTCAGCAGCCGCTGCGGGTCGCAGCCCCGCGGTACGGACCCGTCCTCGGGCGTGACGTGCAGGGCCGCCTGGGCGTGCCGGACCGAAGTACCGTCGGGAGCCGTGCTGACCACTCGCCAGTGGGCCCTCTCCGGGCCGGCCGCCTCGGCGGTGGCGGTGACCGGTGTGCCGTCGGCGCTCGGCAGCAGCAGCCGTTCCAGATCGATGCCGGTGAGGCGCAGGCGCTCCGGGCCGACGCCGTAGAGGTCCGAGGCGGCGGCGACGGCCATCTCGCACAGAGCCGAGCCGGGCACCACGGCGACGTCGTTGACGCGGTGGGCGTCCAGCCAGGGCAAGGTCGTGGGGGAGACACGGGTCTGCCACAGATGACGGCCCTCGCCGTCGGGGTCCGCGGTGTGCGGTCCGGTGAGCGGGTGCGAGGCGGGCGAGGCGTGCGCCCCCGCCGACTGCCGCAGCGGGGAAGGATCGACGACGTACCGCGTGCGCTCCCGTGGTCGGCGGTACGTCGGCCAGGGCGCCATCGCCGTAGCGGTCGGCCCAGTCCAGCGGGTGACCGGCGCAGTGCAGCGCCGCCACATGGGTGTGGAACGCCAGCGCGTCGTCGGTGTCGCGCAGCAGGGAGGGCACGACCACGGTGTCGCTGTGCGCGTGCGCGGTGAGCGTGGCCTGCACCGGGTGGGCCAGCACGGGGTGCGGCCCGATCTCGACGAACAGCCGGTGCCCGTCCTCGGCCGCGGCGCGCACCGCGTCGGCGAAGCGCACCACCCCGCGGAGGTTGTCCGACCAGTAGGCGGAGTCGAAGGCGACGTGCTCGCGCGGATCGTCGGTGACGGTGCTGTAGAAGGCCGTCCCCGGCGTCCTGCCGGTCACCTCGGTGAGCGCGTCGGCCAGGTCGGGCAGGATGGGGTCCATGTGGGCGGTGTGCGAGGCGACGTCCACCTCGATGACGCGGATGCCCACGCCGCGCGCGTCCCACTCCTCGGCGAGACGGCGGATGCGGTCCGCGTCACCGCCCACGACGGTGTTCTCGGGCGACGCGACGACCGCGACGCTCACCCCGCGCACCTCCTGCTCCGCCAGCAGCCGCTCGACCTCGGCACGTCCCAGAGCGACCGAGGCCATCAGGCCCTGTCCGGCCGTCCGCAGGATCAGCCGCGACCGGCGGCAGATGACCCGTACCCGTCCCGGACGCTCAGCGCTCCCGCGGCCACCGCGGCGGCGACCTCTCCCATGGAGTGCCCGATCACGGCCGCCGGTTGGACCCCGTGGGCCCGCCACATCGCCGCCAGACCCAACTGGATGGCGAAGATCACCGGTTGTACCCGGTCGAAGCCGGTCACCACCTCGGGGCGGCGCAGGGTCTCCCGGAGCGAGAAGCCGGACTCCTCGGCCACGAGCGGTTCGAGTTCGTCGACGACCCGGGTGAACTCCGGTTCCCGGTCGAGGAGTTCCTGGCACATACCCGCCCACTGCGAGCCGTGCCCCGAGAAGACCCACACCACGCCCTGCCCGGCGTCGTCCGGCACCGCCCTGCCGGTCGCCACCCCGGCGGGAAGCGCCGTCCCGGCCGCCAGTTCCTCCAGCCGCGCCACCAACTCCGGCCGGCCGGCGGCGACGACGGCGGCCCGCTCCCGGGACGGCGAGCGACGCACGGCGAGTGTGTGCGCCACATCGCCCAGCGGGACCTGTGACCCTTCTCCCCTCAGCCACCGCGCCAGGCGGTCGGCCGCGGACCGCAGGGCGACGGGCGTGCCGGCGGACAGCGGGAACACCCGCGGCGTCTCGACGGGCCGGGGCGCGCCGGACTCGTCGGCCGGGACCGGACGGGCCGTGCGCCGGGCGGGGGAGGGCGAGGGAGGTTGCTCCAGCACGATGTGCGCGTTGGTGCCGCTGATGCCGAAGGACGACACCGCGGCCAGCCGGGCACCGTCCCGCACCGGCCACTCGGTCGTGTCGGTGGGCACGAACAGCCGGGTGCCGTCGGCGTCGATCTGCGGGTTCCAGTCCCGGAAGTGCAGGCTGGCCGGCACCATGCCGTGGCGCAGGGACGCGATGGCCTTCAGCAGACCGGCCACGCCCGACACCGGTTCGGTGTGGCCGATGTTCGTCTTCACCGAACCCAGCGCGCACCGGTCGCGGCCCTTGCCGTACACGGCCGCCACCGCGGCGAACTCGATGGGGTCGCCCACCGCCGTGCCCGGACCGTGTGCCTCCACCATGCCGATGTCACCGGCCTCGACGCCCGCGCGCTCCAGCGCGAGACGGTAGAGATCGATCTGCGCGGGCTCCGAGGGAGCGCTCAGCCGTGTGCCCCGCCCGTTCTGGTTGACCGCCGTGCCGCGCAGCACCGCCAGTACCCGGTCCCCCGCCCGTACCGCGTCCGACAGGCGCTTGAGTACGACCACGCCGCAGCCCTCGCCGCGCACGTAGCCGTCGGCGGCGGCGTCGAAGGCGTGGCAGCGGCCGGTGGGGGAGAACACCCCCCACAGCGCGGGGGCGATGACCCCCTCGGGTCCCAGGGTCAGCATGGCGGCCCCCGCCAGGGCCACGTCCGACTCACCCGTC
Source organism: Streptomyces sp. NPDC056296 (assembly GCF_042268605.1). Lineage (NCBI taxonomy): Bacteria > Bacillati > Actinomycetota > Actinomycetes > Kitasatosporales > Streptomycetaceae > Streptomyces > Streptomyces sp. NPDC056296. Next base: position 4,474 of record NZ_JBHJRX010000064.1, on the reverse strand, counting down.
CGCAGGCTCTGGCAGGCGGAGTGCACGGCGACCAGCCCGGAGGCGCAGGCGCTCTCCATGACGACCTGAGGTCCCCTGAGGTTCAGCATGAAGCCCACGCGGCCGGGACCGATGCTGTCGAAACCGGTGTACATCGCGTAGGCGTTGACCTCTTCGAGAGGCCGCTGCACACGCAGCATGTAGTCCTTCTGGTAGATCCCGAAGAACATGCCCGTCGGCGTGCCCGACAGCCGCTGGGCCGGGATGCCGGCGTGCTCGATGGCCTCCCAGGCCACTTCGGACAGCAGCCGGTGCTCCGGGTCGACCCAGGGCGCTTCCTGCGCGTTGATCCCGAAGAACTCCGGCTCGTAGGCGTACACGTCGTCGTCCAGGAAGCAGCCGTACCGCAGCCGGGCCGCCACCTGGGCGGGCAGACCGGCCAGCTCCGCCTGCTCCCACCGCTCCCGGGGCACCTCCCGCACGGTCTCCCGCCGCGCCATCAGCAACCGCCACAGCGAGGCGAGCGACCTGGCCTCACCGGGGAACCGGCAGGCGGCTCCGACCACCGCGACCGGCTCGTCCTGGCCCGCTCCGGTGTCCTCTGCGTCGGGTTGCACATGCATGAGCGGTCCGTCCTTCACCACGAGGAAGCCAGGAGGCGCCCGACTCCCGGCACGCTCTCCGCCACGCCGTCCGGTCGATCGTGCGGGGCACTGCCATTTCGGCAGGTGGCCGGGTCCGGGCCAAGGACGTACGACGTCCGAGTGGGAGCGCGTCGCAGGGTGCCAATGCCTCAACGCACCCAATTCAGCCGCTTGGTCGGGTGCTTGAAGGATCATCCTCGGGCGGGCGATAGTCTGCCGGGGAGCCCGTTCCGTCACGCGGAGACAGTGAGGTGAGAGGCATCTTCACCACCCGACCCACGCTTCAAGGATCCTTCGGCATGGTGTCCTCCACCCACTGGCTGGCCTCGCAGTCGGCCATGGCGGTGCTGGAGGACGGGGGCAACGCCTATGACGCCGCCGTGGCCGGTGCCTTCGTGCTGCACGTCGTCGAGCCGCACCTCAACGGGCCCGCCGGTGAGGTGCCGATCCTGCTCGCCCCCGCGGGCGGCGAGGTGCGGGTGCTGTGCGGCCAGGGCGTGGCACCGGCCGGGGCGACGGTCGCGCACTACAAGGGGCTCGGTCTGCGTCTCGTCCCCGGCACCGGACCGCTCGCCGCCGCCGTGCCCGGTGCCTTCGACGCCTGGCTGCTCCTGCTGCGCGACCACGGCACCAAACCGCTCGCCGACGTGCTCAAGTACGCCATCGGCTACGCCGAGCACGGGCACGCGCCCGTGGAGCGCTTCACGGAGACCGTCGAGACCGTACGGGAGCTGTTCGCGACCGAGTGGACGTCCTCGGCCGAGGTCTACCTGCCGGACGGACACCCGCCGCGCCCCGGCGCGCTGTTCCGCAACCCCGCCCTCGCCGCCACCTGGAAACGGCTGCTCGCCGAGGCCGCCGGAGCGGGGGGCCGGGAGGCGGAGATCGACGCGGCTCGGGAGGTCTGGCGCACCGGGTTCGTCGCCGAGGCCCTCCTGCGGCAGGCCGGGCGGCCCACCATGGACACCAGCGGCGAGCGCCACACCGGCACCCTCACCGCCGCCGACCTCGCCGGCTGGTCCGCGTCCTACGAGGCTCCCGCGACGTACGACTGGAACGGCTGGACCGTGTGCAAGGCCGGCCCCTGGAGTCAGGGCCCCGTCCTGCTCCAGCAACTCGCGCTGCTCCCGCCCGAGCTGCCCCGCTACGGTTCCGCCGACTACGTCCACCTGCTGGTCGAGGGCTGCAAGCTCGCCATGGCCGACCGGGAGGCCTGGTACGGGGACGCGGACGGCGCGGCCCGGGTGCCGCTCGACGACCTGCTGTCGCCGGAGTACAACGCGGCACGGCGGGCGCTCGTCGGTGACAAGGCCTCCTTCGAGCTGCGGCCCGGCAGCCCGGGCGGACACGCCCCGCGGCTCAGCGCCCACGCGCGCGTGGCGGCCGTGGAGGCAGAGGGCTTCGACGCCCTGGGGGTCGGCGAGCCGACGGTCGCCAAGAGCCCGACGTCACCGGTGCCGGGTGAACCGGACGTCACCGCCGACGGGGGCACCCGCGGCGACACCTGCCACCTCGACATCGTGGACCGCTGGGGCAACATGGTGTCGGCCACGCCCAGCGGCGGCTGGCTCCAGTCCAACCCCGTCGTGCCCGAACTGGGCTTCCCGCTCGGCACCCGGCTCCAGATGACCTGGCTGGAGGAGGGCCTGCCCAACTCGCTCACCCCGGGCCGCCGGCCGCGCACCACGCTCACGCCCTCCATCGCCCTGCGCGACGGGGTGCCCGTCATGGCGTTCGGTACGCCCGGCGGCGACCAGCAGGACCAGTGGCAGCTGCACTTCCTGCTGGCGGTCGCGCTGCGCGCCCCGGTGCGCGGCGGCCTCGACCTCCAGGGCGCGATCGACGCGCCGAACTGGCACAACGACAGCTTCCCCGGGTCGTTCTTCCCGCGCGGCATGCGGGCCGGGAGCGTCACTGTGGAGTCCCGCATGCCGGCGGAGGTCGTCGAGGAGCTGCGGCGCCGCGGGCACGACGTGACGGTCGGCGAGGCCTGGTCGGAGGGGCGCCTGTGCGCCGTCGCGCGGAACCCGGAGACGGGCGTGCTGTCGGCGGCGGCGAACCCGCGCGGAATGCAGGGCTACGCGGTCGGCCGCTGACCTCCGTACCGGGTGGTCACGGACGCCCGCACCTCATGTTCGTGCCGATTCCACCCGGAGTACACCACCCGGGTGGGGATTGTCAGTGGGGCGTGCTCTCATGGAGGCATGATCGAGAACAACGAAACCATCGACGAGTTTCTCGCCCGGCACGCCGACGAGGTGGAGGAGGCCGTCCGCAAGGCGGCCGCCCTGGAGATCATGCCGCGCTGGCGCCGGCTCGCGGCACACGAGGTCGACGAGAAGGCCGGCCCGCACGACCTGGTGACGGACGCCGACCGCAAGGCCGAGCTGTATCTCACCGAGGTCCTGGCCGCCCTGCTGCCCGGCTCGGCCGTGGTCGGCGAGGAGGCGGTGCACGCCAACCCCGCGTCGTACGAGGCGATACGCGGCGAGGCACCGGTGTGGATCATCGACCCCGTCGACGGGACGCGGCAGTTCGTGCACGGCGACCCGGGCTTCTGCACGCTGGTCGCGCTCGCCCACCACGGCGTCGTGCACGCCTCCTGGACCTACGCCCCCGCCGACGACCGACTCGCCACGGCCGTACGCGGGCGGGGCGCCTTCCTGGACGGCGAGCGGCTGTACGCCGGCCCGCCCGAGCCCGGCCGTGACCTACGGGTCGCCACGTCCCACCCGGACTACACGACGGACGAGCAGAAGCACGCCCTGACCGGCCTGCGCACCCCGGGGGTGGCCCCTCGTCCCTGCGGCTCGGCCGGACTGGAGTACCTCGCCGTCGCCCGCGGCGAGTCCGACGCCACGGCGTTCTCCTGGGAGGCCGCGTGGGACCATGCCGCGGGCCTGCTCCTGGTCGAGGAGGCGGGCGGCACCCACCTGACCCGCACGGGCGAACCCTTCCGGATCACGGGCGACAACGAACTGCCGTTCACCGCGGCCCGCGACGCGGCCACGGCCCGCCAGGTGGTGGCACTGCTGTCGGGCGAAGCCTGATCTGCAGGTCGGGGCGCTCCGGTCGGACGTCGAAGCGGATCTGGACGACCTCGAACTCGGTCACGGTCCCCACGGGCGGCCAGTCCTCGCCGCGCGGGGGTAACTGTCCGAAGTCGACGAAGGCCCGCCCGGGCCGGTCGATGTCCACCACCAGCCCCGTCAGGCCTGGGCCCCACGGCAGGGCGGTGACCGTGCCCGTGACCAGCGATCCCTCGGGCAGCGGGCCCGTGCGGTGGCGGGTGAAGTGCCGGTGCCGCCGCGCCGTGACCCAGGCCCGCTCGAACTCGGCGCCGGTGACGTCCTCGGCGCCGGGCGGCACCTCGACCGGGCCGTCCGTCAGCACGCCGTACACGGTCTCGTAGAGCCGCACGCCGTCCGGCCCGAACCGTTCGAGCGTCAAGCGGAGATCGTCGCGAGAGGCCGCCACCGACGCGCCGCCTTCGGTGACCCCGCCCATGCGGCAATCCGTGCGGTAAAGGGGGTCCCCGGCGGGCGGGACCGGCAGCGACCGGTCGAACGCGGCCTGCCGCAGCGCGTGCCCGTCCTCGCCGATCTCGTACCAGAGCCAGAGCCCCTCCCGGGGGCCGGGGAAGCGTGTCCGACGCGTCATCCGTCGGACCCTATCCCGCGACCCGTCCACCCGGCCCGCTCCCGTCCGCCTCAGCCCCTCGGGCCCGCCTCAGTCCCTCGGGGGCCCGCCCCAGGGCCTCGGGCCCGCCTCAGTCCCTCGGGGGCCCGCCCCAGGGCCTCGGGCCCGCCTCAGTCCCTCGGGGGCCCGCCCCAGGGCCTCGGGCCCGCCTC
>NZ_JBHJRX010000063.1:0-48756 GCF_042268605.1 Streptomyces sp. NPDC056296 | reverse complement strand
AGTTCGTGGGGCGGGCCGTGGTGGAGGCGGCGCTCGGACGCGGCTGGGAGGTGACCGTCTTCCACCGCGGACGGCACGCCCCGCCGCCCGGGGTGGGGTTGCCTCCCCGCCGCCCCCCCCCCCCCCCCCGCGCCCCGGCCTCGGTACGCCCGCGTGGGCGCGGCGCAGGGCCGGGCTGGCAGGTCGGGCACCAGTACGTGGGGCGCTCCCGGGAGCCGTCGCCCTGGTCCGCCACGCGGACGGACGTGCCGCAGCGCAGGCAGGGGCGGGGCGCACGGCCGTACACGAACAGGTCATGGCCGCGGTCATGGCCGCGCAGACCCGTCGTACGACGGACCGGGCGGACCCGGTTGGCCTCCAGGAGCTTCTTCGCGAGCTCGGGCAACTTCACGGCGTGTGCGGCGGGCAGGTCCCCGACGGGGAGCCAGGGAGTGACGCCGAGCAGGAAGCAGAGCTCGCACTTGTAGACGTTGCCGACACCGGCGAGATTGCGCTGGTCGAGCAGGGCCTCGCCGAGCGGGCGGGCGGGGTCCGCGCGCAGGTTGGCCAGGGCCCGCTCGGGGTCCCAGTCCGGGCCCAGCAGGTCCGGGCCGAGATGACCGACGGCGCGCTCTTCGTCGGCGGTGCGGAGGAGCTCCAGCACCGGCAGGCGATAGCCGACGGCCGTGCGGTCGGCCGTGCCGAGGATCACCCTGATCTGGTGCGCCGGGCCGCCGCTCCAGCGCTGACCGGCCGCGAACACCTTCCAGGAGCCGTCCATCCGCAGGTGCGAGTGCACCGTCAGGCCGCCCTCGACCCGGGTGAGCAGGTGCTTGCCGCGCGGGGTGACGTCCAGGACCGTACGGCCGGTGAGATCGGCCGTGGCGTACCGGGGCACGCGGAAGTCGCTGCGGGTCAGCACCTTGCCCGCGAGGGCCTCGTGCAGCCGTCGTGCGGCCTGCCAGACCGTGTCTCCTTCGGGCATGGGACAAGGGTGACAGGCTCAGGCTCTGATGCGCAGGCCGCGCGGCGTGGCGATGAACCCGGCTTCCTCCAGGAGCGGGCCGAAGGGGGACGTCAGGGCCGCCGCGCCGTTCACCCGCTCCACCGTGACCGTGCCGAGGGAACCGGCGCGAGCGGCCGAGGCGAGCGCCTCCGCGGCCGCTCGCAGACGGGGGTCGTCCGTGGGCGGACTGTCCGGGGCGGAGGGCCAGAGCAGGAGCGTCTTGCCGCCGCGCTCCATGTAGAGGGCCGGTTCGCCCTCGACGAGTACCACCAGGGAGCCCGCCTTGCGTCCCGGCTTGTGCGTGGCACCGGCCGGCGCTTCGGGCCAGCCGAGGGCCGCGCCGTAGGCGTTGGCCGGATCGGCGGCGGCCAGCACGACGGCCCGCGGACCGGCGGAGGGGCGGCCGCGACGGCCCGGAAACCCGGTGTCGTACGAACCGCGCGGGCCACCGAAGCCTCCGTGCGCGCCGCCTCCGCGCGGACCGCCGGCGCCCGGTTCGGCGTAGTCGCGGGGGGAGACGTAGTCACCCCGGGAGGACGGAAGCCGCGGAGGGGCCGCGAAGGCGTCGCCGGGTCGGTCCGGGGCGTCGATGTCCCCGTAACCGTCGGACGGGAAGTCGTCGTAGGGAGAGCCGCCGAAGACCGGGGCACCCGGACTGTCGGAGCCGTCGGGTGAGACGTGGGTCTCGAGGCCGCCTCCGGTGAAGTCCGGCCGCCCGGGCGGACCCTCGCCACGCTCCCGGGCGTTCGAGACCGCGCGCAACCGGTCCACGGCACCCTCCATGGCGAACTGCGCCGCGCCCAGCCCCTCCACGACATAGCCGCGCCGGGCCTGCCCGCTCTCCTCGAACGCGGCAAGAATGCGGTACACGGCGGAGAAGCCGCCTTCGACGCCCTCGGCGGCGACGGCGCCGCGGGTCACCACGCCGTGCCGGTCCAGGAGCGTGCGGGCCAGGGCGTGGGCGCGCACCGTGGCGTCGGCCTCGCGGACCGGGAGCAGGGACCAGCGGCCCGCGACGGTCGGCGGGCCGGTGCGGGACGCGGGGCGGGCGGCGGCCGTCAGCGAGCCATAGCGCCCGCGTGGCATCGCGCGCTTGGCGCGGTGGGCCGTGGAGCCCGCGGTGCGGCCGGAGCCCAGCAGAGAGCGCAGGGGGGCGAGTGTGTCGTTCGTCAGGCGTCCGGACCAGGCCAGGTCCCACAGGGCGTCGGCCAGCTGCGGATCGGTGGCGTCCGGGTGGGTGGTGGCGCGGACCTGATCGGCGATCTGCCGGAAGAACAGGCCGTACCCGCCCGAGAGGGTGTTCAGGACGGACTCGTGAAGGGCGGTCGTCTCCAAGGGATGCGGGGGCGGCAGGAGCAGCGGGGCCGCGTCCGCCAGATAGAGGGAGACCCAGCCGTCCTTCCCAGGGAGCGAACCCGCTCCCGCCCACACCACCTCACCGGCGGCCGTGAGCTCGTCCAGCATGGCCGGGTTGTAGTTCGCCACCCGGGAGGGCAGGACGAGCTTCTCCAGGGCGGAGGCGGGCACGGAGGCGCCCTGCAACTGCTCGACGGCGCGGACCAGTCCGTCGAGGCCGCGCAGCGCGTGCCCCTTGCCGATGTGCTGCCACTGGGGGAGGAACTGACCGAGCGCGGCCGGTGGCACCGGTTCCAGCTCGTGCCGCAGTGCGGCCAGGGAACGGCGGCGCAGCCTGCGCAGGACGGTCGCGTCGCACCACTCCTGGCCGATGCCGGCCGGATGGAACTCGCCCTGCACGACCCGGCCCGCCGCGGCGAGCCGCTGCAGTGCGCCCTCGGTGACCGCCACGCCCAGGCCGAAGCGGGCCGCCGCGGTGACCGACGTGAAGGGGCCGTGGGTGCGGGCGTGGCGGGCGAGGAGGTCGCCGAGCGGGTCCTTGACCGGCTCGGTGAAGGCCTCGGGCACGCCCACGGGCAACGCCGTGCCCAGCGCGTCGCGCAGCCGGCCCGCGTCCTCGATCGCCGCCCAGTGGTCGCCGCCGGCGACGCGCACCCTGATCGCGCGGCGGGCGGCGGCCAGCTCCTGGGCCCACTGCGGCTCGGCGCCCCGCTCGGCCAGCTCGGCGTCCGTGAGTGGACCGAGCAGCCGCAGCAGGTCCGCGACGCCCTCCGGGTCCTTGACGCGGCGGTCCTCGGTGAGCCACTGGAGCTCGCGCTCCAGCTCGGTGAGCACCTCCGCGTCGAGCAGCTCGCGCAGTTCCGCCTGGCCGAGCAGCTCGGCCAGCAGCCGGGAGTCCAGGGAAAGGGCGGCGGCACGGCGCTCGGCGAGCGGCGAGTCGCCCTCGTAGAGGAACTGGGCGACGTATCCGAAGAGCAGGGAGCGGGCGAAGGGGGACGGCTCGGGGGTGGTGACCTCGACCAGGCGCACCTTGCGGGACTCCAGGTCGCCCATCAGCTCGGCCAGCCCGGGCACGTCGAAGACGTCCTGGAGGCACTCGCGGACCGCCTCCAGGACGATCGGGAACGAGCCGTACTCGCTCGCCACCTCGAGCAGCTGCGCGGCGCGCTGGCGCTGCTGCCACAGCGGGGTGCGCTTGCCGGGGCTGCGCCGCGGCAGCAGCAGCGCGCGGGCGGCGCACTCGCGGAAGCGGGACGCGAACAGTGCCGAGCCGCCCACCTGGTCGGTGACGACCCGGTCGACCTCGCCCTTGTCGAAGACGACGTCGGCCGCGCCCACGGGCGCCTGCTCGGCGTCGTACTCCAGCCCTGGCTTCGACGGTTCCTGGTCGAGCAGGTCCAGGCCCATCAGGTCGGCGTCCGGCAGGCGCAGCACGATGCCGTCGTCGGCGTGCATGGCCTGGGCGTCCATGCCGTACCGCTCGGACAGGCGGGCGCCGAGCGCGAGCGCCCAGGGGGCGTGGACCTGGGCGCCGAAGGGCGAGTGGACCACGACCCGCCAGTCGCCCAGCTCGTCGCGGAAGCGCTCGACGACGATGGTGCGGTCGTCGGGGACGTGGCCGCAGGCCTCGCGCTGCTCGTCGAGGTACGCCAGCACGTTGTCCGCGGCCCAGGCGTCCAGTCCCGCGGTGACCAGGCGGAGCCGGGCGTCCTCCTTGGGGAGGGAACCGACCTCGCGCAGGAACGCGCCCAGCGCGCGGCCCAGTTCGAGGGGGCGGCCCAGCTGGTCGCCCTTCCAGAAGGGCAGCCTGCCCGGCACGCCCGGGGCGGGGGAGACCAGGACCCTGTCGCGCGTGATGTCCTCGATGCGCCAGGAACTGGTGCCGAGCGTGAAGACGTCCCCGACGCGGGATTCGTAGACCATCTCCTCGTCCAGCTCGCCGACCCGGCCGCCACCCTTCTTCGGGTCGGCCCCGGCGAGGAAGACCCCGAAGAGGCCGCGATCGGGGATCGTGCCGCCCGAGGTGACGGCGAGGCGCTGCGCGCCCGGACGGCCGGTGACCGTCCCGGCGACCCGGTCCCACACCACGCGTGGGCGCAGCTCGGCGAAGGCGTCGGACGGATAGCGGCCCGCGAGCATGTCCAGGACGGCCGTGAAGGCCGACTCCGGGAGCGAGGCGAACGGGGCGGCGCGGCGGACGGTGGCGAGCAGGTCGTCGACCTGCCAGGTGTCCAGCGCGGTCATCGCGACGATCTGCTGGGCCAGGACGTCCAGCGGGTTGGCGGGGACCCTGAGGGCCTCGATGGCGCCGCTGCGCATCCGCTCGGTGACCACGGCCGCCTGGACCAGATCGCCGCGGTACTTGGGGAAGACCACGCCCGTGGAGACCGCGCCGACCTGGTGCCCCGCGCGGCCGACGCGCTGGAGACCGGAGGCGACGGAGGGCGGTGACTCGACCTGGACGACCAGGTCGACGGCGCCCATGTCGATACCCAGCTCCAGACTGGAGGTGGCCACCACGGCGGGCAGGCGGCCCGCCTTGAGGTCCTCCTCGACGAGGGCGCGCTGCTCCTTGGAGACCGAGCCGTGGTGGGCGCGGGCGATCACCGCGGGGGCGCCCTGGGCGGCTCCCGAGCCGCCCATGAGTTCGGCGGGGGAGTGGTGCTCGTCCAGGGGCTCACCGGTCGCCCGTTCGTACGCGATCTCGTTGAGCCTGTTGCACAGGCGCTCGGCCAGGCGCCGGGAGTTGGCGAAGACGATCGTGGAGCGGTGCGACTGGACGAGGTCGGTGATCCGCTCCTCCACGTGCGGCCAGATCGACGGACGCTCCGCGCCTTCATTGCCGTCCGCGACCGGGGAACCGCCCAGCTCGCCCAGGTCCTCGACCGGGACGACGACGGACAGGTCGAACTCCTTGCCCGAGTCCGGCTGGACGATCTCCACCTTGCCGCGCGGTGCGAGGAACCGGGCGACCTCGTCCACCGGACGGACCGTCGCCGACAGGCCGATGCGACGGGCCGGCTTCGGCAGCAGCTCGTCCAGCCGCTCCAGGGTGAGCGCGAGATGGGCGCCGCGCTTGGTGCCGGCGACCGCGTGCACCTCGTCCAGGATCACCGTCTCGATGCCGGTCAGCGCGTCGCGCGTGGCCGACGTCAGCATCAGGAACAGGGACTCCGGGGTGGTGATCAGGATGTCCGGCGGGCGGGTGGACAGGGCACGGCGCTCGGCGGGCGGGGTGTCGCCGGAGCGGATGCCGACCTTGACCTCGGGTTCGGGCAGGCCGAGGCGTACGGATTCCTGGCGGATGCCGGTCAGGGGGCTGCGGAGGTTGCGCTCGACGTCGACGGCCAGGGCCTTGAGCGGGGAGACGTACAGGACTCGGCAGCGCTTCTTGGGGTCGGCGGGCGGGGGTGCCGAGGCCAGCTGGTCCAGGGCGGCGAGGAAGGCGGCCAGCGTCTTGCCGGAGCCGGTCGGGGCGACCACCAGCACGTCCGAGCCCTCGGAGATGGCCTGCCACGCGCCCGCCTGGGCGCCGGTGGGCGCGGAGAAGGCCCCCGTGAACCAACCGCGGGTCGCGGGGGAGAAGCCGTCCAGGGCTCGGTGTGCGGAGCTGACCATGGATCCATCGTGCACCCGAGCACTGACAATCGGCCTGAGCTGGACGGATGCCGGGCGTGACGCCGGCACCTGGAAGCCGTGACGGAGAATGGGGGCATGGCGGCATCGGACGAGCGGGCACGGCACTGGCGGTACGCGGAGCTGCCCGACGTCGATCTGCTGCGGGCCCAGTACATACGGAAGACCTTCGTACGCCACACCCACGAGCACTTCGTCATCGCCGCCATCGCCGACGGAGTGGAGGTCTTCCACCACGGCGGAAGCGATCAGTACGCCGGGGCGGGAGCACTCGCCCTGGTCAACCCCGACACCCCGCACACGGGGCGGGCCGGAGTGCCGGAGGGATGGCGCTACGGGGCTGTCTACCCGGCGCCCGAACTCGTGGCCGGGATCGCGGCGGAGACGACCACGCTGCGCGGGACGCCTGGGTTCGTCCGGCCGGTGCTCGACGATCCGTACGCCGTCGAGCTGGTGCACCGCGTGCTGCGGGCCGCCGACGAGGGGAACGCGCTCGCCGCCGACACCCTGCTGCGGGTGGCCGTGACCCGGTTGCTGCGGCTGAACGGCGGGCCGCTGCCGCGCCGGGCGGTACGGACGGCAGGGGCCGGCATCGCGGCACGCGCGCGTGGCGTGCTGGAGGAGCAGATGGCCGACCCGCCGAGTCTGGAAAGGCTCGCCGGGGAGCTCGGGAGCAGTCCGTTCGCGCTGCTGCGCGCCTTCCGGGACGCCTACGGAATGCCGCCCCACACCTGGCTGACGGACGCCCGGGTGCGCCGGGCCCGGCGGCTGCTGGACGCCGGCACGAGGCCGTCCGAGGCCGCCGTCGCCGTGGGGTTCACCGACCAGCCGCACCTGAACCGGCACTTCGCGCGGATCGTGGGCGTGCCGCCCGGCGCCTACCAGCGGGAGCGCAAGAACGTACAAGACGCGCGGCGGCGGCTTCTCCTACCGTCCGAGGCGTGACAGAACAGACAGCTGTTCCCGACACGGGCGTCGTCGAAGACAAGCCGGACGCCGCCGTCGTACGGGACGCCCTCGGGGTCGGAGTCGCCGTCGGACTGTCCGGGTTCGCCTTCGGGGTGACCTCGGCCGGCAGCGGACTGACACTGATGCAGACATGCGCGCTCAGCCTCCTGGTGTTCACCGGAGCGTCCCAGTTCGCGCTCGTGGGGGCGCTCGCGGCCGGCGGCAACCCGCTCACCGCCGCGGCGGGGGCCTTCTTCCTGGGCGTGCGCAACGCCTTCTACGGGCTGCGGCTGTCGCAGTTGCTGGCCCTTCCGCGCGCGGTGCGCCCGTTCGCCGCGCAGTGGGTCATCGACGAGACGACGGCCGTGGCCCTCGCACAGCCCACGCGGCGCAGCGTCCGGATCGGGTTCACCGTCACCGGACTCACCCTGTACCTGCTGTGGAACCTCACCACGCTGCTCGGCGCGCTGGGCGCGGAGGCGATCGGGGACACCGACGCCTGGGGGCTCGACGCCGCCGGCCCCGCGGTCTTCCTGGCGTTGCTCGCGCCGATGCTGAAGACCGCCACCGAGCGCGCGGTCGCCGCCTTGGCCGTCCTCCTGGGACTCGGCCTGCTGCCCGTGCTGCCCGCCGGTGTGCCCGTCCTGGTGGCCGCCCTGGCGGCACCGGCCGTCCTGTGGGCGCGGGGTCGTCGCGGAAGCGGCGCTGTAGAGGACTCCGCGCGGGAGGGAGAGCGTTGAGCGTCTGGATCGCGATCGGCGTGACCGCCGTCGGCTGCTACGCCGTCAAACTCCTCGGGCTGCTGGTGCCCGCGGGCGCCCTGGAGCGGCCCCTCGTCCGGCGGCTCGCCGCCCTGCTGCCCGTCGCCCTCCTCGCCGCGCTCACCGCCCAGCAGACCTTCGCCGACGGGCAGGTGCTCGTGCTGGACGCGCGGGCGGCGGGAGTCGCCGCAGCCGCCGTGGCACTGGTGCTGCGCGCGCCCTTCCTGCTCGTCGTCGCTGCGGCAGTGGTGGTGACCGCGGGCGTACGTGCCATGGGCGGGTGAGCCGGGACAGTCGGGTGAGCCGGTCGAGCCGGGTCAGTCGGGTCAGCCGACCGGGTGGCCGTACGCGCGGAGTGTGCGCAGGGCCTCGATCGTCACCCCGGGGCGCGCCTCCAAGGCGGGGGCGGGTGCCCACCGGCGCCGACGCACGGGCCAGCCGCCGTCCTCCTCCTGCTCGGCCGAGAGAGCGCGCAGGGACCGGGCCATCTCGTCGTCCGTGAACCACGCGCGCGCGAGGGAGTGCGGGTGCCGCGCGTAGTCGTGGGGGAAGTGGTGCTCGTGCGGGGCGTAGCCGGGGGAGACCGGGTACGCGTCGGGGTCGTCCGGGTTCAGCACCGCCAGGCGCTGCTCGCGCACCAGGCGGCCCAACCGGTCGGCCGCCGCCTCCGCGCGCGGACGGTCGGGAGCGGCGTCCAGGAAGACCACGGCGGCCTCGACCTCGTACGGGTGCGAGGTCTCCAGCGACTCGACCGCCTGCCAGCAGAAGTCCGTGGCCCGGAACAGCCAGGCGTGCCAGACCTCGTTGCGGTGCAGCAGCCCGACCACCGGACCGGTGGCGAGGAGTTCGCCGGGTGGGTCGTCCAGGACCGGTACGAAGGGCGCGGTCGGATACCCGTGTTGGCTGGGATGGATCGTCGGCAGGGCGCCGTCCGCAGTGGACACGGAGGTCAGATAGCGGCACATCCGCTCCACGCGCTGTCCGCCGCAGCGCCCGACGGCGTCCAGGACGCGCAGGGCGTGCGCGGTGTGCGGCGGCCGGCTGACGGGGCCGCGCAGATCGGGTTCCAGCGCGTGGCCGTACCCGCCGTCCTCGTTGCGGTAGGCGTCCAGCGCGGTCTCCACCGGGCCGGCGTCGCCGCCGCGGAAGTGGTACGCGAAGAGGCGCTGCTCCAGTACGCGCGCGGTGAGCCAGACGAAATGCTCCGCGCGCGCGAGCGGGGAGCACGCCGTACGGGTCTGGGGCGTCGGGGGGAGTGGGGAAGCTCCAATTTCGGCCATGGTCAGACCGTATGACGCAAAGCGTTCCCGGCACGTGGTCCCGGCGTGGGGCCCACTCTCAGGGGCGGGATACTGGAGTCATGCGGTTGACGGTCTTCTGGGAGCGGATGACGGATCACTTCGGTCCGGGCTACGCCGACACCTTCGCGCGCGATCACGTGATGGCGGAGCTGGGCGGGCGCACGGTGCACGAGGCGCTGGACGCCGGATGGGACGCCAAGGACGTGTGGCGGGTGGTCTGCACCGTCATGAACGTGCCGCGGGAACAGCGTTGACCGGTCACGAAGATCACCGGACGGGACTCCGCTGTCGGTTGCGTGGGCGAGACTTGGTCCGTGGCACCCACTGACGAGACCGGGCAGGCGAACCGGCAAGCATCCCCGACCGGTACGACGCCGCCCACCGGTCCCCCGCCCGGCGGCCCCGCCGGGCCGGGCGCCCGCATGCCGCGCTGGCTCCCGCGCGCCATGGTGCTGGCCCTCGCGCTCATCGCCGTCTTCCAGCTGGGCAGCTGGGCCTTCCACCAGCTCACCGGCCTGTTGATCAACGTCCTCATCGCCTTCTTCCTGGCCCTGGCCATCGAACCCGCGGTGAGCTGGATGGCCGGACGCGGCTTGCGCCGCGGGCTGGCCACCTTCCTCGTCTTCATCGCCGTGCTGATCGCCGCCGCGGGGTTCGTCACGCTGCTCGGCTCGATGCTCGCGGGCCAGATCGTCAAGATGGTCGAGGACTTCCCGGACTACCTCGACTCCGTCATCAACTGGGTCAACGGTCACTTCCACACCGAGCTGAGACGGGTGGACATCCAGGAGGGCCTGCTCCGCTCCGACTGGCTGCGCAACTACGTCCAGAACAGCGCCACCGGCGTCCTGGACGTGTCGGCCCAGGTCCTCGGTGGCCTCTTCCAGATGCTGACGGTCCTGCTGTTCTCGTTCTACTTCGCCGCCGACGGCCCCCGGCTGCGGCGCGCGCTCTGCTCCGTCCTGCCGCCCGCCCGGCAGGCCGAGGTCCTGCGCGCGTGGGAGATCGCCGTGGACAAGACCGGCGGTTACCTGTACTCGCGCGGTCTGATGGCGCTGGTCTCCGGCATAGCGCACTACATCCTGCTGGAGATCCTGGAGGTGCCCTACGCTCCCGCGCTCGCCGTGTGGGTGGGCCTGGTGTCGCAGTTCATCCCCACCATCGGCACCTATCTCGCGGGCGCCCTGCCCATGCTGATCGCCTTCACGGTCAACCCCTGGTACGCGCTGTGGGTACTGATCTTCGTGGTGATCTACCAGCAGTTCGAGAACTACGTCCTGCAGCCCAAGCTGACGTCCAAGACCGTGGACATCCACCCGGCGGTCGCCTTCGGCTCGGTCGTCGCGGGCGCCGCCCTGCTCGGCGCCGTCGGCGCGCTGATCGCCATCCCGGCGATCGCCACACTGCAGGCGTTCCTCGGCGCGTACGTCAAGCGCTACGACGTCACGGACGATCCGCGCGTCCACGGACGCCGAAGCCGCCGGTCGGGGCCTGGCGGCTCGACGCGTCTGCGGAAACTGTGGGCTCGGCGACCGGAGCCGGGACACCCCGGGGCGGAGGGCGCCGGGGGCGGCGGCTCGTCCTGATGAGGCCGCCCAGTACGTGAGAGCGGCCCACGGAGCGCACCGCCGGCGTCATGCCGGCGGGCCCGGTGGGCCGACGGCGGAACGATGCGAGCGGTCGGACGGTACGGTGCCCGGGACCTGGGCAGGTGTGGCCAGGCGGGCGGCGCCGACGGCCCTGACGTTCCGCACGGGGCAAGCCTGACCTGGCCTGCCCGCGCCGGACGGCGGCGGGTGCTGGGATCAGCCCTGCGGTTCCTGCGGCTTGGCGTCGACCTCCCGCAGGTTCCGGTCCTTGAACTCGGTGCGGGTCTCCGTGCGGTGGCCGCGGGCGATGTAGTCCCGCACCACCGCCTCGACGGCGTCCTGGGGCGAGCCGATGCCGGCCAGGACCATCGCTTCCACCACCAGTTCGGCGTCGAGACTGATGCTGACCTTGGCCATGATGTCCCCCTCCTCCACGTCGCATCCGCACTCTAGCCACCCGGCCGCCGGCCCGGCAGACGTACGCTCGGAGGTGCCGCGTGGTGCGCTTGACACCAAAATCGAACATCCATTCTTATGGAGGCTCTGGCGAGGCTCGTGACGGGTGATTCGACTGGGTTTGGGCGGAGAAGTGCCCGAGTTATCCACAGGCCGGACCCGCATCAGGGTGGATTGTCAGTGGCAGGCATTAGCGTCTTTGACGTGAAGCGATCGAATCAAGCAAACCGGGTGGAACCCATGGCAGGAACCGACCGCGAGAAGGCCCTGGACGCCGCGCTCGCACAGATTGAACGGCAGTTCGGCAAGGGCGCGGTCATGCGCATGGGCGACCGATCGAAGGAGCCCATCGAGGTCATCCCGACCGGGTCGACCGCGCTCGACGTGGCCCTCGGCGTCGGCGGCCTGCCGCGCGGCCGCGTCATCGAGGTCTACGGCCCCGAGTCCTCGGGCAAGACGACCCTGACCCTGCACGCGGTGGCGAACGCACAGAAGGCCGGCGGCCAGGTCGCGTTCGTGGACGCGGAGCACGCCCTCGACCCCGAGTACGCGCAGAAGCTCGGCGTCGACATCGACAACCTGATCCTGTCCCAGCCGGACAACGGTGAGCAGGCCCTGGAGATCGTGGACATGCTGGTCCGCTCCGGCGCCCTCGACCTCATCGTCATCGACTCGGTCGCGGCGCTCGTGCCGCGCGCGGAGATCGAGGGCGAGATGGGCGACAGCCACGTCGGTCTGCAGGCCCGCCTGATGAGCCAGGCCCTGCGGAAGATCACCAGCGCGCTCAACCAGTCCAAGACCACCGCGATCTTCATCAACCAGCTCCGCGAGAAGATCGGCGTGATGTTCGGCTCTCCGGAAACCACGACCGGTGGCCGGGCGCTGAAGTTCTACGCCTCGGTGCGACTCGACATCCGACGCATCGAGACGCTGAAGGACGGCACCGACGCGGTCGGTAACCGCACCCGCGTCAAGGTCGTCAAGAACAAGGTCGCGCCGCCCTTCAAGCAGGCCGAGTTCGACATCCTCTACGGCCAGGGCATCAGCCGCGAGGGCGGCCTGATCGACATGGGCGTGGAGCACGGCTTCGTCCGCAAGGCCGGCGCCTGGTACACGTACGAGGGCGACCAGCTCGGCCAGGGCAAGGAGAACGCGCGCAACTTCCTGAAGGACAACCCCGACCTGGCCAACGAGATCGAGAAGAAGATCAAGGAGAAGCTGGGCGTCGGCGTACGTCCCGAGGAGCCGGCCACCGAGCCGGGCGCGGACGCAGCCGCCTCCGCCGCCCCGGCCGACGCGGCACCGGCGGTGCCCGCCCCCGCGACCGCCAAGGCCACCAAGTCCAAGGCCGCGGCAGCCAAGAGCTGACCGTGACACGACGAACCGACTGGGCCGAGTACGCCTACCCGGACAACGCCTCGCGGGAGCGCGAGCGGGGGAGACCGGGTGACGACGGCTCCGTCGGCATGGACGACGGCGCGTACGGGGCGGCTGCGGTCCCGTACGAGACGGACCCGTCCGCCGTCACCGACGGCACGGCCGACCCCTTCGCGCCGTACGGCGCCGAGGGCCCGTACGACGCCGGTTCTCCCGGTGACGGCGGGGCACGCCGCGGTGACGGCGGCGCGCGTGGCAGAGCCCGACGGGGCCGTGGGGCGGGCAGCGGGCGCGGGCGGCGTCGCGAGCGTGCGGAGTCGCCCGCCGAGGACGGAGGTGCCACTTCCTCGTCGAGGGCCGAGAAGGGGGAGCCTCCGCGGGACCCGGTCGAGCAGGCACGGGCGATCTGCCTGCGCCTGCTCACCGGGACCCCGCGCACCCGCAAGCAACTCGCCGACGCCCTGCGTAAGCGGGAGATCCCCGACGAGGCCGCCGAGGAGGTGCTGTCCAGGTTCGAGGAGGTCGGCCTGATCAACGACAGCGCCTTCGCGGAAGCCTGGGTGGAGTCCCGGCACCACGGCCGCGGGCTGGCCCGGCGCGCCCTCGCCAGGGAGCTGCGGACCAAGGGCGTCGACGCCACGCTCATCGACGAGGCGGTCTCGCAGCTGGACTCCGAGCAGGAGGAGGAGACCGCGCGCGAGCTGGTCGCCCGCAAGCTGCGCGCCACTCGCGGCCTCGACCGCGACAAGAGGCTGCGCCGCCTCGCGGGCATGCTGGCCCGCAAGGGCTACCCCGAGGGCATGGCCCTGCGGGTGGTCCGCCAGGCGCTGGAGGAGGAGGGCGAGGACACGGAGTTCCTCGGCGACGAGGGGTTCTGACCCGGGTCAATACAGGGGTTCTGATCCGGGTCGCGCCGGGTCTGGCCGAAGTGCCGGAGGGCGCACGGACCGGCGAAGCCGACCTGCTGGTCGTGCCCGATCCCTCCGGTCTTGCCGACCCTCTGTCACGGGTGCGCGGGCTACGAAACGGCCACCGGCAGTCCCGCCGCCCGCCACGCCTGGAATCCGCCGATCAGATCGGTGGCCCGGTGCAGGCCCAGGCGGTGCAGGGACTCCGCCGCCAGGCTGGAGGCGTAGCCCTCGTTGCACACCACGACGACGCGCAGGTCATGGCTCGTGGCCTCGGGGAGACGGTGGCTGCCCTGCGGATCCAGACGCCACTCCAGTTCGTTGCGCTCGATCACCAGCGCGCCGGGGATCACACCGTCCCGCTCGCGCAGGGCGGCGTAACGGATGTCGACCAGCAGCGCCGTGCCGGCCCCGGCGGCGTCGTACGCCGCGCGCGGCGCGATCCGACGGTAACCGCTGCGCACACGCTCCAGCAGGGCGTCGATTCCCGTCGGCTCGCTCACTGCCAGTCCTCCGGGCGCTCGACCTGCTCCAGGCGCAGGGTCTGCCCGTTGCGGCTGTAGCGGCGGATCTGCGGCAGCGGCGGGTAGTAGGCGTGCACGGAGACCGCGTGCCGGTCGGGCGACTCGTTGAGCACCTCGTGCACATGGTGCCGGCCGAACGCGCGTCCCTTGCCCGTCGGCAGTCGGCGTTTCCGGTCCACCCCTTCGGTGAGTTCCAGGGTCTTCCAGCCGTCGGTGGGCAGACGGGCGGCGAGCGCGTTCTCCGTGAGCTCACCCGCGGCGGTCATGAACGCGCCCACGGACTCGGCGTGATCGTGCCAGCCGGTGCCCGTACCGGGCGGCCAGCCGATCAGCCAGGCCTCGCTGCCGCCCGGTCCGGCCAACCGGACCCAGGTACGGCCCTCCGGGTCGAGCGGGAGGGAGGCGATCAGTTCGGCGTCGGCGGCCGTACGGCGTACGAAGTCGAGGAGTTCGGCCTGAGTGGGAGCGGCCGTGGCCGCGGAGGCAAGAGAGACAGAGGCAGGGGAGGAGACAGACACGGGTACCGTCCTGGAAGTTTCGCGAGGGAGCACGCGGCGGCACGCAGGAGCGGCGCGCGCGAAGAAGTGATGCGAATTCAGCAGGACGGGTGACACACGCAGCCCGCATAGCGGATGAGGTCCATGTGGACCCTCCGCCACAGGCGTACACAGGTGTCGGTCACGAACCGGAGTAGACCACGCCGGTGTGGGCCGGTCAACTCACAGTCACCATATGGACAGCGCCCGGCCGACGGCCGACGGCCGACGACGACGAGCCGCCGGCGCGCCCCCCCCGGACGGCCGTCAGCGGGACCCGGCCGCGGCCTCCGCCCCCGCCCCCGCCTCTTCCGCTGTGGGCTCTGTGGCCGTGGTCGTCGCCCCGCCCACAGCCGTCTCTGCCGCCGCGTACAGATCGGCCGGGCGCACCCCGTTCAGCGCCGTGACGAGGTGGCCGTCGGGCCGCACCAGCAGCACCGTGTGGGCCGCGGCACCCGGGTAGCTCTCGGCGACCAGCAGCTCGGCGTGATGCGGTAGCGCCGTCACCGCAGCCGCCAGCCTGGGCATGATGCCGGCGGTCACCCAGTGCTTGCGGTCCCACACACCGGTACCCGGCGCGATCAGCACAACCAGCAGTGCCCCGCGCCCGAGCCGGTCGCGCAGCCGTACGAACGTGCCGTCCTCCGCCGTGACCCGCACATCGGTGACGGGCCCCCCGAACGGTGTGCCGACGGACACCTCCCCGGCGAGGTCCGCGGGCGCGAGCGGCGAGTCGGCGTACGAGCCCGGCGCGCCCAGCGCCCCGCGCCGCAGGTGGCCGTCCGCGAGCAGCGCGTCGTTGCCGCGGGTCGAGCCGGGGACGTAGGAACGCAGACCTCCGCCACCGCGCAGCAGCGGCAGGACCTGGTCGGCGGCGCGCAGCCGCGCGGCGATCGCCGCGCGCCGCTCCTCCTGGTAGCTGTCGAGCAGCGCCTCACGCGGTCCGTGATGCCAGGCCAGGGCCAGTTTCCAGGCGAGGTTGTCGGCGTCCAGCAGCCCTTCATCGAGCCCCTGTGTGCCCAGCGCGCCCAGCAGGTGGGCCGCGTCCCCGGCGAGGAGTACGCGGCCCACCCGCCAGCGGCGGGCCAGCCGGTGGTGGACCGTGTGGACTCCGGTGTCGAGGAGTTCGTAGGACGGGGGCGACCCGCCGGCCCAGCCGGTGAGGGTCTCGCGGACCCGGTTGACCAGCAGTTCGGGCGTGACCAGATCCTTGCCGGGAGGCAGCAGCCAGTCCAGGCGCCACACGCCGTCCGGCAGGGGCCGGCCGACGATTTCGCCGGCCGACGGACCGGACGTACGCCATGGGGGCATCCGGTGGAGCAACGCCTCGTCGGTCCAGGGGAGTTCCGTGCGCAGTGCGGCGACGGCGTATCGTTCCACCGCCGTACGGCCCGGGAAGCGGATGTCCTGGAGCTTGCGGACGGTCGAGCGGGGACCGTCGCAGCCGACCAGGTAACTGCCGCGCCACCAGGTGCCGCCGGGGCCGCGGGTGTGAGCCGTGACGCCCGAGGTCTCCTGCTCGATGCCGTCCAGGCGGCTGTCCACCGCGACCTTGACGAGCGACTCGTGGGCGAGTGCCGTGCGCAGGACGTCGGTCAGTTCGTGCTGGGCGATGTGCAGCGGCGCCGGGTCGGTGTCGCCGAACGCGACCTCGCGCGTCACCTGCTTGCGCCGCATCGACCGCCATCCGGCCCAACGGAAGCCCAGCCCCGTCAGCGGTGTGCCGGTCAGCCGCTCGACGAGGGCGACGGCGTCCTCGCCCAGGACGACGGTGCGCGCGGGACGCGGTTCGTCCTTGCCCGGCCCTTCATCGAGCACGACACAGGGCACCTCCTGCCGCGCCAGCGCCAGGGCGAGCGTGAGCCCGACGGGCCCCGCTCCGGTGATGATCACCGGGTCCACGGCGCGACGCCCCCTGCCCGTGACGGTGTCCCGGGGGACGTGGGTGAACAGGACGTTGGAGCAGGGTGCACGGTCACAGAACGTATGCAACCTATTGCCGCTGCTTGCGTCAAGTGACGGAGGCAGTGGCGATCATGCCACTGCCTCCGTTGATGGTCATATGAGGTGACTGGGCGTCAGGCAGCCCCGCCGCCGCCAGTCGCAGACGTCCCCGCCACTCCGGCGTCGTCCGCCTTGAGCACCGCGCCGCTCGACTTCTTGGCCCGCCGCAGTCGGCGTTCCAGCCAGCTCGCGAAGCTCGTGAGGGAGAAGTTGAGCGCGATGAAGAGGACGGCGATGACGGTGAAGCTCGCGATGATGTTGGCGCCGTAGTAGGCACTCATCGTGTTGGCGGAGGCGAGCAGCTCGGGGAAGGTCAGGACCGCGCCGCCGAGAGCGGTGTCCTTAAGAATCACGACGAGCTGGCTGACGATGGCCGGAAGCATCGCGGTGACCGCCTGTGGCAGCAGGATCAGCCGCATGGACTGGCCCTTGCGTAGCCCGATCGCCATCGCGCCTTCCGACTGGCTCTTGGGCAGCGCCAGGATGCCGGCCCGTACGATCTCCGCGAGGACGGCGGCGTTGTACAGGACCAGACCCGTGACAACCGCGTACAGCGGACGGTCGTCCGAGCTGACGTTGGTGTACTCGGCGAACAGGGCGAGGCCGAAGATCATCAGAACCAGTACGGGGATGGAGCGGAAGAACTCCACCACGATCCCGACCGGGATCCGCACCCACGCGTGGTCCGACAGCCGGGCGATGCCCAGCACGGCACCGAGCGGCAGGGCGATGACCATCGCGAGGGCCGCTGCCTTCAGGGTGTTCTGCAGACCCGGCCAGATGTACGTCGACCAGGGCTCGCCGCTGGTGAAGAACATCTTCCACTTCGCCCAGTCGAGCTGGCCCTTCTCGTCGAGGGCCTGGTAGACCCACCACAGCAGGGCCACGAGGGCGACCAGGAAGACGGCCGTGAACAGGACGTTGCGCCGCTTGGCGCGCGGACCCTGCGCGTCGTAGAGAACGGAGCTCATCGCTTCACCGCCACCTTCTTGCCCACCCAGCCGAGAATCAGGCCGGTCGGCAGCGTCAGAACCACGAAGCCGAACGCGATGACCGCGGAGATCAGCAGCAGCTGTGCCTCGTTCTCGATCATGTCCTTCATCAGTGCCGCCGCTTCGGCGACACCGATGGCCGCGGCCACCGTGGTGTTCTTGATGAGCGCGATCAGTACGTTCGCCAGGGGACCGACCGTGGAACGGAACGCCTGCGGCAGGACTACGAGACGAAGCACCTGGCCGAAGCTGAGCCCAATCGCCCGGGCTGCCTCCGCCTGGCCGACGGGCACCGTGTTGATGCCGGAGCGCAGCGCCTCGCACACGAAGGCCGAGGTGTAGAGGATCAGACCCAGGACGGCGAGCCGGAAGTTGATCGTCTCGAAGTCGCTGCCGCCGAGCTTGACTCCCAGGGTCTGGTTCAGGCCGAGGGACGCGAACAGGATGATGACGGTCAGCGGAATGTTCCGCACGATGTTCACGTACGCGGTCCCGAGGCCGCGCATCAACGGCACCGGGCCGACGCGCATGGCGGCCAGTATGGTGCCCCAGATCAGGGAGCCGACGGCCGAGAGCACAGCGAGCTGCACTGTCGTCCAGAAGGCTCCCATCAGGTCGTAATCCTGAAGAAAGTCGAACACGATCTCCCGCGCTTCCGCGTGTAGGGATGCCCGCCCCGGTGCGCCGCCCCTTCCGGAGGGCGGCGCACCCTGTCAGGCCCGGCTTCAGCTCTTGACGTCGCCGATCTTCGGCGCGGGCTCGTTCTTGTAGTTGGCCGGGCCGAAGTTGTCCTTCACGGCCGTCTCCCAGGCACCGTCGGAGACCATGGCCTCAAGGGCATCGTTGATCTTGGCCTTGAGGTCGCTGCCCTTCTTGACGCCGATGCCGTAGTTCTCGTTGGTCATCTTGAAGCCGCCGAGCTTGAACTTGCCCTTGAACTGCTCCTGGGCGGCGTAACCGGCGAGGATCGAGTCGTCCGTGGTGAGCGCGTCGATGGCGCCGGTCTGCAGACCGTTCAGACAGGCGGAGTACGTCGGGTACTTCTGGAGCTCGGCCTTGAGGCCCAGCTTGTCGTTGACGTTCTGCGCCGAGGTCGAGCCGGTGACCGAGCAGAGCTTCTTGCCGTTGAGGTCCTCCGGCTTCTTGATGGAGTCGTCGTCGGCGCGCAGCAGCACGTCCTGGTGGGCGAGCAGGTACGGCCCGGCGAAGTCGACCTTCTCCTCGCGCTTCGGGGTGATCGAGTACGTGGCCGCGATGAAGTCGACGTCACCGCGCTGCAGCATGGTCTCGCGGTCGGCGCTCTTCGACTCCTTCCACTCGATCTGGTCCTCGGTGTAGCCGAGCTTCTTGGCGACGTACGTGGCGACGTCCACGTCGAAGCCCTCGTAGCCGTCGGGGGTCTTCTGGCCGAGGCCCGGCTGGTCGAACTTGATGCCGATGGTGATCTTCTTGTCGTCGCCACCCGAGGAGCCGCTGTCTCCGTCGTCGGAGCCGCACGCGGTGGCGGTCAGAGCGAGGGCGAACACGGTGGCCGAGGCGGCGGTGACCTTGCGGAGCTTCATGGTGAACATCCTTTGACTGTGATCAGACGATCAGATGCGAGAGGCGAGCCGGCTGGAGCGCGGGCGACACGGACGTCGGACCCGCACCGTGTCAGTGGTGCAGGATCTTCGACAGGAAGTCCTTGGCGCGGTCGCTGCGCGGGTTGCTGAAGAACTGGTCCGGCGTGGCCTCTTCGACGATGCGGCCGTCCGCCATGAACACCACGCGGTTGGCCGCCGACCGGGCGAAGCCCATCTCGTGCGTGACCACGACCATGGTCATTCCGTCACGGGCGAGCTGCTTCATGACCTCCAGCACCTCGTTGATCATCTCGGGGTCGAGAGCCGACGTCGGCTCGTCGAAGAGCATGACCTTCGGGTCCATGGCCAGCGCCCGCGCGATGGCGACGCGCTGCTGCTGACCGCCGGAGAGCTGCGCGGGGTACTTGTCCGCCTGGGCGCTCACGCCGACGCGGTCGAGCAGGGCGCGGGCCTTCTCCTCGGCCTTCTTGGCGTCGACCTTGCGGACCTTGACCTGGCCCAGGGTGACGTTCTCGAGCACGGTCTTGTGCGCGAAGAGATTGAAGGACTGGAAAACCATGCCGACGTCGGCGCGCAGCCTGGCGAGCTCCTTGCCCTCCGCGGGCAGGGGCTTGCCGTCGATCGCGATCGATCCTGAGTCGATGGTCTCCAGGCGGTTGATGGTGCGGCACAGGGTGGACTTACCGGACCCGGAGGGCCCGATGACCACGACAACCTCGCCGCGGGTGATCGTCAGGTCGATGTCCTGGAGCACGTGCAACGCGCCGAAGTGCTTGTTGACACTCTTCAGGACGACCAGTTCGCCGGTCGCGGCCACATCTTCCTTGGCCACCGATACTTCGGTCATCGCTCTCGGGCTCCGTCCTCCTCGGTTTCGGAGGACAGTAGTAACGCCTATCGACCTGCGTCTCTACATCTGAGGGGAATCTGAGCATCACGATCCGGTAGCAATCGGATACGAGTCGTAGCACTTGTGAGCAGGGCGCATATCGGCCGGATAACTTCGAGCGGCCGCAACCGGAAGCCTCTTGACGCCGTCCCCCTCCATCGGCGTCACTGCACAAGGTGCCCGCGCGCGTGCACGTGTCTTTCTACCCATGCCGAGCGTACGGCCGATGAACCGAAGGGAGCCCGGATGAGACTGCTGCTCGTCGAGGACGACAACCACGTGGCCGCCGCTCTGTCCGCGATCCTGGCACGGCACGGCTTCGACGTCACCCACGCGCGCAGCGGCGAGGAGGCCCTCCAGGCGCTCGTCCCCGAGTTCGACTGCTTCGGCGTCGTCCTGCTCGACCTGGGACTGCCCGACCAGGACGGCTACGAGGTCTGCGGCAAGATCCGCAAGCGCACCAGCACCCCGGTCATCATGGTCACCGCCCGCTCCGACGTGCGCTCCCGCATCCACGGCCTCAACCTCGGCGCCGACGACTACGTCGTCAAGCCGTACGACACCGGAGAGCTGCTCGCCCGGATCCACGCCGTCAGCCGGCGCACCGCCCACGAGGACACCACCGGGAGCACCGAGACCGTGGTGCGCCTCGGACCGGTGCGTATCGAGCTGCCGACACGCCAGGTCACCGTGGACGGTTCGGTTGTCCAACTCACCCGCAAGGAGTTCGACCTCCTAGCCCTGCTCGCACAGCGCCCCGGAGTGGTCTTCCGCCGGGAGCAGATCATCAGCGAGGTCTGGCGCACCAGCTGGGAGGGGACCGGGCGCACGCTGGAGGTGCACGTCGCCTCGCTGCGCGCCAAGCTGCGCATGCCGGCGCTCATCGAGACCGTCCGCGGCGTCGGCTACCGCCTCGTCGCCCCCACCGGATAGCGGGGCCGGGTGAGCACACGCCTGCTCCCGCTGCTCATCGTCCTGATGGCGGCCGTACTGCTCGCGCTCGGCGTTCCGCTCGGCGTCAGCGTCGCCCGCGCGGAGCAGCAGAAGGTCGTCATCGACCGCATAGACGACACGGCACGCTTCGCCGCGCTCGCCCAGTTCGTCACCGAGGACGTGCCGGGCGGATCGCGCCGGACGACCACGGACGAGCGCCTGGAGACCCTGCAGACCGAGCTCACCAGCTACTACGAGGTCTACGGCATCAAGGCCGGCGTCTTCTACCGCAACCACATCCCGATGGCCAACGCGCCGACGACCTGGTTCCTCCCCCAGACCGGCGAGGTGCGCGACTCCTTCGACGAGGCACTGCTCAGCCGCCGCAGCCACGACCCGCAGCAGGTGTGGCCCTGGGAGGACGGCCGGCTCGTGGTCGCCTCGCCGGTCATCCGGGACGGGGACGTGGTCGCGGTCGTGGTCACCGACTCGCCCACCGACTCGATGCGGTCGCGCACCCTGCGCGGCTGGCTGGTCATCGGCGCCGGTGAGATCGCCGCCATGCTGCTCGCCGTCGGCGCCGCGCTCCGGCTGACCGGCTGGGTGCTCAGGCCGGTACGCGTGCTGGACGCCACGACCCACGACATCGCCACCGGGCGGCTCAAGTCCCGGGTCGCGCCGGCCGGGGGACCGCCGGAGCTCAGACGCCTTGCCGGGTCGTTCAACGAGATGGCGGACCACGTGGAGGACGTGCTGGAGCAGCAGCGCGCCTTCGTCGCCGACGCCTCGCACCAACTGCGCAACCCCCTCGCGGCGCTGCTGCTGCGTATCGAGCTGCTCGCCCTGGAACTGCCCGAGGACAACGAGGAGATCGCCTCCGTCCAGACCGAGGGCAAGCGCCTGGCCCGGGTCCTGGACGACCTGCTCGACCTGGCGCTGGCCGAGCACAGCCAGGCGGACCTGATGGTCACCGACATCGGCGCGCTGGCCGCCGAGCGGGTGGCGGCCTGGTCACCGACGGCCGGGGCCAAGGGTGTGCGGCTGGTGGGGGACTGCCCGCCGACAACGGGCTGGGCCGACCCGGTGACGCTGTCCAGCGCCCTGGACGCGGTCATCGACAACGCGGTGAAGTTCACGCCGGCCGACGAGACCGTCCGGGTCACGGTCGCCTCCGTCGGGGACGCCACCACCGTCGTCGTCACCGACAACGGTCCCGGGCTGACCGACGAGGAGCTCGCGCGCGTGGGCGACCGTTTCTGGCGCAGCGGCCGGCATCAGAACGTCAAGGGCTCCGGCCTCGGCCTGTCCATCTGCCAGGCGCTGCTCGCGGCGGGCGACGGCTCGATCCACTTCGGCCACCACGAGCCGCACGGCCTCGAGGTGACGGTCACGGTGCCGAGGTCCGGACCGGGGGCGGGCGCCCCCGAGGAGCCGGAGCGGCCCTACGGCTTCACCGACCGGTAGTAGCGCCGGGCACCCTCGTGCAGCTCCAGTGGGTCGGTGTAGATCGCGGTGCGCAGGTCCACCAGCTGCGCGGAGTGCACGGTCGCCCCGATGCCGTCGCGGCTGTCGAGTACCGTCCGGGTCAGCCACTCGGTGAGCCGCGGATCCATGTCCGCGCGGGTCACCAGCAGGTTGGACACCGCCATCGTGGGCACCACGGCGCCGTTCTGCACGGTGGGGTACGCCGACTCCGGCATGTTGGTGGTCCGGTAGTAGCGGGTCGCGCCGCCTGACTCGTGCAGCTTGGTGACGAGGTCCTCGCCGATCGGCACGAACCGGAAGGCGGAGGTCTCCGCGATCTGCTTGAGCCCGTCCGTCGGCACGCCGCCCGACCAGAAGAACGCGTCGAGCTCGTCGCCCAGCCGTCCCGGGCCGGTGTCGATCCCGTCCGCGCGGGGCGTGATGTCCTTCTCCGGGTCGATGCCCACGGCCTTCAGCAGCCGGGTGGCGATCAGCCGTACGCCGGAGTTCGGCAGCCCGATGGCCACCCGCTTGCCGCGCAGGTCGGCGACGGACTGGATGTCCGAGTCACTCGGCACCACGAGCTGCACGTAGTCGTCGTAGAGGCGGGTGACACCGCGCAGCGCCTCGGCGCCGGGGCGGCCGGCGATCTTGTACGTTTCCACGGCGTCGGCCGCGGCGATCGTGAAGTCGGCCTCCCCGGACGCCACCCGCTCGACGTTCTCCTGCGAGCCCGCGCTGGTCATCAGCCGCACCTTCAGGTCCGGCATGTCCTTGCGCAGCTCGGCGCGGAGCAGTTCGCCGTACTTCTGATAGACGCCCGCGCGTGTGCCCGTGCTGAACGTGATCGCCCCGCCCGGCGGTTCCTCGCCCAGTGGCAGCAGCCACCACAGCAGCAGCCCGAGGGCGACGGCACCGGCGACCGTGCCCTGGACGGCGCGGCGTCCGCCGATACGGGAGAGCAGCGAGGACATGTGCGCGATCCTGCCAGCCCGAAACCCGGCTGACCAGGGCGGAGCTCACACGGCGACCGTGCGGGAGCGCGGGGCCGACTGTCAGTGGCGCTCGCTACAGTCGTCGGCATGAGCTCCTCGCCCGCCGACCTGGTCCGCGCCTTCCACCTCGTCTTCGGGCTGGACGCCCGCAGCACGCCGACCGAGGTCTCCCCGGACCTGGCCGCCCACAGAGGTGAGTTGCTCGCCGAGGAGGCCGCCGAGGTCGCCGAGGTGTCGGTGACGGGCCCGCTCGACCGGCTCGCGCACGAACTGGCGGACGTGGTCTACGTCGCCTACGGCACGGCGCTCGTCCACGGCATCGACCTCGACGAAGTGATCGCGGAGATCCACCGCTCCAACATGACCAAGCTGGGCCCCGACGGCCGGGTCAGCCGCAGAGCCGACGGCAAGGTCCTCAAGGGCGACCACTACGAGACTCCGGACGTGCCGGGCGTACTGCGCCGACAGGGGTGGACGCCGCGGACGGCGGAGGCGTCGGAGACGCCGGGCGCCTGACGGGGCTGCGGGGCGCGCGGCGGCCTTCAGCGTTACTTGCCGCTACCGCTGCCGCTGCCGCTGCCGCCGACGTACGACACGACGACCCCGGCACTTGCGTGCCGGGGTCGTACTCGGGGCGTGCCGGGGCGTACCGAGGTCGTCGCGGGGCCGTCGCGGCGTCAGTCGCCCACCGACGCCTCCGCCCCCGCCGTCTGCGGCGTCCCCTCGGGAACGCCGCCGGGGCGGTCGGGATTGTCCCGGCGACGGAACAGACGGGACGCCAGCGGCTCGGTGAAGCGGGCGGTGAGGGGGCCGAGGACGACCAGGATGAGGACGTAGGCCGTGGCCAGCGGGCCCAGGGACGGTTCGACACCGGCCGACACCGCGAGGCCCGCGATGACGATCGAGAACTCGCCGCGCGCCACCAGCGCACCGCCCGCGCGCCAGCGGCCCTTGACGGAGATCCCGGACCGCCGCGCGGCCCAGTACCCGGTGGCGATCTTCGTCACGGCGGTGAGCAGAGCCAGTGCGAGAGCGGGCAGCAGGACCGGCGGAATGCTGGCCGGATCGGTGTGCAGCCCGAAGAAGACGAAGAAGACCGCGGCGAACAGGTCCCGCAGCGGGCTCAGCAGCGTGTGCGCGCCCTCCGCGACCTCTCCGGACAGCGCGATGCCCACGAGGAACGCGCCGACGGCGGCCGACACCTGGAGCTGCTGCGCGACGCCCGCCACCAGGATCGTCAGGCCCAGCACCACGAGCAGCAGCTTCTCCGGGTCGTCGCTGGAGACGAACCGCGAGATCACCCGGCCGTAACGCAGCGCCACGAAGAGCACCGCGCCCGCCGCGGCCAGCGCGACCGCCAGCGTGATGCTCCCGGTCATCAGCCCGGCACCGGCCACCAGAGCGGTGACGATCGGCAGGTACACCGCCATCGCCAGGTCCTCCAGGACCAGCACGCTCAGGATCACCGGGGTCTCGCGGTTGCCGACGCGGCCGAGGTCTCCGAGCACCTTGGCGATCACACCGGACGACGAGATCCACGTCACCCCGGCCAGGACGACGGCCGCCACCGGACTCCAGCCCAGCAGCAGTGCGGCCACCGCACCCGGCACGGCGTTGAGGGCGCAGTCGACGAGGCCGGCCGGATAGTGGGACTTCAGGTTGGTCACCAGGTCGCTGGCCGTGTATTCCAGGCCCAGCATCAGCAGCAGGAGGATGACGCCGATCTCGGCGCCGGCGGCGACGAACTCCTCGCTCGCCCCCAGCGGCAGCAGGCCGCCCTCACCGAACGCCAGCCCGGCCAGCAGGTACAGCGGGATCGGGGAGAGGCGGTATCGACCGGCGAACCGGCCGAGCAGCCCGAGCCCCAGAATGATGGAACCGAACTCGATCAGCAGAACCGCGGAGTGCACCGGCTCACTCCTGCCCGAGTATCGCCGCGGCCGCGTCGACGCCCTCGCGGGTGCCGATGACGATCACAGTGTCACCACCCACCAGCCGGAAGTCCGGCGCCGGCGACGGAATGGCCTCGGCCCGCCGCAGCACCGCGACGATGGACGCGCCGGTCTCGGTCCGCATGCACGTCTCGCCGAGCAGGCGGCCGTTCCACCGGGACGTCGCGGCCACCTCGATCCGCTCCGCGACCAGCCCGAGGTCAGTGGTGTAGAGCAGGCTCGGGCTGTGATGGGAGGGCATCAGCGCGTCGATCAGCGCGCCCGCCTCCGCGCCGGCCAGCCGGAGCGAGTGGGCGCAGGAATCGGGGTCGTCGGCCCGGTACATGTTCACCGTCCGGGTGCCGTCGCGGTGTGCCACCACCGACAGGTGCCGGTGTTCGCGAGTCACCAGGTCGTACTGGACCCCGATACCCGGCAGCGGCGTCGCCCTCAGGCGTGGAGCTGACACGAGCTTTCCCCTCATTCGTCTTGCGTCCCTTGCCGCACTTTCCGCACATGCGTGACGTGCTCGCGGCCTCGCCATGCTGTCATCCGCACGTACGGTGGCGATATGGGTGTCGTGACGGATATACGCGGCCGGTCGCGGGCGGCGAGGGTGGTTGCGGCGGTGTCGTGCGCTGAGGCCGGGAGGAGCGGGAAGAGGACCGTGTCGCTGTTCTGGCGGATCTTCTCGCTCAACGCCGCGGGTCTGGTCGTCGCCACAGCACTGCTGCTGGGACCGGTCACCGTGTCGACGCCCGTCCTGCCCGGGGAAGCGCTGGTCCTGCTGGCGGGCCTCGCGGCGCTGCTGGCCGGCAACGCGGTCGTCCTGCACATAGGACTCACCCCGCTGCACCGGCTCGGCCGGGCCATGGCCACCGCCGACCTGCTGGTGCCAGGGGCCCGCCCGACGGTCGCCGGACCGGCCGAGGCGGCACAGTTGATCGCGACGTACAACACGATGCTGGACCGGCTCCAGGCCGAACGCGCCGCCGGCGCCGGCCGCGCGCTGCACGCCCAGGAACGCGAACGCCACCGCATCGCCCGCGAGCTCCACGACGAGGTCGGCCAGACCCTCACGGCCGTCCTCCTGCAGCTCAAGCGCGTCGCCGACCGGGTGCCCGGCGAACTGCGCGAGGAAGTGTCCCTCGCGCAGGAGGCCACCCGGTCCGGCCTCGACGAGATCCGCCGCATCGCCCGTCGCCTGCGCCCCGGTGTCCTGGAGGAGCTCGGCCTCGCCAGCGCCCTGCGCTCACTCGCCGCCGAGTTCACGCACCACGGGCTGACCGTCCACCACCACATCCCCGGCGACCTGCCCCCGCTCGCCCCGGAGGCGGAACTCGTGATCTACCGGGTCGCCCAGGAGGGTCTGACCAACACCGCCCGCCATGCCGCCGCGGACCGCGCGGAGCTCAGCCTCCGCCCGCTGCCCGACGGCGTCGAACTGCTCGTACGCGACAACGGCACCGGTCTCGGCGCGGCCTCCGAGGGCGCCGGCATCCGCGGCATGCGCGAACGGGCCCTGCTGATAGGAGCCGAGATCCACTTCGCGCCCGCCCCCGTACGGGGCACCGACGTACGCCTTCGCGTCCCGGCCCCACCGGGGGACCGATCCGGAGACCGGGTCGTGGACGCGGCCGGGGACCGATCCGTGAAGCAGGCCGTGGACGTGGTCGGGGACCGATCCGTGAACCAGGCCATGGACGCGACCGGGGACCGAGCCCAAGACCGAACCGGAGACCGCCCCTGATGCCCGCCCGGCCCCCGATCCGCGTCCTGCTCGCCGACGACCACACCCTCGTACGCCGCGGAGTACGCCTCATCCTGGACGGCGAACCGGACCTGACCGTCGTCGCCGAGGCCGGTGACGGGGCCGAGGCGGTCGCGGCGGCCCGGGCCACCGAGGTCGACCTGGCGGTCCTGGACGTCGCCATGCCCCGCATGACCGGCCTCCAGGCGGCCCGCGAACTCTCCCGCCGCCTGCCCGAGCTGCGCATCCTCATCCTGACCATGTACGACAACGAGCAGTACTTCTTCGAGGCCCTCAAGGCCGGTGCCTGCGGCTACGTCCTCAAGTCCGTCGCCGACCGCGACCTGGTCGAGGCGTGCAGGGCCGCCGTACGCGACGAGCCGTTCATCTACCCGGGCGCCGAACGGGCCCTGGTCCGCTCCTACCTGGACCGCCTGCACAGAGGCGGTGGCCTGCCCGAGCGGCCCATCACCGAACGCGAGGAGGAGATCCTCAAGCTCGTCGCCGAGGGCCATACCTCCAAGGAGATCGGCGAGCTGCTGTTCATCAGCGCCAAGACCGTCGAACGCCACCGTGCCAACCTGCTCCAGAAGCTGGGCGTCCGCGACCGCCTGGAGCTCACCCGGTACGCGATCCGCGCGGGCCTCATCGAGCCCTGACCTGCGACGACCCCGGTTGTCCACAGGCGGCCCGGGCCATCGCCGCCGAGCGCCTACCCTTATTGCCATGAGCAGCATCGACCGGAGCCAGTCAGTGGGCGGCACGCGCACCTATGAAGTACGCACCTACGGGTGCCAGATGAACGTCCACGACTCCGAGCGATTGTCCGGGCTGCTGGAGGACGCGGGCTACGTCCGCGCCCCCGAGAGTGCCGACGGCGACGCGGACGTCGTCGTCTTCAACACCTGCGCCGTGCGGGAGAACGCCGACAACAAGCTGTACGGCAACCTCGGCCGCCTCGCCCCGAGGAAGGTGAGCCGGCCCGGAATGCAGATCGCGGTCGGCGGCTGCCTGGCGCAGAAGGACCGCGACACCATCGTGAAGCGGGCGCCCTGGGTGGACGTCGTCTTCGGCACGCACAACATCGGCAAGCTGCCGGTGCTGCTGGAGCGCGCCCGCGTGCAGGAGGAGGCGCAGGTCGAGATCGCCGAGTCCCTGGAGGCGTTCCCGTCCACGCTGCCGACCCGGCGCGAGAGCGCCTACGCGGCCTGGGTCTCCATCTCCGTCGGCTGCAACAACACCTGCACGTTCTGCATCGTCCCGGCGCTGCGCGGCAAGGAGAAGGACCGGCGTCCCGGCGACATCCTCGCCGAGGTCGAGGCCCTGGTCGCCGAGGGGGTCTCCGAGATCACCCTCCTCGGGCAGAACGTCAACGCCTACGGCTCCGACATCGGCGACCGCGAGGCCTTCAGCAAGCTGCTGCGTGCCTGCGGCAACATCAAAGGACTGGAGCGCGTCCGCTTCACCTCCCCGCACCCGCGCGACTTCACCGACGACGTGATCGCCGCCATGGCCGAGACGCCGAACGCGATGCCGCAGCTGCACATGCCGCTCCAGTCCGGTTCCGACCCCGTCCTGAAGGCCATGCGCCGCTCCTACCGCCAGGACCGCTACCTGGGCATCATCGAGAAGGTGCGGGCCGCCATCCCGCACGCGGCGATCACCACCGACATCATCGTGGGCTTCCCCGGCGAGACCGAGGAGGACTTCGAGCAGACCCTGCACGTGGTGCGCGAGGCGCGGTTCGCCCAGGCCTTCACCTTCCAGTACTCCAAGCGGCCCGGCACCCCGGCCGCCGAGATGGACGACCAGATCCCCAAGGCGGTCGTCCAGGAGCGCTACGAGCGTCTCGTCGCCCTCCAGGAGGAGATCTCCTGGGAGGAGAACAAGAAGCAGGTCGGCCGCACCCTGGAGCTGATGGTCGCCGAGGGCGAGGGCCGCAAGGACGGCGCCACCCACCGCCTCTCCGGCCGCGCCCCCGACAACCGCCTGGTGCACTTCACCAAGCCCGACCAGGAGGTCCGCCCGGGCGACGTGGTGACGGTCGAGATCACCTACGCCGCTCCGCACCACCTCCTCGCGGAGGGCGAGGTGCTCGGTGTGCGCCGCACGCGCGCGGGCGACGCCTGGGAGAAGCGCAACGCGGCCGAGCAGACCAAGCCCGTGGGCGTGATGCTGGGCCTGCCGAAGATCGGCGTTCCCGAGCCCCAGCCCGCCGTGGCGAGCGGCTGCGGCTGCGACTGACCGCAGGGCGTGCGGCTGCGGACGGCGGTCCGGAGATACGCTGCCGATCATGCTTGTCGCAGCCGCCGTCTGTCCCTGCCCGCCGCTCCTCGTGCCGGAGGTGGCCGCGGGCGCCGCACCCGAGCTGGACGCCGCGCGTGCCGCCTGCACGGACGCGTTGGGTGTGCTCGCCGCGGCCCGGCCCGACCGGCTCGTGGTGGTCGGGCCCGCCGACGGCACCGGACCCGAGGTCTATCCGCAGGGCACACGGGGCTCGTTCCGCGGATTCGGCGTGGATCTGGACGTGCGCCTGGGCCCGCACCA
The DNA here is from genome assembly GCF_042268605.1 of Streptomyces sp. NPDC056296. NCBI lineage: Bacteria > Bacillati > Actinomycetota > Actinomycetes > Kitasatosporales > Streptomycetaceae > Streptomyces > Streptomyces sp. NPDC056296. The sequence continues at coordinate 19,291 of NZ_JBHJRX010000063.1, read as the reverse complement.
CCGTACGGAGCCGGAGCCGGAGGGGGCCGGCCGCGAGCTGCCGTACGGGCTCGCCGTGGGCGCCTGGCTGCTCGGACGGACCGGGTGGGCCGACGCCCCCGTCGAGGGCATCGGTGTGGGGAAGGCCCTCCCCGCGGATCGCTGCGCGGCGCTGGGCCGGGACGTCGCCGCACGGGCCGGGCGGATCGCGCTGCTGGTACTGGGCGACGCCAGCGCGTGTCGCACGCTCAAGGCGCCCGGGTACCTCGACGAGCGGGCGGCGCCCTTCGACGCGGCGGTGGGGCGCGCGCTGGGAGCGGCGGACGTGGCCGCCCTCGCGGCGCTGGACGTCGCGCTGGCCCGCGAGCTGAAGGTGTCCGGCCGGGCGCCCTGGCAGGTCCTCGCGGGCGCGGCCGAGGACTCGGCTCTCGCCGGCGCGCTGCTGTACGAGGACGCGCCGTACGGGGTGGGGTACGTCGCGGCCACCTGGTCGTAAGAGGACGGCCGCGGGAGGTCCGTGACGCACGAGCCGGCGGGCGGCGGCGGGCGCGGGACACCCGCCACGCACAAGCCGGCGGACGGCCCGGAGCTGATCCGCTCGTGACCGTCCGCCGATGTGCCGGTGACCCGCCCGCGTGCCGGGGGCGCGGGTCGCGGGTCAGGAAGCCGGAGGCGGCCCGGCCGGCGGGGTACCGCCCCGGGCGGTACCGCCCGGGGGCGTGCCCGGTGTGTTTCCGTCTCCGTCCATGCCGTCGGCGTCCTTGTGGGCGAGGCGGTCCATGGCGCCCTTGGCCTTGCCGGTGCCCGTCTGGATCCGGTCGCTGTACTTGCCCTTGGTCCTCTCGTCGACGGTCTTCGCCACCTTGTCGAGACCGCGATCGATCTTGTCCCCGTGCTGCTGCGCGAGGTCGGAGACCTTGCCCTTCGCCGGTTCCAGTTTGGCCTTCAAGTTGTCCAGCAGACCCATGGTTCGCCTTCCCTCACGGGGCAGTCAGGTGCGGGCGCCCTTGTCGGCCTCGTTGTCGACGGCCTCCCCGGCGGACTGCTGCTTGGGGATGCCGACGCTCTCCGAGTCGGCGGACTCGGCGGACTCGTTGACCTCGGCGGCCTCGTCGGCCTCCGCGGGCTGTGCCGTGTTCCGGGGCCCGGCTTCGGTCGATTCCACGGTCTCTGCCGCGTTCGCCTCCGCCGCACGCTCGGACTCCGGGGTATCGGCCGACGTCGCGGCGGCCGGTGCTTCCTCCGTGGTCTTCGACCTCCGAAAAAGCCGTGCAAAAACGCCCATATCAACTCCATACGTTACTCGTGCGGGCGAAATCCCGCGGCATCCGGTGCGTCCGTTTGCGTGGCCGGGGCCGTGGCCCCGGTGGTCCGGGGCGCGGGAACCTCGCAACGGGCAACGATCCCGGCCCCGCACCGTCACGTAACTCGTTCGAGGGCCGGGCCAGAGGTTTGCGAGACTGGTGCGGTGAGCAGCGCATCCCCCGCCCCCCGCGTCATCGCCGTAGTCGGACCCACCGCGGCCGGAAAGTCCGATCTGGGCGTCTTCCTGGCCCAGCGGCTCGGCGGTGAGGTCGTCAACGCCGACTCCATGCAGCTCTACCGTGGGATGGACATCGGCACCGCCAAGCTGACGCCCGAGGAACGCGGTGGCATTCCGCACCACCTGCTCGACATCTGGGACGTGACGGTCACCGCGTCCGTCGCCGAGTACCAGCGGCTCGCGCGGGAGCGGATCGACGCGCTGCTCGCCGAGGGGCGCTGGCCGATCCTCGTCGGCGGCTCCGGCCTCTACGTCCGAGGGGCCGTCGACAACCTGGAGTTCCCCGGCACCGACCCCGAGGTCAGGGCCCGGCTGGAGGAGGAGCTCGCACTGCGGGGCTCGGGATCGCTGCACGCCCGTCTGGCCGCCGCCGACCCGGAGGCCGGGCGGGCCATCCTGCCCAGTAACGGGCGCCGGATCGTGCGCGCCCTGGAGGTGATCGAGATCACCGGCAGGCCCTTCACCGCCAACCTCCCCGGCCACGATTCCGTCTACGACACCGTGCAGATCGGCGTCGACGTGGCGCGCCCCGAGCTGGACGAGCGCATCGCCCACCGCGTCGACCGGATGTGGGAGGCCGGTCTGGTCGAGGAGGTGCGCGCACTCGAGGCGCAGGGGTTGTGCGAGGGGCGTACGGCGTCGCGCGCGCTCGGCTACCAGCAGGTGCTCGCGGCGCTCGCCGGCGAGTGCACGCTGGACGACGCTCGGGCCGAGACCGTCCGTGCCACCAAACGCTTCGCGCGCCGTCAGGATTCGTGGTTCAGGCGCGATCCGCGGGTGCACTGGTTGAGTGGGGCTGTGGCGGATCGCACGGAACTTCCGCAGCTCGCCCTGTCGTTGGTCGAACGACCGGTTACAGCCTGATCACGTGATGGCATCGGGACGCCCCGGCCGTCATCCGGGCCTTCGGCGGCGTGCCATCATCGAGCTTCGATCGACCGAGTGAGTCCTAGTTGGGAGGGCGCGTGGCGATGGAGGCCGGCCCTCGCGACACCGCACCGAGCACCGAGCACGGCACCGCCGACCACGGCGGACCGGAGCCGGACGGAGCCGGTCTGAGCCCCGACGGCCCCGACGAGACGCCGGAGGGCGTGGCGGCCGACGGCCCCGAGCCCGACGAGATGTACGGGGACGAGGTCGAGGTCGAGCTGCGTCCGCAGCGACGGCTGCGCATCTGGCAGCTCGCGCCCATCGTGTGCCTGGCCGCGGTCGGCTCCCTGATGTTCGCCTTCCCGCTCGCCTTCGACTTCGGCGACAGCGGTGCCGTGATCGCGATGCTCGGGCTGCTGATCTGCTCCTGCGCGGCCGGCTGGGGCATGATGGCCGCCCGCCGGGTCGGCTACACCTGGCCGGGTCTGCCGCAGCGCGGATCGGGTCGCCGTGCCGACTGGCGGATGATCGTCGTGTACGCCCTGGCGGTCGCGGCCGTCGTCGTCCTCGCGGTGTGGCGGGTGGCCCGCCTGCGGGGCTGACACGAGCCCACTGGCGCGGGGCCCGCGCGCGTGTCCCGTGTGCGGGTGCCCGCGTCCGAGCACGTCCGTCCCTCGTCCACGCCTCGTCGTCCTGTCGTACCGACGCCGTACGATCGAGGAATGAGCACGCGGATCGCCTTCCTCAAGGGTCACGGGACCGAGAACGACTTCGTGATCGTCCCGGACCCGGAGAACGCCATCGACCTGCCCCCAGCGGCCGTCGCCGCTCTGTGCGACCGCCGCGCGGGCATCGGCGGCGACGGACTGCTGCACGTGGTGCGGTCCGCGGCGCATCCCGAGGCCAAGGACATGGCGGCCGAGGCGGAGTGGTTCATGGACTACCGCAACGGCGACGGATCGGTCGCGGAGATGTGCGGCAACGGCGTGCGGGTCTTCGCGCGCTATCTCCAGCGCGCCGGGCACGCCGCCGAGGGCGATCTCACCATCGCCACGCGCGGGGGCGTGAAGCGCGTTCACCTCGCGAAGAACGGCGACGTGACCGTGGGCATGGGCCGCGCGCTGCTCCCCGGGGGCGACGTCGTGGTGAGCGTCGACGGGCGCAGCTGGCCCGCGCGGAACGTGAACATGGGCAACCCGCACGCGGTCGCCTTCGTCGCCGACCTCGCCCACGCGGGCGACCTGTACTCCCCGCCGCCCCACGAGCCCGCCACGGCCTACCCGGACGGCGTCAACGTCGAGTTCGTGGTCGACCGCGGCCCCCGTCACGTCGCGATGCGCGTGCACGAGCGCGGCTCCGGTGAGACCCGTTCCTGCGGCACGGGCGCGTGCGCCGTCGCCGTCGCCACCGCCCGCAGGGACGGCGCCGACCCGGCGGTCACCGGCACCCCGGCGACGTACACGGTCGACGTGCCCGGCGGCACCCTGGTGATCACCGAGCGCCCCGACGGCGAGATCGAGATGACGGGCCCCGCCGTGATCGTCGCCGCGGGAGAATTCGACTCCGCATGGCTGGAAGGGGTACTCGCCTGAACCACGACCCGGTGAACCACAGCCCGGTCCATGACACTCAGTGCGAAAACGTAAACCCTCGGACCATCGCTCGAATGGGTGATCCGTTTCACGCTCGGCGAGAGGCGGTCAGCCGCACGTGATGGGCTCGATAGCATCAAGCACCGGCCCGGACGGGGGACCAACACCATCCCCTGAGCCGTGTCCGCCCTGGGATACCCCGTCCGCCGGTCCGTGCAGCCGGAGGTGCCCATGAATGCGGAGGCCGTGAATCCAGCGAGCCCAGGCCCTGTGACGCCCGCGGTCAACGGCGCCGTCGCGCCGGCGGCGACCCGCAGGAAGGCCCGCCCCCGGATCGACCTGCGCCGCCTGGGCCGCGCCGCACTGCTCGGCTCCGCCACCCGCGGCCGGCTGCCCGACGCCATCGGCCACGTCGTCGAGGCCCACCGCGCCCACCACCCCGACGCCGACCTCGACCCGCTGCGCCGCGCCTACGTGCTGGCCGAGTCCTCGCACCGCGGCCAGACGCGCAAGAGTGGCGAGCCGTACATCACCCACCCCCTCGCCGTGACCCTGATCCTCGCCGAGCTCGGCGCGGAGACCACCACGCTGACCGCCTCCCTCCTCCACGACACCGTCGAGGACACCGAGGTGACCCTCGACCAGGTCGGCGAGCAGTTCGGCGCCGAGGTCCGCTACCTCGTCGACGGCGTCACCAAGCTGGAGAAGGTCGACTACGGCGCCGCCGCCGAGCCCGAGACCTTCCGCAAGATGCTCCTCGCCACCGGCAACGACGTCCGCGTGATGTCGATCAAACTCGCCGACCGGCTGCACAACATGCGCACCCTCGGCGTCATGCGCAAGGAGAAACAGGAGCGCATCGCCAAAGTGACCCGGGACGTGCTCATCCCGCTCGCCGAACGGCTCGGCGTACAGGCGCTCAAGTCCGAGCTGGAGGATCTCGTCTTCGCGGTCATGCATCCCGAGGAGTACGAGCACACGCGGGAGTTGGTCGACGAGAACGCCGCTCGCGCGGACGACCCGCTCGCCGCGGTCGCCGACGAGGTGCGCAAGGTGCTGCGCGAGGCCGACATCACCGCCGAAGTCCTCATCCGGCCCCGGCACTTCGTCTCCCTGCACCGCGTCTCCCGCAAACGCGACCCGCTGCGCGGCGCCGACTTCGGCCGCCTCCTGGTGCTCGTGCAGGAGGACGCCGACTGCTACGCCGTCCTCGGCGAACTGCACACCTGTATGACGCCGGTGGTCTCGGAGTTCAAGGACTTCATCGCCGTACCCAAGTTCAACCTGTACCAGTCGCTGCACACGGCGGTGGCCCGCGCGCAGGACGGCCAGGTCGTCGAGGTCCTCATCCGCACCCACCAGATGCACAAGGTCGCCGAGGCGGGTGTCGTCGCGCTCGGCAACCCCTACGCGCCGCCGTCGGAGGAGCAGACCGCGGGCGACGGCGAGCGCGCCGACCCGACCCGGCCCGGCTGGCTCTCCCGGCTGCTCGACTGGCAGCGGGGCGCCCCCGACCCCGACACCTTCTGGTCCACCCTCCGCGCGGACCTCGCCCAGGACCGCGAGATCACCGTCTTCCGCCCCGACGGCGGCACCCTCGGCCTGCCCGACGGCGCGACCTGCGTGGACGCCGCGTACGCCCAGTACGGCGAGGACGCGCACGCGACCATGGGCGCGCGGGTCAACGGCCGCCTGGCGACCATGAGCACGGTGCTGCGGGACGGCGACACCGTGCAGCTCCTGATGGGCCAGGACCCCGCCTCCGAGCCCTCCAGGGAGTGGCTGGAGCACGCCCACACTCCTGCCGCGCGGATCGCCATCCAGCGCCGGCTCGCGGCTCACCCCGCGCAGCCGCCCGCCGAAGCGGAGGAGACGTCCCGCGGTCCCGCCGCCGGTGACGCACCCGTCTCGCGCCCGACGTCCGACGGACCGAGCACCCGTCCCGCCTCCGCCGACGTCCTCGTCGACCCGCCGGGCGCGACCGTGCGGCTGGCCGGCTGCTGCACCCCCGTACCGCCCGACGAGATCACCGGCTTCTCGGTGCGCGGGGGAGTGGTGACCGTGCACCGCGCGGAGTGCGCGGTGGTGGCGCGCATGAAGAGCGCGGGGCGCGCGGAGGTCGGTGTGGGCTGGGGGGAGAGCACACAGTGCCGGGTCACCCTGCTCGCCGAATCGTTCGGCCGCCCGCACCTCCTGGCCGACCTCACCGAGGCCATGGCGGTCGAAGGCGCCGAGATCGTCTCCGCGACCGTGGAACCCCCCGACCGGCAGCGGGTCCGCCACACCTACACCGTCCTGCTCCCGGACGCCGCCCGGCTGCCCGCCCTCATGCGCGCGATGCGCGACGTGGCCGGGGTGTACGACGTGAGCAGAGCGCAGCCGCAGACCACGGGGGTCTGAGCCGCACCCGGACGGGTCCTGTCCGGCGGGTCGTACTCGGGCGGGGCGCACCCGGCTCCGGTCGTGTGCGGGCGGGTCGTACTCGGGCGGGGCGTACCCGGGCCCGGTCGTGTGCGGGCGGGGCGTACCCGAGCGGGTCGTACCCGGGGCCGGTGGTACCCGGGGCCGGTGGTATCCGGGCTGGTCGCGTCCGGGCCGGTCGTGTGCGGGCGGGTCGTACTCGGGCAGGGCGTACCTGGCTCCGGTGGTACCCGGGCCCGGTGGTACCCGGGCGGGTCGTACCCGCGCCCGGTCGTACCCGCGCCCCGTCCCACCCGCGCCCGGTCCTACCCGCGCCCGGTCGTACCCGGGCGGGGCGTCGGCCGCCGGGACGTACCCGTTCGGGTGTTCCGGGCGCGCGCCGTCGCCGCGGCGTACGCGCGCGCTGATAGCCGTGGGGGATGCTGCACACCCCTCACACCCCGACTCCGCGGCCCCGCGCGTGGTCCCGCCGCCGGTTCAGGGCCGCGGCGCTGCTCGCCTCGGCCGTCTCCGTCTGCCTGGTCGCCGCGAGCGCCCCGCCGACCCCCCTGGGCGTCGGCGACCGCCTCTTCCCGCACCTGGGCAACCCCGGTTACGACGTGGCGGCCTACGACCTGTCCTTCACCTACTCCGGCAGCAACAGCGAGCCGCTGAAGGCCGTCACCACCATCGACGCCCGGACGACGGCCGACCTGGACCGGGTCAACCTCGACTTCGCCCACGGCAAGGTCGACTCCGTCGAGGTCGACGGCGAGCCCGCCGGCTTCGCCACGGCCGGCGAGGACCTCGTCGTCACGCCCGACGACGCGCTCGACGAGGGCGAGTGGACGCGGATCACCGTGCGGCACAGCAGCGACCCCGTGTACCCCGAGGACCGCCCGGGCGGCTGGGTGCGCACCGCCGACGGCCTCGCCATGGCCAACCAGGCCGACGTCGCCCACCTGGTGTTCCCCTGCAACGACCACCCCTCCGACAAGGCACTTTTCACCTTCCGCGTCACCGCCCCCGACGGGCTCACGGCCGTGGCGAACGGCCTGCCGACCGGCGTGCACCCGGCCGGCGGAGCGACCACCTGGACGTACCGCACCGAGCACCCCATGGCCACCGAGCTGGCCCAGGTGTCGATCGGCCGCTCCACGGTGCTGCACCGCACCGGCCCGCACGGACTGCCCGTCCGGGACGTCGTGCCGACGCAGCACCGCGCGGCGCTCGAACCGTGGCTGAAGAAGACCCCCGGCCAAATCGCCTGGATGGAGGACAAGGTCGGGCGCTACCCCTTCGAGACGTACGGCCTGCTCATGGCCGACGCCACCACCGGCTTCGAACTCGAGACCCAGACGCTCTCCCTCTTCGAGCGGGAGCTGTTCACCGAGCCCGCCTACCCCGCGTGGTACGTCGAGTCGATCATGGTGCACGAGCTGGCCCACCAGTGGTTCGGCAACAGTGTCAGCCCGGGCACCTGGTCCGACCTGTGGCTCAACGAGGGCCACGCCACCTGGTACGAGGCGCTGTACGCGGAGGAGACCGCGGACAAGCCCATGGCGGCGCGCATGAAGGCCGCCTACGGCGCCTCCGACCGCTGGCGCACGGCGGGCGGACCGCCGGCCGCGCCGAAGCCGCCGAAGAACGGCAGCAAGACCGGCATCTTCCGCTCCAACGTGTACGACGGTGCCGCCCTCGTGCTCTACGCCCTGCGCCAGGAGATCGGCCGCCCCGCCTTCGAGCGCGTCGAACGGGCCTGGGTCACCCGCCACCGGGACGGCACGGCGACGACCGCCGACTTCGTCCGGCTCGCCTCCGAGATCTCCGGCCGCGACCTGGGCGACTTCTTCCAGGCCTGGCTGTACGGCGAGAAGACCCCGCCCATGCCCGGCCACCCGGACTGGAAGCCGACGGCGACCGACCAGGCGCCGGCGGCCGCCACGGGGAAATCGCACGGGGAATAAGCCGGTGACGAGACGGCCCGTGCCGTGCGACCATCTTCGGGACGGCACGGCAGGGGCCGTGGGAATCTCCCCGGCGGCTCGTGCGTTGTGCGAAGTGTCGCGGTGTCCATGCCGCGCCAATCGTTTCCGAGCTACGTAAGGATCCAATGACCTCCTCTTCTTCCCCCTCCCAGGACACCAAGCGTCTCGAGCAGACCTATCCCGAGGGCCTCCGGGCCGATGCCCTGATGGAAGAGGACGTCGCCTGGAGCCACGACATCGACCCCAAGTGGGACGGCGAGCAGTTCGACCGCTCCGACCGCGCGGCGCTGCGCCGGGTGGTGGGCCTGTCCACCGAGCTCGAGGACGTCACCGAGGTCGAGTACCGCCAGCTCCGTCTGGAGCGGGTCGTCCTCGTCGGCGTGTGGACCTCGGGCACCGTGCAGGACGCGGAGAACTCCCTCGCGGAGCTGGCCGCCCTCGCGGAGACCGCCGGCGCGCTCGTGCTCGACGGCGTCGTCCAGCGCCGCGACAAGCCCGACGCCGCCACCTACATCGGCTCCGGCAAGGCCGAGGAGCTGCGGGACGTCGTCGTCGACACGGGTGCGGACACCGTCATCTGCGACGGTGAGCTCAGCCCGGGGCAGCTGATCCACCTCGAGGACGTCGTCAAGGTCAAGGTCATCGACCGTACGGCCCTGATCCTGGACATCTTCGCCCAGCACGCCAAGTCCCGAGAGGGCAAGGCGCAGGTCGCGCTCGCGCAGATGCAGTACATGCTGCCGCGGCTGCGCGGCTGGGGTCAGTCGCTGTCCCGGCAGATGGGCGGCGGCAAGGGCGGCGGCCTCGCCACCCGTGGTCCCGGTGAGACCAAGATCGAGACGGACCGGCGCCGGATCCGCGAGAAGATGGCGAAGATGCGCCGGGAGATCGCGGACATGAAGACCGGCCGCGAGATCAAGCGCCAGGAGCGCAAGCGCCACAAGGTGCCGTCCGTCGCCATCGCGGGCTACACCAACGCGGGCAAGTCCTCGCTGCTCAACCGCCTCACGGGCGCGGGCGTGCTGGTGGAGAACGCGCTGTTCGCCACCCTGGACCCGACCGTGCGCCGCGCGGAGACGCCGAGCGGACGGCTGTACACCCTGGCGGACACCGTCGGCTTCGTCCGGCACCTGCCGCACCACCTGGTCGAGGCGTTCCGCTCCACGATGGAGGAGGTCGGCGACTCCGACCTGATCCTGCACGTGGTGGACGGTTCGCACCCGGCTCCGGAGGAGCAGCTGGCCGCCGTGCGCGAGGTGATCAGGGACGTCGGCGCCACCGGCGTACCCGAGATCGTCGTGATCAACAAGGCCGACATGGCCGACCCGCTGGTGCTCCAGCGGCTGCTGCGGGTCGAGAAGCGGTCCATCGCGGTCTCGGCGCGCACCGGCCGGAACATCGACGAGCTGCTCGCGCTGATCGACAACGAGCTGCCGCGCCCGTCGGTCGAGATCGAGGCGCTCGTGCCGTACACCCGCGGCAAGCTGGTCGCCCGCGCCCATGACGAGGGCGAGGTGATCTCCGAGGAGCACACCCCGGAGGGCACCCTGCTCAAGGTGCGGGTGCACGAGGAACTGGCGGCGGAGCTCACGCCGTACGTTCCGGCACCGCTCGCCTGACGCGCAGGCGCACAGCGACGACGAGGGCCCGCCCCCTGCCGACAGGGGGCGGGCCCTCGACACGTGCGCGTGCGGGTGCGTGTCACCGACCGCCGTACGTCTTGCTCATGTTCTGGTACATCGCCTCGGCCTCCGGGCCCAGCTGCGGACCCGCCAGCCAGGTGTTCTCCAGCGGGCCGATCGAGGTGTTCGAGACCAGCTTGGTCTCGCCGTCCACCACCCGGAACCAGCCGCCGCCGGACGAACCGCCGGTCATGGTGCAGCCGATGCGGTACATCGTCGGCAGCGACGGGCTCAGCGACAGTCGGCCGGGCCGGTCGACGCACCTGAACATCTTCAGGCCGTTGTACGGGGCGGCGGCCGGGTAACCCCAGGCGCCCATGCTGGCGACCTCCGTCGCCGAGGGGGCGGAGAAGTCCACCTCCAAGGCGGCGCCGACCGTCTCCTCCAGGGACTTGCTGCCCTGTTCCGGCTTCACGTGCAGCACGGAGTAGTCGTACGCGGCGCCGTCGCCGCCGTCCTCCGCACCGCCCTGGATCCACTGGTTGGAGGTCGAGGCCCAGTCGGCCCACCAGGTGCCGTACGGGGCCATCTCGGTGGTCGTCGCGCCCGCCAGCTCCGTCTCGGACTTGCCGAGGTCGTTGTACGAGGGCACGAAGGCGATGTTGCGGTACCAGCCGCCGCTGCCGCCGGCGTGCACGCAGTGGCCCGCCGTCCACACCAGGTTGGACTTGCCCGGGTGGTTGGCGTCCTTGATGACGGTGCCGGAACAGACCATCGAGCCCTCGGGGGAGTCGAAGAAGACCTTGCCGACCGGGGCCGCGTTGTCGTGGTACGGCGTCTTCTCGGCCACGGCCTCGACGGGCGCCGGCTCCGGGTCGGTGGCGCCCTGGTCGGCGGCGGTGTCCTTGGTCGTGACGGTCTTGTCGGCCTCCGTCGCGGACCGCATCCGGTCCGGCTTCCACAGGCCCTCGATCACCGGGTTGACGAAGTCCTTGGCCTCAGTGAGCCACTTGTCCTTGTCCCAGTCCTTCCAGCCGCCGTCCTTCCACTGGTCGACGTCGATGCCGTGATCCTTGAGCCGGTCCGCGAGGCCGGCCGGGACCTCGACCTTGCCGTCACCACCGGCGTCGGCGGCCTGCGAGGTGCCGCCGCTGGGCTTGGCGTCGGCCTCGTCCTTCTCCGAACCGCCACAGGCGGTCGCGGTGAGCGCCAGGGCGGCGACGAGACCGGTGGCGGCGAGCGCGGTGCGCCGCCGGTGCCGTGGAGCGGCGGGCGTTGGTGCGGAACGCATGGTGGATCGACCCCCGTTGAAACGTATGAATGCGGTACGTATGAATGTCACCGGAGGCGCGGTGGGGTGCCGGGCGGGCCCGACGCACCCCACCGTCCTCCGAGTCGAGGCGCTGTGCCTCAGCGCGCGGTCACCGGCCGGCGAACTTGCCGCTCACCGCGTCGAACACACCCTTGGCCTCCTCGCCCAGCCGCGGACCGGCCAGCCAGCCGGCCGTCACCGGGCCGATCGAGGTGTTGGACACCAGCGCCGGCTTGCCGTCGGAACCGGCCGCGACCCAGCCGCCACCGGACGAACCGCCGGTCATGGTGCAGCCGATGCGGTACATCGTCGGGTCGGAGGCGGCGATCGACAGCCGACCGGGCTTGTCCTCGCACTGGTACAGCTTCTGGCCGTCGTACGGCGCCGCGGCCGGGTAGCCGATCGCCTTGAGGCTCTTCACCTCGGGCACCGCGGGCGCGTCGAAGTCCACCGGAAGCGCGTCGCCGACCGTCTCCTCCAGGGACTTGCCGTCGCTGCCCTTCTCCGGCGTCACATGGATGACGGCGTAGTCGTACGAGGCGCCGTCACCGCCGGTCGCGCCGCCCTGCTCGATCCACTGGTCCGAGGTCTGCGCCCAGTCGCCCCACCAGACGCCGTAGGGAGCGACCTCCTCCTTCGTGGCGTTCTGGAGTTCCTCGGTCGACTTGCCGGCGTCGTTGTACGAGGGCACGAACGCGATGTTGCGGTACCAGCCGCCCTTCTTGCCCGCGTGCACGCAGTGGCCGGCCGTCCAGACCAGGTTGGACTTGCCCGGGTTGGCCGGGTCTTCCACGACCGTCGCCGAGCAGACCATCGAGCCCTTGGGGGAGTCGAAGAGCAGCTTGCCCGCGGTGGCGGCGCTGTCGTGGTACTTGGGCGGCACCGCCTGCGCCTGTACCGGCTGCGGCTCCGGGTCGGTGACGCCCTGGTCACCGGAGAGGTCGCTGTCGTCGACCTCCTGGTCCGGCTCCTGGGCGTCCCGCATGCGGTCCGGGTCCCACAGGTCCTCGATGATCGGGTTGACGTAGTCCTGCGCCTCGCGCAGCCAGTCGTCCTTGCTCCAGTTCTTCCAGGCGCCGTTCTTCCACTCGTCGACGTCGATCCCGTGTTCTTTGAGCTTGTCCTTGATGTGGTCCGGGATCCGGATCTCGCCGTTGCCCCCGTCCGCGGCGGACGCGGAGGCCGAGGCGTCGCCGCTCGCCTCGGGGTCGCCGGACTCACAGGCGGTGGCGGTGAGCGCGAGTGCCGAGACGAGCGCCACGGCGACCGGCACGGGGGAGTTTCCGCGCCGCCCGCGCCTGTGCCCGCGCGTGATGAACGACGGCCGTATGGATCGCATGCTGGTGATTCCCCCTATGGTGAACTGCCCTGGAACGGCACCACACACTATTCGTTCGCTGTGGGGGAGTTCCGACGGAACGGCAACGGTTCGGATACAAGCCGTCTGACCTGGCAAGCCGCCTACTCGCCGAGGCCGGCGTAGTCGGCGAGCGGGACGCAGCCGCTGTTGGCGATGGGCACCGCGTCCAGGAACCCGTCGGGCAGGTCGAAGGCGTCGACCAGGGCCGTCATGTGCGGGGCGAGGCCGCCGGTCACCGTGTCGAGGACGGTGGGCAGGGCACGGACCTGCTCGGTGCTCATGTGTCCGTGCGCCAGCAGGTCCCCGGTGCGCTCGCTCACCTGGTGCAGCAGGAACAGCAGGCAGAGTCGTTCCAGCAGTTCGCGGGCCTGCGGATCGCGGGCCAGGAAGACCGCGTCGAGGAAGGCGTCGGCCGCGCGCAGGTTGGCGTGGGCGGAGACCATCTCCAGGGCCGCCGACGAGGTGGCGTTCCAGCGGGCGACCGGGTCCTTGGCGGGACCTCGCCGCAGCGCCAGGCGCGCACGGGTCTGCCAGACGGCCTCGGACCGGGCCAGGAGGTGCCGCAGGAAGTGCGGGTCGACGAGTTCCTCGGCGCCGGTGGCCGGGGCCGGCCACGCATCCTTCTCGGCCTCGTGGTGGAAGACCAGTTCGGCGGCGGCCTTCGCCCAGATCACGAGGTTGTCGCCCTCGGCGGTCACCGTCCCCTCGACGTAGTCGGGGAAGCCGGACAGACCGTTGACGGCGAACAGGCCCTGCGCGCCGCACCGTTCGCGGCACTCGACCGTGATGCCGCGGGCCTGCCAGGTGATCCAGCCCTTGGCGACGGCCACCAGGCGCTCGACGTCCTCCCGTTCCTCGTCGGTGTGGCCGCTCCACCGGGAGAGCACCGAGCGGTGCAGGAAGGTCATGGCGTACGCCGTGGACAGCGCACCGAGCAGTCGGCTGTGGTGGGTCCGGTACGCGTTGACGGCGATGCGCTCGCCCGCCCTGGGCCCGCTGACGTGGCGGTGCTCGCCGTAGCGGACGGCGATGGCCAGGGCGGCCCGGGACGCCCCGACCGCCGCGCCGCTCATGCACAGCTTCCCCACCGTGACTCGCCCGATCGAGCGCAGGAATCGTTTGCGGCGGTTGCCGAGGGTGCTGCTGAGCGTGCCGTCGCCGCCGAGCCGGCCGTGCTCCGCCTCCAGCAGTGCCTCCCGGGGCAGCCGCACCCGGTCGAAGTGGGTGAGGCAGTGGTCGACGGGCGCGCCGGAACGGAAGGGCAGCCGACGTACCCGTATGCCGGGCAGCAGGCCTTCGTCGTCGCTGAGCGGGGTGAGGAAGAGGAAGACGCCCTGGTCCTGTCCGCCGACGAGGAGCCGGGCGGCGACCACCGCCGTCTTGGGACCACCGGTCGTGCTGGTGTTGGGCATGAACTTCTGGGCGCCGGGATGCGGCGTGTTCAGAATGAAACCGCCCGTCTCGGGATCGAGTTCGGCGGTGGTCTCCAGCGCGGCACTGTCGTTGCCGTGCTCGACTTCGGTGCACAGGAACGTACCGATGCGCCGCATGGACGTGAACTCGGTCAGGTCGCGACGCGAGTCGACCTCGTGGTCCAGGAGGCTGCCGAGGAACAGGTTGTAGTGGATGCTCGCCACCGTGCACAGGCCCCCGCCGCCGTCCACGATCGCCGCCCACTCGTGCAGACTCGCCAGCCGACCGGCGTCCTCGGCGAGGTCCTCGGGCGTCGGAACAGCGTCGTTGACCATGCGCAGCCAGTCGTAGGACCGGGCGGCCTGCTCGGCGGGTGACAGGCCCGGGCGGTGTCTGAACGCGCTGTCGGCCATCAGCCGCTGCCATGGGCGGTGTATCCGCTCCCGCTCGCCCTCGCGGTCGAAGAGCAGACGGGTGAGTTCGCTGGTGGGTGTGGTGCCGGTCGTCCCGAAGTCGCCGAACGCGAGGCTCTCGAACGCGCGCAGATCGTCCGCGAGGGACTGATCCGGATGAGTGGTCGCGCGGTCCTGCGTGGCGGGGTGCTGCTCGGTCCTCGATGTCAGAAGGGCCATGACCCTCTCCCCCGTGAGTTGCAGATCCGGATGGTTGGACGTGCAGTGCCAGAAGATACGGACCTACCGGTTTTGTTATCAAGTCAAGAGTTGGCAAATTGACGTTCTCTCAGGGGCTTCGGCGGGTGTGATCCGTCGAGCCGGCACTAACGGAATGCGGGCTTCAGCTCGGTGTTCTGGGCATATGCCCAGCCGCTGAGCGACGGTGGCCTCCTCGTCGAAAAACCGGCGCTATGGTTTGTTAACGGGTTGGTCACTCGGAGGTATGGCCTTTATGCCGCTCTTGAGCTGGTTTCGGTGCTCCGTGAGTGTGCGGCACTTGATCCTGGGCTCGGCCGAGTGACAGAATACGAACCTGTCGGTTTCTTTTGCTCGAGCAGGTACCGGGCTGACGCGGAGGTGTGGAGCGTGGCACTGCAGGAACGCGCGATCAGGACGCGCCACTCCATCCTGGTGGCGGCCGCCTCGGTGTTCGCGGACGTCGGCTACGAGGCGGCGACGATCTCCGAGATCCTTCACCGGGCCGACGTGACCAAGGGCGCGCTGTACTTCCACTTCTCCTCCAAGGAGGAACTGGCGCAGGCGGTGCTGTCCGACCAGGTCGGCGCCGTGCCCGAGCCGGCCCCGCAGGAACTCGTCCTCCAGCAGGGTCTGGACTCGACCTTCCTCCTCGCCCACATGCTGAGCACCGGTGACGCGATGGTCCGCGGCAGCATCCGGCTCACCGTGGAGCAGGGCGTCCCGCGGGACGGATTGAACCGGCAGACGCCGATGGCCGGCTGGATCGAGTACAACGCGGCGGTTCTGGCCCGGGCCAAGGCGAACGGGGAACTGCTGCCCCAGGTCGACGTCGAGGACACCGCGCGGATGTTCGTCGCGGCATTCACCGGGGCCCAGATCCTGTCGAAGATCATGACCGGCTACGCCGATCTCATGGACCGGGTCGCCGACATCGAACGGCATCTGATGTCGAGCGTCGCGGTCCCGGCCGTGCTCGTACGACTGGACATGGGAGCGGACCGCGGAGCCCGTGTCTACGAGCACGCGATGGGACTGCGCCGGCAGGCGCGGTCGGAGGCGGTCGGCTGACCGGTGCATGTCCCGGGGCGCGGTGACGGGCGCTCCGGTGCGGGGGGCGTTCCGCATGGCAAGTGTCAATGCGTTGGGCAAGACCAACTCAGGGAGTGCCAATGGGAATGACAGCCTGTCCTTACGCGCTGGACGTGACGGGGCAAGACCTCGTCGGGGAGGCGGCGCGGCTGCGGGCCCAGGGGCCCGCCGTCCAGGTGGAGCTGCCTGGAGGGGTGATCGCCTGGGCGGTCGTCGGGCAGGAGTACGTGGAACGGCTGCTGACGGACCGCCGGGTGTCCAGAGACGCCCGACGGCACTGGCCCGCCTTCATCTCCGGGGAGATTACGGAGCAGTGGCCGCTGTATCCGTGGGTGGCCAACGAGAACATGCTCTTCTCCTACGGGGAGGACCACACCAGGCTGCGCCGGCTGATCGCCGGGGCGTTCACGGCGCGCCGGTCCGAGTCGCAGCGTCCGAAGGTGGAGCGGATCGCCGACGAGCTGCTCGACGAGATGGGGCAGCTCCCGACCGGGGCACCGGTCGACCTGAAGACCGCATACGCCGACCTGCTGCCGTTGCGGGTCATCTGCGAGCTGTACGGCGTGCCCCGAGGCCAGGCCACGGACGAGCTCAGCGCCGCACTCCACACGGTGTTCTGCAGCACCGTCACCGGTGAGGAGATGGGGGCCGCGCGCCTGCGCGCCTACGGCCTGCTCGCCGAGCTGGTGAAGAACAAGCGGACGCGGCCGGGCGACGACCTGACCACGTCACTGATCCAGGCGAGGGACCAGGAGGACCGGCTCTCCGAGGAAGAACTCCTCGGCACGCTCTTCATGATGATCGCCGCGGGGCAGGACACCACGGCGATGCTGATCACCAACGCGGTCGCCGAGCTGCTGACCCATCCCGAGCAGCTGGAACACGTGCGGGCCGGCCGCGCCGACTGGAGCGACGTGGTCACCGAGACCCTGCGGACGCACACGCCTCCGGCGTTCGCCCCGATGAGATTCGCCGTCGAGGACATCGACCTCGACGGTGTGCTGATCAAGCGGGGTGACCCGATCATCGTCGCCTTCCACGGGGCCGGACACGAGGCGGAGCGGCACGGGCCGGACGCCGGCCGCTTCGATCTGCTGCGGGACAAGCGCGACCACCTCGGCTTCGGCCACGGCACCCACCGGTGCCTGGGAGCCCCGCTCGCGGAGATCGAGGCGGGGGTGGCCTTCGCCCAGCTCTTCGAGCGGTACCCGAAGATGGAACTGGCCTGCGCGCCGGCCGAACTCCGGCCCATACCCACCTTCATGCTCCATGGGTACGGTGCGCTTCCCGTCCTGCTCGGCCCCGTCTCGGCCTGACGCTCGGTACTCCGCCGGCCTACTCCGCCGCTCCGCCGCCCGGCGGGGGCGGCGGAGTTCCGGTGTTCGGGTTGCATCCCATGGGTCCTGCCCCGGAGGGCCGTCACCGTATGAGCACGGGCGCGGGATCGGCGATCAGGGAGTCCGTGCCCTCGGGGTCGACCGCCACGTGCGCCTCGGCGACGGAGGGCAGCAGCAGCCGCCAGTAACGGCTGAGTGAGCGGCGGGACAGCCATTCGTGATTCTCCCGGCTCAGTATCTCGAACCCGGTGGTCGCGGCGACCAGGGCCATCACCAGGTCGCGCTGGGGCAGGCCGGGCCTGAGCGAGCCCTCGTCGGCGGCCTGGGCCAGCAGCTGCTGCACGCAGCTCTGCCACTCCTGGCGGAGACTGAGCCCGGTGCGCAGTGTGTTGTCGCAGTTGAGCCGGAAGCCGGCCCGCACCACCACGTCCTGACGCAACAGATGCGCCAGGACGTGCGAGACGTCGACCAGGGTCTGCAGCGCGTTCGGCTGATCGTCGTACGCCTTGCGCGCCGACCGGCGAAGGATCCGGCCGGCCTCGCTCTCCACGGCGTCGGCCACGGCGGTCTTGTTGGGGAAGTGGAAGTGGAGCGCGCCGGAACTCACACCGGCTCCCGAGCTGATCTCCGCCAGGCGTGCCTGCACGTATCCGCGTTGCTCGAACAGCTCGGCCGCGGAACGGATCAGGGCGTGACGGGTGCGGATGGCCCGTTCCTGTTTCTTCACCGATTGGCTCCGTTGCGGAGTGTGCCTGGTGTGGCGGGGCGGCAGGGGAAACGGCACGCGCGCGGTGTGAACCGGTGAGCGAGTGTCGCTCCCACAGTATAAAACCAACCTTGCGGTTTTGTATGCAGTCCAGCGTCACCGATTTTCGGACAGAGATGCCGATCGCGTGCGGGGGTTGGTGCGTGTAGTGGGTGATTTAGCCGTGTTTGGTAGGTCGGTTGACGCGCCACTGGGTCGCCGCCCGGCGGGCCAGGAAAGATTGACAAACCGGGCTCGCGGTTTGTAATGTCCCGGCGAACGGTCTACTTGTAACGCGCCTATCGCGCGGACGTGGGGAGTTACAGATGAACCGCCAGAGCACAGACCTCCTGGAACCACGTATGACACGACGCCACGGAGCCCCCCACACGGCTCCACCCATATCCGGGTCGCCCCTCGTCGACGCGTCTGCGCCGCCACGGCAGGGTGCCCTGCGGCTGCTCGTCGTGGAGAACGAGGCACGGGCCGCCGACTCCCTGGTGCAGGGACTGCGCCGGCACGGCTACACGGCCGAGAGCGTGCCCACCGGCGCCGAAGCGCTGCGGACGCACCAGAGTTCGGACCTCATCCTGCTCGACCTCGATCTGCCCGACCTGGACGGTCTCGAAGTGTGCCGCAGCCTGCGGGCCACGAGCGAGACGCCGATCATCGCCGTCACCGCACGCGACAGTGAACTGGACCGGGTCCTCGGGCTCCAGGCGGGTGCGGACGACTACATGGCGAAGCCCTACGGGTTTCGTGAACTGCTGGCCCGGATCGAGGCGGTGATGCGCAGGGTGCGACCCCAGCAGCCCCTGGAGCAGGTCCTCATGCACGGTCCGCTGCGCATCGACGCGCGGGTCCGTGAGGTCTGGCTGGACGGGCGCAGCGTGGGCATGACCCGCAAGGAGTTCGACCTGCTGCACCTGCTCGCCGCCCAGCCGGGAAAGGTCGTCTCCCGCCGGCAGTTGATGACACAGGTCTGGGAGGACAGCTGGTCGCGTCCGGGCCGCACCATCGACACCCACGTCAGCAGCCTGCGCGGGAAGCTGGGGTCGAGTACCTGGATCATCACGGTACGCGGCGTGGGTTTCCGCCTCGGTCACCCGTAGACACCCGGCCGGGTCGCTACGGCCGTTCGTCCTCCACCGGGCCGCGTCCCGGTGGAGGACGAACGTGCTGCGTCCGAGGGGAAGCACTTCTCACCAAGGTTTGTAGCGAAGCGGCTTGATCCCTGAAGCGAAGGCCCGCGAGTCTGGCGGGAGTTGTCCGTACGCTCAGGAAGGTGAGCCGTCGTGCGCAAGGTGCTCATCGCCAATCGTGGCGAAATCGCTGTCCGTGTGGCCCGGGCCTGCCGGGACGCGGGGATCGCGAGCGTGGCCGTCTAC